>NC_013204.1:375000-750000 GCF_000024265.1 Eggerthella lenta DSM 2243 | reverse complement strand
CAAGGTTGTCCCGGAGCAAGGGGCAGGTTGGTCACGTGTTACTCACCCGTTCGCCACTTCATGTCCGCCCGAGGGCGGTTTCATCGTTCGACTTGCATGTGTTAGGCACGCCGCCAGCGTTCATCCTGAGCCAGGATCAAACTCTCCGTTTAAGAGGCGGGAATCGCTTCCCGCTGAAGTCCGATCTTGGTTTCGGCCCTCGCCCGCCCCCCGTCTTGAGGGTGCGCGCTCGGGCCGGGTTTCCGTTCGCAAGAATCGTTTGCTTGGCTTTTCTCTTCTTCGCTGTTCAGTATCCGGTTTTCAAGGTTCTGCAGTATCCTTTCGGATCCCGCTGCGCTTGTTTGTTTCAAGCGCGTGAGGAAATACTTTACTGTATCGTTTCTTTCCTGTCAAGAACTTTTTTCAAAATTCTTTGAAGCCGTTCGGAGATTGCTTATCTCTTTGGTGCTTCAGGAGAGATCCGTTCCGCGCTTTCCTCAAACGCGGGTTTTGTATATTACCCGTAAGGTGTACGTAAGGCAATGGGTAATTTTGCAAAATCTCAAACTTTTTTTGCTCGGATTGGCAAAACCCCAGGTAAAGATCTAATAACGCCGGCAAAAAAACGTGGCACCCTCCACGAGTGCCACACATACCGGTTGATTATCGATTCCCTTTGCCGTGCTGTCCCCCACCGCCACCATGGCCGTGCTGTCCGTTCCCTGAGCCTCTTCCTTCGCTGTCCCCTGAGGAAAGCGCCGCGATTCTGTCGCGCAGCTCACGCATGGAAAGGCTCGCGCATTCTTCAAGCGTCACGCTGGGGTCGAGCTCAACGAGCTCGAGAGCGGCGCGGTAGCGGCCGACGCCCATGCCTGCAGAGACGGCGGCTTCGCGCGTTCCCTCGTCGACGGCATGGCAGGAGCCGCGGCAGGGAAGCGCGCTCAGGCATGCGTCGCTCTGCTGGCGGATAGCCTCCGCCTGTCGTGCATCGTCGGAAGTGACGCTGATCTCAATGTACGAGTCCTCTTGCGCATAGGGCGAGAACGCATCGCTTTGCGTGAGGAGGCTGAGAGCGTCCGCATACCCGCGACCCGTAAGCGACACGGCATCGAGCAATGACTCCCCATCGCCGTTGAGCGCCTCGACCCGAACGACGATGCCAAACCGGTTGACCCCAAGCTCGATGGAAGGGTTGACATCAATGCCTACATAGGTAGTGGGCTGCGCGTACGCGAAGCCTCCGAATCCCGCGAAAGCCAGTGCGAGACACGCGGCGAGCGCCGCAGCGGCACGACGCAGAGGAATGATGCGCGCGCGGGCGTGCTTGCGCGGTGCGGCAGCGCTTGCGGGAGCCGTTTCCGCCGAAACGCCAGACGCCTCCGCAATGCTTGCTATATAGGTAAGGGTGCCACGCTTCACGTCGTCGGGAACGGTCACGTTATCGAACGCCTGGCGCACCCGCGTATCGAGGTCGGTCATGACAGCACCTCCTGCAATTGCTTCTTGCCTCGCGCGAGCCACGAGTACACCGTGTTCACGGGAGCATCCACCATCTGCGCGATCTCCGGAGCGGTATAACCCTCGTACAGAGAAAGATACAAGGGAGTGCGAGGGGGATCGTCAAGGGAACGCATGGCGTCCACCACCTCGCTGGAGAATGATGCGGGCTGCGTGGCCGGGTCGTTCGAGGCTGCGCAAACCGCGTCGTCGAGCGACACCGCGCGACGGGATGCGGCCTTGAGCATATCCTTGCATACGTTGGCGGTCACCCGAATGAGCCACGCCTTGCAGTGCTCGTCGTCGTTGAACGCCACCTGATCGGCAAGCGCGTACTTCAAAAACGCGTCCTGAAAGGCATCCTGGGCGTCGGCGTGAGCGTGGAAGTACAGCACGGCGACGCGCCATACCGCATCGCCGTGCCGCTCTATCGCCCTCTCGATGTCTCCTGCCGATCGCACGCGCACCGCCCGCTTTCGCTAGCGGCGCATGCCGTGATGGCCGCGACCGTTACCCGCGCCGTAGTTGTCGCACACGCCGTCATTGTCGGCGTCGACGTAGCCGGCGCCGTTGCCGTTGCCAGGACCGTAGCCGTTGCCGTTGCCCTGCCCGTTACCGCAGCCATAGCCGTTGCCGTAGTTGTCGCAGATTCCGTCACCGTCGGCGTCGACGTAGCCAGAACGCGACCCCTGGCCCGCGCCGTAGTTGTCGCACACGCCGTCGCCGTCGGCGTCGACGTAGCCGGCGCACGATCCCTGACCTCCGGTGCCGTTGCCGGTGCCGTAGTTGTCGCACACGCCGTCGTTGTCGAGATCAACGTACTCGCCGCGCACGGTGGCGATAGCCGCGCCGACCGTCGCGCCGGCGTCGCTGTCTCCCGCTGCGCGCATCGCATGATGAGCGAGCGACCCGGCTCCGCCGGACGGACACCAAGTTTGCTGCATGCCGTTGGCGAATGCGATGGTGGGCACGGCGAGCAGCACGAGAGCCACAGCTGCCACGATTGCGATCACGTTCTTCTTCATTTCGGTCGATCCTCCTGTTGTCGTTCGCTTCGTCCTTCATATGCAAAACGAACGAGGGGCGCGAATCCTTGCAAATATTTTCAAAAACTTTTCCAGAAGCAAAGCAGGCGGCCCGAAAGCCGCCTGCCGATTATTACACGATTCGAGGAAACGGGCTACACCAGCTTCACGAACTTTCGCTTGCCCACCTGCAGCGTCGCGCCCGCGAGCAGCGCAGGATCCACGTTGTAGGACTTCGCAGGCAGCGCTTCGCCGTTCACCTTGACACCGCCGCCGTCGATAAGACGACGCGCTTCGCCGGCGCTTGCAGCCAGGCTCGCATCGGCCAAAAGCTTCGCCAGGTACACGGTTCCGTCGTCGTTGGGCGTGAGGTCGGCTGCGAACTCGGGGATGTCGTCCGGCACGGCATGCTGTTTGAACACGAGGTCGAACTGCTCCTCGGCCGCCTGCGCCGCCGCCTCGTCGTAATACGCGGCTACGATATTCTTCGCCAGCGCGCGTTTCACCTTGTTCGGATGCAGCTCGTCGGCGGCCAGACCGCGCTCGATCTCGTCGATCTGATCGACCGGCAGCGCCGAGGCGAGACGATAGTACTTCACCATGAGCTCGTCGGGAATGGACATGACCTTGCCGAACATATCGGCAGGCTCGTCGGTGAGGCCGATGTAGTTGCCGTAGCTCTTCGACATCTTCTGCACGCCGTCAGTGCCCTCGAGCAAGGGCAACGTGAGGCACACCTGCGGCTCCATTCCCATCTTCTCCATGAGCTCGCGACCCGCCAACAGGTTGAACAGCTGGTCGGTGCCGCCCAGCTCGACATCGGCTTTGATGACGACCGAGTCGTAGGCCTGCATGAGCGGGTAGAGGAATTCGTGCAGGCTGATGGGCTGGCTGTTGGTGTAGCGCTTGTGGAAGTCGTCGCGCTCGAGGATGCGGGCCACCGTGAAGTTGCTGGCCAGCTTCAGCAGGTCCTCCATGTTGAGCGAAAGCAGCCACTCGGAGTTGTAGCGCAGGGCGGTCTTCTCGGGGTCGAGGATCTTGAACGCCTGGTCGACGTAGGTTTGGGCGTTCGCCTTGATCTGCTCGGACGTGAGCTGCGGACGCGTGGTGTTGCGACCCGACGGATCGCCGATGAGCGCGGTGCCGTCGCCGATGATGAGCGTCACGCCGTGGCCGAGATCCTGGAACTGGCGCAGCTTGCGCAGCGGCACGGCATGGCCGAGATGGATATCGGGAGCAGTGGGATCGACGCCCAGCTTGATGTTGAGCGGCGTGCCCCGCTTGAGCTTCTCGAGCAGCGCGCTCTCCGGCACGATCTGCGCTGCGCCGGAAGCGATGGTGTGCAGTTGTTCTTCCGCGGAAAGCATGGTCTTCTCTTCCTCTCTATACACGTAGCTCATGATTCTACCATAGGGAGCAAGGAGGAGCCGTGCGAACGGCGCGCCCGCCATCGAGATGAGCGGAGTCGAAGAATCTCTCACGGGATCAGCTGTCAACGATTCAGCTGTCGCCGCACGGGATCCTTCGACTCGCTGCGCTCGCTCAGGATGGCGGGGTGGGAAGGCTCGTTCGGGATGGCGGGAAGAGCCTAGGAAACGCCCCTGAATAGATGACCGCTGGTGGTGCCGGGGGTTTTGGCGATGGCGTTGCCGTCGGCGTGGGCCACGTTGCGCGCTCGGACGGCGCGCTGCACGGCCTTCGTGGTCTCCTCGACGTTCATGAGCGTGGTATCCACCAGGAACGACGTGACGCCCGCATGGATGAGGTCGGGCAGGGTCTGGGCCACATCGAGCTGAACACCGTTGAACAAGTGACTGCGGCCGAGCGCGTCGGTGACGACCGGGAACTCGTAGTCCTTGCGATCGCGCAGAAAATGCGGGCTCTTGCGGCGCGGACACTCGGCGCAGTTCTCGTCGCAGGGGCCTTGGCTCATGAGCAGGCAGTGCTCGGTGACCATGAGCTCTTGGGCGCCGATGATGGTAAGGCCTAGCTCAACCGGTGCATCTTCGGCGATGTCGGCGATCTGGCCCAGCGTGAGCTCGGGCGACAGCCACACCCGGCGCGCTCCCAGCTCGGCGGCCGCTGCGAGCGATAGCGGATTCGTGATGGGGATGTGCGGCCCTACTTCGACCTCGCATCCCAGCTCGGCGGCGCGCACGAGGCCGGCCAGATTCTCCACGAGCACAGGCTTGCCTGGCTTGACGTAGCGCCAAGGATCGAAGTCGATGGCCGCCTCGCGCGTGCCCGGAACCTGGTCGTGTTCAACAGTTGGCAGCGCCACGACGGCCTGCTTCGGATAGCCCGCTTGCTCTGCAGTGGCAGAACGTTGGCCCGCCACCACGGCCTCGCCGCGCTTGTAGTTGAGCGCAGGCACGTAGATGATGTCAGCGCCTGCCCGCTTCGCCGCGCGTGCGCAGGCAGGATTCGTGGCCCACGCCGCGATGCGCACGCCGCGCGGGCGCGCGGGCGCAAGCGCCGTGCGCTCCCGCACACGCGGCAACGCACGGTTGCGCGTGGGCGCGAGCAGCTGCTGCGCAAGGTCGTCGAGCGCGGCGGCGCGCACGCGGTGCAGCTGCGAGAAGCCGATACCCACACCCTCGTCGAGTTCGACCTCGAGCGATTCTAGCAGAAACGGAGTTTGACCCAGGCGATCGACATGCGCACGCACGTCGTCGACCGTCACCGGCTTCGTACGCGCGGGCTCGATCGCAACGCCTTCGGCTGCGCCGATCGGGGGGGTATGGGCTGTCGCCGCACGGGATCCCTCGACTTCGCTCGGCTGCGCCTCGCTGCGCTCAGGATGACGCGCTGCAGCGCTCGGCGCCAGCGAGAACTCTACGCGCAGCGGCTGGCCGATGCGCAGCACCACGCGACCCGTCACCGCGACGCGCGGCTCGAATACGTCGTCTTCAAACGCCGCTTCGGCGCTGCGGACGCGGAACACGCGGTCGCCCTTCCCCACCGGACGGTCGGGCGCCATGCGAACATTGCCTTGCTTGTCGAGAGACACCTGGTCGAGCGTGTAGGCGAAGTGACCCTTGTTCGTCCAGAACTCCAACACGTCGCCCGGTGCGAGCGGCCGCTCGGCCGCGACGGTGGCGACGCCGTTCTTCGCCGACGTCACGCGACCCACGAACACGCCGCGGTTGTTCGGGCGCCCGTAGCTCATGATGTCGTTGCCGCGCTGGTTCTCCAGGTAGGCCGTGGTGAACCCGCGGGAGAACGCCTCGGCCAGGGTGCGATGCTCGTCTTCGGCGGCCCGCACGTCCTTGCCGCTTCCCGCAGCGCGCTCGGCCAGCGTGCGATCGAGTACGGCGCGGTACGTCTGCGTGACGGCGAACACGTACTCGGGCGACTTCATGCGACCCTCGATCTTGAACGACGTGACGCCCGCTTCCACCAGTTCGGGCAGCAAGTCGATGGCGCACAGGTCCTGCGGGGACAGCAGATGCTCGCCCGGCGCGGGCAGGTTCTTGCGCAGCGCCACGTTGTGCAGCGTGTAGGGCAGACGGCACGCCTGGGCGCACAGCCCGCGGTTCGCCGAACGGCCGCCGATGAGCGACGACATGAAGCACTGGCCGGAGTAGCACACGCACAGCGCGCCGTGAGCGAACGACTCCACCTCCATGCCGTAGCCGTCGGCCACCTCGGCGAGATGGGCGATCTCGAGGACGGACAGCTCGCGTGCCAGCGTGACGCGCTGGGCGCCCAGCCTCGCCGCCGCCTCGATGCCGGCCGCGTTATGCGTGTTCATCTGCGTCGATATATGCAGTCGCGCTTCGGGGAGCGCGCGGGAGATCTCGGATGCGATGCCGATGTCTTGCACGATGAAGGCATCCGCCCCAGCGCGATACGCCTGGCGCACCGTTTCGAGCGCACGGGCCACCTCGGAAGGCAGCACGGCGGTGTTGAACGTCACGTACACGCGAACCCCACGCAGATGCGCGTAGGCGCAGGCATCGGCCAGTGTCTCAAGCGTGAAGTTGTCGGCTCCGCGGCGGGCGTTGAACGAGTCGAGGCCCAAATACACGGCGTCGGCCCCGCCGCGCACGGCGGCACGAAGCGCCGCGGCGTTGCCGGCGGGCGCGAGCAGTTCGATGGCATGAGACATGGTAGATCCTTACCTATATATAGCCGTACGTTTTGCACCCTTTCGAACAGGATGCGAGCTGGTGTAGAGAGTTCCGGGGTTATCCGACCGAACGTTACGGTTCGGTATCAGCGCTATGGTAGTATAGTCGAACGATGAAAATACGGAGAAAACAGCGCGAAATGCGCACCCATGCGGTGAAATGGGGCCTCCTCGTCACGGTGGCAGCCCTTTGCTTCGTCGGCTACGCAGGAGTTCAGGGCGCCCTCGGCGTCATGGAAGGCTGGACGAAGAACCTCCCCAGCATCGAGGACACCGACTTCACCAACACATCCCGCGAATCTGTGATGTACGCAGGCGACGAAGCCACGTTGCTGGCGGAGTTCCAGCTGGAAAAGCGCGATCCGGTAACGTACGAGGAGATCAGCCCATACGTGCTGGAAGGCACCGTCGACACCGAGGACGTGCGTTTCTACGAGCACGAAGGCGTGGACATCCCCGGTATCGCGCGCGCCTTCGTCAACAACCTGCGCGGCGGCGACCTGGAAGGCGCTTCCACCATCACCCAACAGCTCGTGCGCAACACCGTGTTGTCCGAAGAGGCGACCGACATCTCCTTCGAGCGCAAGATCCGCGAGGCCGAGCTGGCCATCGATTTGGAGAAACGCTTCAGCAAAGACGACATCCTGGTCAAGTACTTGAACATCATCAACTACGGGGACGGCTGCTACGGCATCGAAGCGGCCGCGCAGAACTACTTCCAGGTGTCGGCGCTCGACCTGACGCTCGCGCAGGCCGCCACGCTCGTAGGCATCCCGCAGTCGCCCACCTATCTTAATCCCAAGGTGTACCCGGACGCCTGCCTGGCGCGCCGCAACGTGGTGCTCGACCGCATGCTGTCGGCCGGCGACATCACGCAGCAGGAGCACGACGATGCCCAAGCCGAGGAGCTGGGGCTGAACCCGGCGCCCGACGCACCAGCCGACGGCATCTACGCCTATCCCTTTTTCACCAGCTACGTGCGTTCGTTGCTGTTCGACGAGAACAACCCCTACGGATGCTCGTATGCCGACCTGTTCAAAGGCGGACTGACCATCTACACCTCGCTCGACCCCGAGCTGCAGGACGCGGCGCAGGCGGCGGTGGACAACCAGCGCGCGAACATGGCCGACAACTTGGACGCCTCCATCGTAGCCATCGACGTGGCAACCGGCCAAGTGAAGGCGATGACGCGCGGAGTGCCGTACGGCCAAGGCGAAGGGGAAAGCCAGGTGAACATCGCCACGGGCGACGGCGGAACGGGACGCCAGGCCGGATCGACGTTCAAGGCGTTCACGTTGGCCGCAGCCATCGAACAGGGCATCTCGCCTCAGACGCTGGTCGATTGCACCTCTCCCCTCAAGAAGGGACAGGATGGCGCACCCGAGGACTTCGAGAACTTCAACGGCAACGACTACGGCATCCAGACGATCCAAAGCGCGACGGCCATCTCGTCGAACACCGGCTACCTGCGCCTGTCGAACTCCATCGGCCAGGCATCCACTACCGAGATGGCCAGCCGCCTGGGCGTGACCTCCCCCATGCAGCCCGTGTACACCGCAACCGAGGGCGTGGCCGACGTCAATCCGTTGGAGATGGCGAGCGCCTACGCCACGCTGGCCAGCGGCGGCGTGAAACGCGAGCCCACGGTGATCACAAAGATCCTCGACCGCGACGGCAACGTCATCTGGCCTCAGGAGGAGAGCGACACCGGCGAACGCGTGTTGGACGAGAAGGTCGCCGCCGCCACGACGAAGGTGTTGGAAACGGTGTTCACGCAGAGCAACGGCACGGCCACGTCGGCGCGGTTGAACAGCGGGCAGCCGGTTGCAGGCAAGACGGGCACCGCCAGCTCGTTCACCGACCACTGGCTGGTGGGCTATACGCCCAGCCTGTCGTGCGCGGCTTGGATCGGCGACCCGTCCGGCGCTATTGAGACCGACCACGGGCTCACGGCGAACGCGCTATGGAAGGACTTCATGGATCGGGCGACCAGCGGCAAGGCCATCGAGAACTTCCCCACCGTCGCGGATCCGCCGTACAACAACCCGTACAACATCGCTCAGAAGAACAAGCTGGGCAAGAAGGTGGAAGAAGAGAAGGACGAGGACGGCGAAAGCCGCGAGAAGGACGTGAACTCGGCTCCAAGCGCCGTGGGCAAGACCTTCGAGGAAGCCATCCAGATACTGAACGGCTACAAGGCGGGCTACATCGAGGAGTACTCCGACACGGTTCCGGAAGGCACGGTGATCAGCCAAAGCGTGCAAGAAGGCAAGGTGGTCATCGTCGTATCGAAGGGACCGAAGCCGTAAACGAGACCGCTGACAAAAAAGAAGCGCCCGTTCAGGGCGCTTCTTTTTTACTTTGCAAGGAACGCGCTACAAACGCGACACCACGAGATCGCCCATCTGCGCCGTGCCGACCAGCTTGTCGGCGGGCGTGTCGGACTGTTTGATGTCGCCGGTGCGCCAGCCCTCGTCGAGCACGGCGGTCACCGCGCGGCGAATGTCGTCGGCGGCCTCGCCCATGTCGAAGCTATAGCGCAGCATCATCTCGACGGACAGGATCTGCGCGAGCGGGTTCGCGATCCCGCGTCCCGCGATGTCGGGCGCGCTGCCGTGGCTGGGCTCGTAGAGGGCGGTGCCGTCGCCGAGGCTGGCGCTGGCCAGCATGCCCAGCGAGCCGGTGATCTGGGCGGCCTCGTCGGACAGGATGTCGCCGAACATGTTCTCGGTCACCACCACGTCGAAGTCGACAGGGCGGCTGATCAGCTGCATGGCCGTGTTGTCCACGAGCAGGTCCTCGAGCTCCACGTCGGGGTATTCCTCTGAGCCGACGCGGTGCACGATCTCACGCCACATGCGGCTGGTTTCCAGCACGTTCGCCTTGTCGACGCTGGTCACCTTGTTACGGCGCTTGCGCGCGGCTTCGAACGCCTGGCGCGCGATGCGCTCCACCTCGTACTCGCGGTATTCCAACGTGTCGTAGGCGCGCTGGCCGGCGGCGCCGTCCGAGCCGCAGCCTTCTTCGTCGTAGAAACGCTCGCGGCGGCCGAAGTACAAGCCGCCCGTCAGCTCGCGGACAATCATCATGTCCACGCCGTCCACGATCTCGGGCTTGAGGGTGGACGCGTCGGCCAACGCGGCGAAGATCTGCACGGGACGCAGGTTCGTGTACAGGCCCAACGCCTTGCGGATGCCCAACAGGCCCTGCTCGGGACGCGGCTTCGCGGGGTCGGTGGTATCCCACTTCGGACCGCCGACCGCCGCCAGCAGCACGGCGTCGGACGATTCGGCCACGCGCAGCGTCTCGTCCGGCAGCGCGGTGCCGCACGCATCGATGGCGCACCCGCCCAGCAGCGCCTCGGTGTAGGAGAACGCCGTATCGTACTTCGCGCCCACCGCGTCCAGCACCTTGACGCCCTCGGCGATGATCTCGGGGCCGATGCCGTCGCCGGGAAGCAGGCAGATGTTATAGGTCCTGGTCATTGATCTACTCCTCGCCAAGTTTCGCCTTCGTGCGGTTGATGAGGCCGCCGGCTTCGATGATCTCGCGGATGAACGGGGGGAACGGCTGAGCCTGGTACGTCTGGCCCGTCGTCTCGTCCACGATGACGCCCGTATCGGCATCCACCGACACCACGTCGCCCTGGCTGATGGCGTCCACCGCTTCGGGGCACTCCATGATGGCGAGGCCCGTGTTGATGGAGTTGCGGTAGAAGATGCGCGCGAAGCTCTTGGCGATGACGACGTCGACGCCCGCCGCCTTGATGGCGATGGGGGCATGCTCGCGCGACGAGCCGCAGCCGAAGTTCTCGTCGGCCACGATGATGTCGCCCGGCTGCACGCGTTCGACGAACGACGTGTCGAGATCCTCCAGGCAGTGCTTCGCCAGCTCCGCCGGATCGGACGTGGTCAGGTAGCGGGCCGGGATGATGACGTCGGTATCGATGTCGCGCCCGTAGCGGTGCGCGGTTCCTTTGAATTGCATGATCGCAGCTCCTCCTAGTCCAGGTCTTCCGGCAGGCCGATGTGGCCGAGCACGGCGCTTGCCGCGGCGATGGCCGGCGAGGACAGGTACACCTCGCTGGTGGGGTCGCCCATGCGGCCGACGAAGTTGCGGTTCGTCGTGGCGATGGCGCGCTCGCCTGCGGCGAGAATGCCCATGTAGCCGCCCAGGCAGGGGCCGCACGTAGGCGTGGACACGGCGCAGTTCGCGTCGAGGAACACGTCCATGAGGCCTTCCTCCATGCACTGGCGATACACCGCCTGCGTGGCGGGGATCACGATGCAGCGCACGTCGGGATGCACCGTGCGGCCGCGCAGCACGTCGGCGGCCTGGCGCATGTCGGCGATGCGGCCGTTCGTGCAGCTGCCGATGACGGCCTGATCGATTTTGACGTCGCGCGCCTCGGCGGCCGGGCGCGTGTTCGACGGCAGGTGCGGGAACGACACGGTGGGCACGATGGAGGCGGCGTCGATCTCGTACACCTTCGCATACGTCGCGTCCGCGTCGGAATGGTACTCGGTGTAGGGGCGCTCGGTGCGGCCGTCCAGGTAGGCGCGCGTCACGTCGTCGACCTCGATGAGCCCGGCCTTGCCGCCCGCCTCGATGGCCATGTTCGAGATGCTCATGCGCTCGTCCATGTCCATGGCGCGGATGGCGCTGCCGGTGAACTCCATGGCCTGGTAGAGCGCGCCGTCCACGCCGATCATGCCGATGATGTGCAGGATGACGTCCTTGCCGGTGACGCCGGGAGCCAGCTCGCCCTCGATCTTGAACAGCAGAGACTCGGGCACCTTGAACCACGCCTTGCCGGTGGCGTAGCCCACACCGGCGTCGGTGGAGCCCACGCCCGTGGCGAACGCGCCCAGCGCGCCGTACGTGCAGGTGTGGCTGTCCGCGCCGATGATGAGGTCGCCCGCGCCGACGACGCCCTGCTCGGGGAGCAGCGCATGCTCGACGCCCATGCAGCCCACCTCGTAGTAGTGGGTGATACCCTGCTCGCGCGCGAAATCGCGCACGATCTTGGCCTGCTCGGCGCTCTTGATGTCCTTGTTGGGGACGTAGTGATCGGGGACGAGAGCGATCTTCGTAGGATTGAACACCTTCTCGACGCCGATCTTGCGGAACTCTTTGACGGCAATGGGGGCGGTGACGTCGTTGGACAGCACGAGGTCGAGATCGCATTCGATCAGCTGACCCGGCTCCACTTCGTCGAGCCCCGCATGGGCGGCGAGGATCTTCTCCGCCATGGTCATGGGACGTGGCATGTGTGCTCCTTTGTGCGGTGGGTCTCTGGCGCCCGCGCTTCCCCGCACGGACCCTGGAAATCGCTCACAATTGTACCACTCGCTTTAGCACGCAAAAGGAAGAGCCCCGCTGGGCTCTTCCAATGTGAAGCGATTTACAGATTTATCCGGTCGATTACCAAGATCCGTGGTAGCCGTAGTTGTAGGAGCCCATATCCACCGAGTTCATCAGCCCGTACATCGCGGCCGAGATGGTTCCGAACACGATCATGCCGAAGATGAACTGCAGCACGATCCAGATGACGAAACCGATGATGGCGAACTTGAGGGCATCGCTTTTCACCTGCGGCATCTTGTCGACGTTCACAAGCCAAGCGATGATGATACCCGGAATGCCCAGCAAGGCGCCCACCACAAGCCAAGCGAACTTCATGCCGCCGGTGAGCTGCATGAGCGGAGCAGGCGGGTAGAAAGCCTGCGGCTGAGGCTGCGGAGCGCCGTACATCGGTTGCTGCGGCTGGGGCTGCGCGGGAGGAACCTGCTGGCCCATAGAAGGTTGCTGCTGAGGCAACGGCTCGGTCGGGGGCGTCGCGGGAGGCTGCGGAGCCGCGTCGGGCTGCTGCGGGGTGCCAGAGTCGGTGTTCTTCGTATCGTCAGCCATGATAACCTGCTTTCGAATCGGTTGGTGTTTGACAGCAGTATAAAGCCCTCACCTGCGGAAATCATTAACTTTTGCATATCCGTCATCGAACCGACACGAGAATACATCAGCTGGTGTAGGAAGGTTTCGATCAAAGAGCGCGAGCGTTCGAGCTTCCGATCGAGGAGATGCCGCAAGCCTCCTCGCCACGCGCAACGCGGCCTTCGACTCGCTTCGCTCGCTCAGGATGACGGGAGCGGACCGCACTCTCTCAGGATGGCATCCCGAAGACCTCGCTTGCTCGGAATGGCGGAGGGGGGTGCAGCGTCTACGATCAGGGTGCCGAGCTTACGACAGCGCAGTGCACAAGGCGTCGAGCAGCGTAATAGCGAAATGCTGCGCGGAACGACCCTCGCCCGCGTCTTCCCACATAATGCCGGGAAGCTCGACGGCGATGCGCGACGGACTGGCGGCGTCGGCCACGCCGATAGCCGTCTCGAGACGCAGAGAAAGCGTCTCCTCGTCATCGAAGCTGACGCGCGGCACGGTGGTCACCGTCAGCTCGCCCGGCAGGACGATATGCACAAGCAACATGGACTCGTCGGGGGCGACGAGCAGAGAATCGGCGCTCATGATCTTGGAAGCGGGGTTCGTGGCCAGCGCGAGATTCGACATGCGCGATGCGACGCTGCGCGTAAAATCCTGCGTGCCGAACAGGCACAGCGCATTGCGCTCGAGCACGTCGGCGGCGCGGGCGAACCCGAGGTGGCTGGAACCGTGCACCGCTTCCTTGCCCTCCCACGAATGGTGGAGGTTGCGGATGGCGGCGTACGTGTAGGCGCCGGCGATGCCGTCGGACGGCAGGCCCAGGTTGAGCTGGAACTTGCGCAGCGCAAGCTCGGTGAACGCGCCGAAGATGCCGTCGGTGGCGCCGCAGGCGAAGCCGAGCGCGCCCAGCGCGTGCTGCAGCTCCAGCACGTCGTGGCCGTGGAAGTGCGGCATGCGCAGGTACAGGGTGCGGTCGCCCAGCGTGAACGAGGCGTCGACGAGCGCCGCCCACACCTTCTCGGTCACCTCGTCGGTGAGAGGCAGGCCCGCGCCGCCGCAGAACGCCTGCACGGCCTCGGCCGTGGTATCGCCGAACGCCCCGTCGACGTCGGCGGGATCGAGCAGCCCGATGGTGACGAGGCGCTGCTGCACGTCTTCGACCGCGGGACCGGTGTCATGTCGCTTAATGGTTTCCATGAGCGTCATGGTAGCGCACCGCGGTGCGCGCGCGAGGGTTTCGACCGAGGTTCCACAAGAGGAACAGAGGGGGTATGCGCAGCTTGTTGCACGCATGCCCCCTTCTCGGACGTCCGCGCAGCGGTCGCGTCAATCGTGGCACGTGTAGCACTCGAACACGTCGGCGTGATGGCAGCTTGCGCATTCCGCATCGGCTTTGTCGGCAAGCTTCTCGGCATCGTGCATGCCGTGGCAATCCGCGCATCGGATAGTATCGTGCTGCTCGCTCGGAGTCACATCGTGCGGGTTCACCGCCGTGCCTTTCGAATCGACCACCGCGACGTCGACGGTGGCTGCAACGAGTTCTTCGCGAGCACCGTAGTGGCACGACAGGCATGCGTCGTCGGGCACCTCCGTCTTCTTCAGCTTCTTGGGCATGGTATCGGACGCGGTCTTGCCCTCGTGAGCCGTCGCCAGACCGGAAGCGTCAGCATGGCACGAAATGCACGCTTGCCCTTCGTGCGTGCTGGCCACGCAAGCCGCGTCGTCGTACGACGCCTGCTCGGTCGCATGGCAGGTGCCACACTCCGAGTCCGCCGACCACGCAACCGTGATCGGGGTCTCCTTCGCATCGTCGGCCGATGCGGCTCCGTTTTCGTTCGACTGGGGCGCGCAGGCGGTCAACGCCAACGCGATGACTGCGCACGAAATCGTCGCCGCACCCGTAAACTTCTTCATCGCATTGCCTCCTTGGCAGATGAGCGAGCGATACCTTCCGGATCGCCCGCAGGTTCTTGGCCGCCCTTCCGCACGAGGGAGGGAGTCGGAAGGACGGCCGCGTCACGGAACAGATGAAGCCCTAAGCTTCAGCGTCCCAAGGAGTCAGCGCAGCGGCATTGCGCCCGGCGATGCGGCCGAACACCATGCATTCGCTCACGTTGCCGGCACCCTGGTAGTACCAAGCCCATACGGAGCCGAGCTCGCCAGCGGAGAACAGCCGCTCGACAGGCGTGCCGTCCGTATGCACGATGCGCGCACTCGCATCGCGCTTCGGCCCGCCGTTGGTGTTCACCATGATGGGCTGGAGCTGCACCGCATACAGCGTGCCGGAAAGCGCGCGCTTCTTTTCCGCAGCTCGACCGAACTCGTCATCGGGACCGGAAAGCGCGTCCACACTCTCCTGCAGGATCGTCGCTTCGACGCCCATCTGAGAAGCAAGTTCCTCGACAGTGTCGGCTTTGACCATCAAGCCCGAGGAAAGCAACTCTTCGGTGCTGTCGGGAGCGCTGGTGCCGCCGACGATGTGCACCCAACCGCTGCCGCTCGTTCCCATAAACGGCAGCGTGCTCTCGTCGACAACCTGCCAGAACGGCAGGCGCGGCCATTCCATCTTGGCGGAGTCGTTGTAGAACAGCGCATCGCGACCGTATCCGTGCTGATAGGAGCGAGTCTCGTCCATGAAGCGCTTGCCGTACTTGTCGGTCCACACGTACCCGGCATCGCCTGCCACTTCGCAGTCGAAGCCGCATTCGCTGAAATCGTCATCGAGCCAAGTAGCCTGCACGCCGACGCGCGTTGCCGGCGTCGCGGAGTTCATGTGCCAGAAGTCGATATCGTACTTGCGACACGCCGTCAGAGCATCGCCCGTGTTGTACGGCGTGCCCCACGCGAGCGACGGGTAACGGCAGTTATTCGCCTTCATTTCCTCGTTGTACTCGAACCCGCCGCAAGCGAGCACGACGCCCTTCTTCGCCTTGATGAGGAGGGGCGATTCGCCTTGCTGCGCCTCGATGCCGATCGCTTCGCCAGCCTCGTTGAACACGAGATCGGTGAAGGCCGTCTCGAACAGAGACGTAACGCCCGACTCGCTTCCTACCACCTCGAACATAGGCGCCCAGACCCGAGCGTTACCCAACCCTTCGGCCGGAATGAGCGTGTTGGAATCGCCCACCGCCGAAGCGGTTTTCGCAGCGGGGTACTCGCAGGCGTTGTGCGTCTTCGTCTCGATCTCGAACTCGTCCAACAGCCAATCGGCGTTCTCTTTCGCGCCGCCGATATAGGCCTCGATCACGGCATCGTCGAGTCCGACGAGGTGGTAATCGCCGGTGATCTCCTTGAAGTAGGCAACGCCTTCGGCGGTCTTTTCCGGCGACCAGATGGCCTGGGCGCATGCGCGGCTATTGCCGCCTGCGTACTTTTCGGGAGCTTTTTCGACAAGAACGACCTGGCTGCCCGCCTTCGCAGCCTCATGAGCGGCTGCCAAACCGGCGAAGCCCGTTCCGACCACCACCACGTCGGTTTCTTGATCCCACGCACGCTCGTCGCTTGCCGGAGCGCCCGCGCCCCCCTCGGACGAGCATCCCGCAAGCATGCTGCCCGCGCCGACCGCGCCGAGGGCGAGCGCGCCGGTGAGAAAGCCACGCCGCGTTAAACCCATGCTCTCGTTATCCCTTGTTCCCATTTGTTCCTCCTCTTGTTTTCCGCTACCATAGGCCGCGAAATCGCTTCGACGCGCATCTCGCAAAGGGCCTTTGACGGCGAGGAGCGTACAGGGGAACGAAGCGCGAAAACATCGAACAAGGTATATGATTTACGCGCCGCAGCAAGGGGATCTGTCCATCATATAAAGTATTTGACACGCAGCTCACCGGGGAGAATGCAATGCAGCAAGCCACAGGGGGAGAAAAGAGTCGAGTTGTCGCCAAACCGGCCCGCTCCGACATTCAAAGAGGCGGCATCGCGCTCGATGCGTTCGCCTCGGCGCTTTTCTGGGGATACGTCGCCATCATGTTCGGGTCGTCGGAAATCAAGATTGCGGAGTCCATCGGGCTGGCACCGGAGAACGTTGCTCTGATATGCGGCAACGTCGTCGCCTTGGTCGCGGTCGGGTTGTTGGGGCCTCGCGCGCACGGGTCGCACCTGTTCGTCCTCGGGCTCGCGGGCTCCGGAACCGCGTGTATTTTGCAGACAGTCAGCCTTCTCTCACCCGAGATGGTTCCCGTCGCCTGGTCGCGCTTGTTCGCGTGCGGCGCATCGGCCATCCTCGTCCTCGCATGGTGCGAGCATATCTCGTCCGAGACCTCCCAGGAGCGACCGCTGTTCCTAGCGCTCTGCAGCCTGCTCACCATCGTCATCGTCCTCGTATCCATACAGTTGGGCGCACGATCGGCCATTCTGTTCGGCGGGGTGTTGCCCGTCGTCTCGGCGGCACTAGGCGCTTATCGAACGCGCGCGTCGGCACGAACTGCGCCCAGCGTGACGATCCAGCCTCCGTTTCCCCTGTACCTCATCGTCATCCTGTTCGTATTCGGATTCATGATCAGCTTCTTCTCGCTTTTGAACCGGCGCACCGGAACCGTCGAGAACTTCATGATACCCGCCGGCATCGACCCCTTCCTCGCGGGATGGACCGTGCTCGTCCTCGTCATCGCAGGATGCGTTTGGATGCTGTTGCCGCAACGGCACGCCTCCCTCGTCACCACCGTGCTCATCCCGCTCGCCTCGCTCGGTCTGCTGCTCCCGCCGTTCCTTCGCTACGGTTTGCAGGAAACGCTGCCGGCCGTCGTGGCGTTCATCGTCATCTGCGAGGCCATCATCTGCAGCGTCGGCCCGAGCAATGCCAAGAAGTACTTTCACATCGGATCGTTCACCTTCGTGTTCTGGACACGTTCGTTCGGCCTCATCGGCATGATCGTCGGCTACGCTGCGGCCATTCTCCTGTTCGACATCATGAAGATCGCCATCGACTTCGACATCCTTTTGATCATGTTCGCCGCTTACGCCATCCTGTGCCTGACCGTCGCGGTGATGCTCGGCCGCATCGGGCTGAAAGCCCCCGCGGAGCGCGAGCGCGAGAGTACCCCTGCCGCCGCGGCGCACGCGCTTGCCGAGCGCTACGGTCTGACGGCACGGGAAGCCGAAGTGCTCGAGCTGGTGGCGCAGGGCCGCAACATGACGTACGTGCAGAAGGCCCTGTGCATCTCGCCGGGAACATCGTCAACGCATATCAACCACATCCATCAGAAGCTGGACGTTCACAGCCGCGAAGAGCTGATCGACCTCGTGCAGGAGGAGTTGGCGCGCTAAAAAAGACCCGGACGAATCCGGGCCCTGATGAGGTGCATCTCGAAACGTAGATCAGATCACTTCAAGCGGCTGACGAACCAGTCGGCCATGGAGACGAGGAGGTCGCGGGCCGTGGAGGGGCGCACCATGTCGGTCAGGCGGTTCTTCGCGATGCTCGTGAGGTTCTCGGCGTAGTTGCGCGCGTAGTCGATGCTGCCGGACGCCTCCATGATGGCGACGGCCTCGGCGAGCACGGCCTGGTCCTTCTCCTTCGACGACAGGATGTCGATGAGGCGGTCGCGATCGTCGGAGTGCTGCAGCGCGTGCACCACCATGAGCGTGCGCTTGCCCTCGGTGATGTCGTTGCGGAAGTCCTTCTTCGTGCTCTCCTCGGAGCCCACGAGGTTCAGCAGGTCGTCCTGGATCTGGAACGCGAGGCCGGTGTCCAGGCCGTAGTTGCGCAGCGCCTCGACTTCGACCTCGGTGCCGCCGCCGATGATGGCGCCGATGGCCAGGGGCACCGCGCCGGAGTAATGCGCGGTCTTGTGCGTGGCCATGACCAGGTAGTCTTCAGGCGTGATGTCGTAGCGGCCGTCACGCGCCCATCCGATGTCGAGCGCCTGGCCTTCGATGGTGCGGCGGGTCATGTCGATGAGCTCGGTGATGACGCGCACCTTCGTGGCATCGTCGAGGTTCTCATCCGACACCACCGTGCCGTTGACGAGGGACAGCGCGAGGTCGCCCGCGTTGATGGCCAGCCCCATGCCCTCGGTGAGGTGCATGCACGGCTCGCCGCGGCGAAGCTCGGCCTCGTCGGCGATGTCGTCGTGGATGAGGGCCGCGGTATGAAAGTGCTCGATGGCGGCCGCGGCGCTGGTCGCGCGCGCCATGTCACCGCCCACGGCGCGACAGGCCGCGAAGCAGATGAGCGGGCGATGGCGCTTGCCGCCGTTCTGGCTGTACGCCATGAGCGGCTGGTACAGGTAGCGGTCCATGTCCGCGTGCGTGCCCTTCGGGATGAAGGAGTTCACCAGGTCGCCCACGCGGTCGGCGTACGACGTCAGGTACTGCTCGAACGACTCGGGAGGTTCTTCTACGGCTGCGATGATTTCGTTGATTGTCTCCATAGCACTTTCTCTGTAGGCCTGGGCGAATGATCCGCTCGACATGGTATCACAAAGAAAAGCGGGCGCTTTCCGTGCGCTGCGCCAGCGGCTTATTTTTCCGGGTTTCTCCGCATATCAGGTTGAGAGTATGCAACGCTTTGCGTCAAGCGACGCTTCGCTTGCTACACTGGGAGCATCGAAAATCCCGCGCGAGAAGGAGGCGTCCATGAACGTCAGCCCCGCATTCCAGGCATTCGCCCAAGAGGCTCCGCAGCACCAGCAGGCATGGTCGGAGGCGGTGCAGGCGCTCGGCGCGGCCAGCGCGCTCGACGACAAGACCGCCGCTCTCGCCTACCTCGCCGTCATGGCGGCGGCCCGTCTCGACAGCGGCCTGCCGTTCCACGTGAAGATGGCGAAGATGCACGGTGCCACGCGCGACGAGGTGATCAGCGCGGTGCTCATCGGGCTGCCGGCCGTCGGCAACGTCGTGACCGCGTCGCTGCCCGCCGTGCTGGAAGCGTACGACGAGGAGTAGGAAGCGGGAGGCGTCGCCTCCGTGGCGCTCGCCGCACCATGAAGCGCAAGGTGGTAGGGGCGGCGGGACTCGAACCCGCAAGGCCGAAGCCGGAAGATTTTAAGTCTCCTGCGTATGCCAATTCCGCCACGCCCCCGCGTGCGACGGCCCGCTGAAAACGAGCAGGCCCTATGGTAGCAAACTTTATCGGACGGCGGGACCTCAGCGCGCCGCTTCGTCCAAAATGATGCCGTGGAGAATGTCCGATTCGCTGACCGTGAACGAATCGACGCCGGCCAGGTCGAGCACCGTCTGCAGGATCACCATGCCGGCCACGATGACGGGCGCGCGGCCCGGATCGAGCCCGACGATGCGCTCGCGCTGCGCGAGCGGGACGCGTTCCAGCTGGTCGGCCACCCCGTCGAGCATGGGGCGCGTGATGACGGCCTTATGCACGCGGGAGGTGTCGTACACCTCCATGCGCTCGTGGATCGACACCACCGTGGTGGCCGTGCCGGCCACCGCCACCAGCCGCTCGGGTGCGAAGCCCGCCCCGCGCAGCTCGTCGAAGTAGGGGCGCATCCCCTCCTCCACCCACGCGCGGGCCCGTTCGAGCTCGCCGGCGCCGGGAGGATCGGCCGCGAAGAACTTCTCCGTCACGCGACGGCATCCGATGTTGAAGGAGTGCGAGCGATCGGGCCGGCTGCCCGCGCGCCCGGCGATGACCTCGGTCGAGCCGCCGCCGATGTCCACCACGAGCAGGCGCTCCCCCCGGAAGTCGCACGACGCGCCCGCGAAGGAGAGGGCCGCCTCGCGCTCGCCGGGGATGACGGACAGCGTGACGCCCAAGCCCGCCATCAGCGCCTCGAACTCGTCGGCGTTGCGCGCGTCGCGCGCGGCCGACGTGGCCATGGCCCTCGTCGTGATGGCGGGATGTTCCGGCGTGGCGAACCCGCGCAGCACGTCGAGGAAGCGCGCCACGGCATCGGCCACGCGCTGCATGGCCGCGGGCTTCAGCACGCCCGTCGCGTCCACGCCCTCGCCGAGGTTCGTGATGGTGTACTCGCGGTCGAGCTCATGGAGCCGCCCCGCCTCGTCCACGTCGGCCACGAGCATGCGGCACGTCACGGTGCCGATGTCGATGGCCGCGTATCGGCCCGCCTGGAAACCGCTTTCGGTACTCTCGGGCTCCGCGATGGCGCTCATGGCGACCCCTTCCCTCGGTCTACTCGACGCCGAACAGGGCGTCCAGGAACGGCGAGTACCACGTCTCCGGCGCCTCGACGCTGCCCGGCGTGATGTTGGCGCGGAACGTGGATGCCTCGTCCTCGTCAAGGTCGAGGCCGCGCACGTTCGCCGTCTCCTCGCCCTTCTTCACCCATCCGAACTGCTCGTGGGCGCGATCCTCGATGCCGGCGTCGGTCTGCAGCGACGAGACGTCGCTTTCGAGGGCGCCGTTGCGCTCCTCGAGCGCCGCATACTCGGCGGCCAGCTGGTCGCGCTCGCGCAGCGCATGGTAGTACTGCTGCGCCGGCGGGTACAGGAAGGCGCACGAGAGCACGAGGCAGACGGCGACGGCCGCGCTCGCGATGAACTTCGGCGACGACTTGAGCGATGCGAGCGATCCCAGCGAGAAGCCGCGCTTCGCCGAAGCCTGCGGGCTCTCCGCGTTCTGCATGCGCGCGGCCTGACGGTGCTTCGCGCCCATCTCGCCCTTGTACACCGCGGCGCGCGGGCCCGATTGCGAGGCATCGGACGGCTTCGAGCCGCCGAACTGCTTGGTGAACGCGCGCTCGGCCTTGCTCTTGGCGCGCGCCTTCTTGCGCTGCTCCTTGCGGGTCAGGCGGCGCTCTTCGACTTCCTCTTCGGGCTGTTCCTCGATGCGCTCGTCGAACGAGGAGAAGCGGCCCGTGCCGTACGAGCTCGATGCACGGCGCGAGCTCGACGACGCCGGACGCGGCGCCGCATGACGGCCTGCGGGACGATCGAACGTCGATATGCGGGCGAACGAACCGTCGCCGGCTCCCGCGGACGATCGCCGCGCAGCGCCCGACGGGCGCGCGTGCGCCGCCGTTCGCGCGCTCCCCCGCCCCTCGCCTGCCTGGCGGAAGGGCGACTCGAATGCGGGGATGGCATCGACGGAATGGATCACGGGACGCGATTCGGGCGCAGCAGAAGAGGGGCGGCGCGCACGGGTGTCGCGTTTCGCCTCGTCAAACGAGAGAATATAAGGCTGCGTTGCCAAGGAAAGGGGCTCCTCTGTGCATCGTGTTTCGTGTTTGGTTTGTTTAATGCAGAAGCTGGGGAAAGCATACCACACCGACGCCCGCCCTGCCACCGAGGGCGGGGCGGGCGGGCGCGTCGTTAAGAACTTGTTGAATGCTCGCGTGACCGAGGAAAACGGTCAGGGAAAGCGGGGCGAAACCCGCTTACAGGTCGAGCTTGTTAATATAAGAACTCCATTTTTTGAACGATTCGTCGCTGATGGCGTGCTCCATGAGGCAGGCTTCCTTCTCGGCCTGCTCCTCGGGGATGCCGAGCGCCTTCGTGAGGAACGTGAACAGCATGTGATGGCGGTCGAGGACCGACATGCCGTAGGCGTACCCTTCTTCGGTGAGCGTGATGTCGCCGTAATAGGGCTGGTCGGCAAGACCCTTTTCCTTGAGCGAGCTGATCGCTTTGTTGACCGAGGCCTTCGACACGTCGAGCTTCGTCGCGATGTCGACCGACCTGACCGACACCTCCGTCGTGCCTCCCAGCATCACGATGGCTTCAAGGTAGTCCTCGTGCGACATGGACATTTTTTCCACGGAACCCTCCTTTTGTTCGTCGTTCCATGGTACCACACGACAGGCGGAACCAGTTGAAACCGGATGGCGGTGCAAGGGGTGTTGGAGGAGCCGGCGAGGGAAGGGGGTCCCTCGCCGGCGTGCTGTGTGGTGGACGACCAGACGAGAGGAGAGTCCCCACCACCGTGTCAGCAAAAAGAGGAGGTGCCTGCGGGTTCGATTTCCTCGGCCCCGCTGACAATTGTTAGTCTACGATAACTTTTGCTGCGGGGCAATAGAAGTTTACCATGGTTTACAATTCCTCCACATATCGGAGGGAGGGGCGGCTACGGAGAGAGAGTGGGGGGGGGCGACCACGGCATCCCCGCTCCCCTGCCCCCGTGCCCTCTGCCCCCGTAAACGACGAAACGGATGTTTCACGTGAAACATCCGTTCGTTGATCGCGTTACGACGCTCTGCGTATGGGGCGGTTAGCGGTGCGACTCCGCAGCGGCTCGCTTCTGCATGTCGGCCACCATGGCGCTGGCAGCGCCGCAGCCCGAGCAGCCGCCGCATCCTCCGGCGCATCCGCCGTGCGCGTCGTCTCCCTTATGGCAATCGCACATGCCGTTGCGCACCAAGCGGCGAACCGCGAGGAACACGAGCGCCAGCACGATGAGCGCGACGACCACCGTAGACGGCGTGAACTCCAAACCAAACATAGCGCGTCCTTTCTCGGAACATCGGGGCACAGGCCCGAGGGGGTTCCCTCGGGCCCGAAGCCGCTTCGCCTACGCGACGCTGCCCTCGGCTTCAAGCTCGCCCGCGACCTTGTCCTTCTTCTTGTCGAAGGTGGGCATGGGGCGGAAAATCTGGAACAGCATGCCGGCCAGGACCACGATGGCCACGACCGTCCACACGTTGAAGCCGATCTCGCCGGTAAGCAAGCCGCCGAACTGGTAGAACATCAATCCCACGCACCACGCGAAGATGGTCATGTAGCCGATGGTGAACCAGGTCCACTTCGCGGTGCCCATCTCGCGCCAGATGGTGCCGATGGCGGCGAAGCACGGCGCGCACAGCAGGTTGAAGGCGCAGAAGGCGAGGATGGCCGGCACCGAGCCCGCAAAGAGGGCGGCGAACGCGGCCCACATGGTGGGATCGGCTTCGCCCACATCGCCCAGGCTGGTCAGGATGCCGACGGTGGCGACGACGTTCTCCTTCGCCACGAGGCCGGTGATGGACGTGACGGTTGCCTGCCAGTCTCCGAAGCCAAGCGGCGCGAAGATCCAGCCGATGCCGTTGCCCAGGCCCGCCATGAGGCTGTACTGGATGTAGTCGTCCATCTCGGTATCGAGCAAGCCGAAGCCCTCGCCCGCGTCACCGAAGTTCATGAGCAGCCAGATGACGATGGTGGACAGGAAGATGATCGTACCTGCCTTGACGATGTAGCCCTTGATGCGGTCCCACGTGGACATCAGGATGGATTTCACCGTGGGCATGTGGTAGGAAGGAAGCTCCATGACGAACGGCGAGGTGGGGCCGGCGAACATCTTGGTCTTCTTCAGCATGATGCCGGAGATGATGATGGCGATGACGCCCAGGAAGTAGAACAGCGGGGCGATCCACCAGGTAGCCTCGGTGTTGCCGCCGGCGATGGCACCGAACACGAGCGCGATGATGGGCATCTTCGCGCCGCAGGGGATCATCGTCGTCGTCATGATGGTCATGCGACGGTCTTTCTCGTTCTCGATGGTCTTCGTGGCCGTGACGGCGGGCACGCCGCAGCCGGACGCGACGAGCATCGGGATGAAGCTCTTGCCCGACAGGCCGAAGCGGCGGAAGACACGGTCCATGATGAACGCGACGCGCGCCAGGTAGCCGCACCCTTCGAGCAGCGCGAGCAGCAGGAACAGGATGATCATCTGGGGAATGAAGCCGATCACGGCGCCGACGCCCGCGACGATGCCGTCCATCACGAGGCTCTGCAGCCACGGCGCGACGTCGACCGCCTCGAGGGCGTTGCCGATGACCGCTCCCAAACCGGGAATCCACAGGCCCCACGAGCCGTCGGAAGCGTCGGGCTCTTCAGCTTCGAGGGCGGTTGCAAAGGCCGCGGCGTCCACCTCGGCGGATTCGCCGGTCTCCTCGTCCTCGACGATGCCGACGACGCCGGCCTTCTCGGCATCCTCCTGGAATGCGGCGAGGGCGCTTTCGTCGGCAGCGGTGGGCTCTTCGGCTTCGAGGGCCGCGGTCGCGCCCTCCACGTCGATGCCGTCTTCCTCAGCAGCGGCGAGGTAGGCTTCGATGTTGGCCTGCTCGCCTTCCCATTCGCCCACGGCCTCTTCGTAGGCCGCGCCGCCGGTGTACAGGAAGCCGTCGCCGGAGATGCCGTCGTTGGCCCAGTCGGTGACCACGCCCGTGCCCACGGAGATGGCCAGGTAGTACACGAGCGCCATGACCACCACGAAGATGGGCAGGCCCAGCCAACGGTTCGTCACCACGCGGTCGATCTTCTGCGTGGTGGTCATGCCCTTGTGCGAGCGCTTCATCGTCTTGTCGATGACGTGCGTGATGGCGTTGTAGCGCTCGGACGTGATGATGCTCTCGGCATCGTCGTCGAGCTTGTTCTCCACCTCTTCGCGAATCGCCTCGACCGCCTTGAGGTCGGCGGCGCTGAGCTTCATGTTGGCGACGGTGCGCTCCTCGCCCTCGAACAGCTTGATGGCGAACCAGCGCGCGGTTGCCGGAGACACGCGGTTGCCCAGAATGCCCTCGATCTTCGTGATGGCTTCTTCCACCTGCGCGTCGAAGGGCATCTTCGGCTCGGCGGGCTTGCCGGCCTTCGCCGCCTTGACGGCGGTTTCCATGAGCTCGGCCATGCCGTGCCCCTTGAGCGCCGTCGTCTCGACGATGGGGCAGCCCAGCTGCTTCGACAGGCCGGCCACGTCGATCTTGTCGCCGCTCTTCTTCACGAGGTCCATCATGTTGAGCGCCACCACGACGGGCACGCCCAGATCGAGGATCTGCGTGGTCAGG
This sequence comes from Eggerthella lenta DSM 2243, assembly GCF_000024265.1. Classification (NCBI taxonomy): domain Bacteria; kingdom Bacillati; phylum Actinomycetota; class Coriobacteriia; order Eggerthellales; family Eggerthellaceae; genus Eggerthella; species Eggerthella lenta. The sequence goes on along the minus strand of NC_013204.1, from coordinate 724,762 downwards.
TACAGGTTGCGCTCGAGGTTCGTCGCGTCCACGAGGTTCACGACGACGTCGGGGCCGCCGTCCAACAGGTAGTCGCGCGTCACGATCTCCTCGGGAGAGTACGGCGACAGCGAGTACACGCCCGGCAAGTCCGTGATGATCACGTCTTTGTCGCGGGTGTACTTCCCTTCCTTTTTCTCAACGGTCACGCCCGGCCAGTTGCCAACGTATTGGCTGGCGCCGGTCAGATCGTTGAACATCGTCGTCTTGCCGCAGTTCGGGTTGCCGGCAAGCGCTATGCGAATTCCCATGATCAGCCTTTCCATCTGCTTCGAAGCCGGTCGGGGGTCTGCAATCCCCCGTTGGCTCGTTTTTAAGTTAGCTGCTACTAACTCAGTCCCAAAAAAGAAGCGCCGCGGCGCCTCTATCCTCGTCACCTGGCGCTCACGCCTGGCAACGTCAGCCGATGAGGATGCTCTCCGCCTCGCTCTTGCGCAGCGACAGCTCGTATCCGCGCACCGTGACCTCGATCGGATCGCCCAGCGGCGCGACTTTGCGAACGAACACGCTCGTCCCCTTGGTGATGCCCATGTCCATGATGTGACGCTTGAGCGCGCCCTCGCCCGTCAGGCGACGGACGGTGGCGGTGTCGCCGATGGCCACGTCGCGCAGCGTTCGATCTTGAACTTCTGCCATATGCCCCGTTTCCTTTCCTTGAGGTTCCTTGCGGTGATGCCAACTCGATGCGCGCACGCCAAACGGCACGGCAGATGCTTCACGTGAAACATCCGTTCGTGCTCGTGCGTGGCTTGCGGAGGTGCTACGCGGCGGCGTTCGTGATGATATGCGCCGCGACCTGGCGGTTGAGCGCGACCTGGATGCCCTTGACCTCGACGATGAGGTCGCCGGCAGCCTCGGACACCACCGTCACCTGCGCGCCCTCGACGAAGCCGAGGTTCTCCAGATGATGATGCAGATCGCCGCGACCGCGCACCTTCGCGATGGTGCCCGTCTCGCCGCCCTTCAGGAACGAAAGCGGCATCTGCTGGCAGGCGATGCCCGGCGCAGACCCTGCGTCCGTACGACCGACCGTTCCCTGCATGCTCGCAACCGTTGCGTTGTCCATGGTGACTCCCATCGAGTTAGCTTCATGTAACAAAAGTATCTTATAGCAAACTCTCGGGGAATGGAAGCCTTAGCTAACATTTTCCGCATATTGTTGGACTGGGACGAGGACGCTGCAGGGCGCGGGGCGCGGTCGCCTCATTTGTTTTTGAGGGTCATCGCGTTGACGGCGACGATGACGGTGGACAGGCTCATGAGGACCGCGCCCACGGCGGGGCTGAGCAGGATGCCCACCGGCGCGAGGACGCCGGCCGCCAGCGGGATGGCCACGATGTTGTAGCCGGCGCCCCACCAGAGGTTCTGCTTGATCTTGCGCGTGGTGTTCGTGCCGAGGTCGAGCAGGCGCACGATGTCCTCGGGGTCGCTTTTCACGAGCACGACGTCGGCGGAGTCGATGGCGACGTCGGTGCCCGCGCCGATGGCCACGCCCACGTCGGCGCGGGCCAGCGCCGGCGCGTCGTTGATGCCGTCGCCCACCATCATCACCACGTCGCCCGCATCGCGGCGCTGCTGCACGAGCTGCACCTTGTCCTGGGGCAGCAAGCCGGCGCGGAACTCGTCGATGCCGAGCGTGTGCGCCACGGCGCGGGCCGCCGCCTCGTTGTCGCCGGTGAGCATCACGGGCGCGATGCCGCGCGCCTTGAGCTGTCGCACCGCCTCGCGGGCGGTGGGCTTGATCTGGTCGCCCTGCGCCACCACGCCGCGCACCTCGCCGTCGATCACGAGGTAGCTGACGGTGAGGCCACGGCCTGCCAGCTGGTCGAAGGCGGAACGATCGTAGGGGATGCGCTGCTCGTCCAGATAGCGCGCGTTCGCGATGAGGGCGTGCGAGCCATTTTCAAGCACGCCCTTCACGCCGACGCCCGCCACGGCCTGCACGTCGCGCACGGCCGCAGGCTGCACGCCGCGCTGCTGCGCGGCGGCCACGATGCTGGCGGCCAGCGGGTGCGACGACGACTGCTCGAGGCCCGCTATGAGCGCGAGCGCGCGATCGTCGGCGGGGGCGCCGGGGACGTTGGGGGCGTCGGAGGCGTCACCGGCGGGGGCGCTCCGCTTCCCCACCGCGCGCACCTCGGCCACGCGGAAGTCGCCCTCGGTGAGCGTGCCCGTCTTGTCCATCATCACCACGTTCACCCGCGGCGCCACCTCGAGGGCGCGTCGGCGGCGCACGAGCAGGCCGTTGCGCGCGCCGAGCGAGGTCGAGCGCGCCGCCACGAGCGGAATGGCCAGGCCCAGCGCGTGCGGGCACGCGATGACGAACACGGTGACCATGCGCGTGAGCGCGTCCGACACGCTGCCGGTGACGGCGAGCCACGCGACGAACGCGACGAGACCAACGCTCACGGCGGCGTAGAACAGCCAGCGCGCCACCTTGTCGGACAGCACCTCGGCGCGCGATTTCTCCTGCTGCGCCTGCGAGACGAGCTGCATGACCTGGGCGAGGTAGCCCGACTGGCCGGTTCCGGTGACGCGCACGTACAGCGTGCCGTCGCCGTTCTGCGAGCCGCCGAACACCGTGTCGCCCTCATGCGCCTCCACGGCGCGCGCCTCGCCCGTGACGAGCGCCTCGTTGACGGACGACGAGCCGTCCGTCACCTCGCCGTCGGCGGGCACCTTCTCCCCCGCCTCCACCATGACGGTTTGGCCCACCTGCACCTCGTCGAGCGGCACGTCGGCGAAGGAGCCGTCCGCCTGCTTCACGTGCGCCTGCGCCGGCAGCAGTTCGGCCATCTCCTTGAGCGCGTCCCCTGCGCCCATGACGGCTCGCATCTCGATCCAATGGCCCAGCAGCATGATGACGATGAGCGTGGCCAATTCCCAGAAGAAGTCCATGTGCATGCCGCCGTCGTGCGCGACGCTGCCCATGGCGAACGCGTACATGCTGTAGACGTAGGCCGTGGTGATGCCGAGCGCCACGAGCGTCATCATGGCGGGCTTGCGGTTGCGCACCTCGTCCGCCGCGCCGCGCAGAAACGGCCAGCCGCCGTAGACGAACAGCACCGTGGCCAGCGCGGCCACGAGCCAGTCCGAGCCGGGAAACGACAGCGTGATGGGCAGCGCGAGCCCCATCGGCGACGACAGCAGCAGGATGGGAACCGCCAGCACGAGGCTCACGAAGAACCGCCGCTTGAGGTTCACTCCGTGCATCATCATGCCGCCGGAGGAGGATCGTCGTCCTCTGTTCGCGGGCTCGCCCATCGTCTGCACCTCGCTTCCGTAACGCATACGACGCTCAGCGTACCGGGCTTCGCCGCGGCAGCGGGGCGCAGGTTGATTCGTTACGGAACGGAAGGCGCCTGGAAACCCAGGTCGAGCAAGCAGGGCGGGAACGCGGCCGCTTGCAAATTGCGTGAAGATCCTCCGCCGATTCTGCCGCCGGGACAATTCCCAGCATAGTATACTGAGACGCGATACCAGTTCGGCGGAACACGGATGAAAGTGCAGGACATGGCTCAAAACCTCTACTCCGACACGCGCGGGCAAAGCGAGCGCCCCGTCACCTTTACGGAAGCCGTCATCGACGGCCTGGCCGCGGGCGGCGGCTTGTACGTGCCCGAACGCATCCCCGAGCTTTCCCTCGACGAGATCGGAGCGCTGGCCGAGCTGCCGTACGCCCAGCGCGCGGCGCGCATCTATCGGGCGTTCGACGTGGATCTGCCCGCCGAAACCGTCGAAGCGCTTATGGCCCAGGCTTACGGCGACAACTTCGACGACGAGCGCATCTGCCCCATCACGTCGCTTTCGGCCGACACCCACGTGCTGGAGCTATGGCACGGCCCCACGAGCGCGTTCAAGGACATGGCGCTGCAGTGCCTGCCGCGTTTCTTCTCCGCAAGCGCCGCCCAGCTGCGCGAGCAGGGCAAGCTCGACCACGACTTCCTCATCCTGGTAGCCACCTCGGGAGACACGGGCAAAGCCGCGCTCGAGGGCTTCCGCGACGTGGACGGCGTGTCCATCGGCGTCATGTACCCCGACGGCGGCGTGAGCGACATCCAGTTCAAGCAGATGGCCACGCAGCGCGGGCGCAACGTGCAGGTATGGGGCGTGCGCGGAAACTTCGACGACTGCCAGACGGGCGCGAAAAACGTGTTCGGCGACGAGGCCTTTGCGAAGAAGCTGCAGGACGAGCACCGCATCGCTCTTTCCAGCGCGAACTCCATCAACTGGGGGCGCCTCATGCCCCAGATCGTGTACTACGTGTCGGCCTACGCGCAGCTGGCGGCCGACGGCAAACTGAACCTGGGCGACGAGCTGGACGTATGCGTGCCCACGGGCAACTTCGGCAACATCCTGGCCGCCTACTACGCCAAGCGCATGGGCGTGCCGCTGGGCATGCTGTACTGCGCCAGCAACGAGAACCGCGTGCTCACCGACTTCATCAACACGGGCACCTACGACATATCCGAGCGCCCCTTCGTGCTGACGCCCTCGCCGTCCATGGACATCCTCGTTTCGTCGAACCTGGAGCGTCAGCTGTTCGAGCTCACGGGACGCGACGCCGCCGCCATAGCCGGCTGGATGGCCGACCTGCGCGGGCAGCGCCGCTTCCGCGTGGACGAAGAGACCTTCGCCCGCGTGCGGGAGCTGTTCGCGTCGGACTCCATCGACAACGCCACGTGCCTGGACACCATCAAGCGCGTGTTCGAGCAGCACGGCTACCTGTTGGACCCGCACACGGCCGTGGCCTACCAGACCGCCGAGAACCTTCGGGGCGAGAACCCCGTGCTCATCGCGAGCACGGCGCACTGGGCCAAGTTCGGCGACAACGTGTACCGCGCGCTGCACGGCATCGAGCCTGGCGCGCCGCTGCCCGACGACGTGGCCGCGCTGTCGGGCTGCAAGCTGAACGAGCTGATCGCGCGCGAGACGGGCGTCGACGACATCCCCCACGGCCTGGCTGAGCTGGACGCGCTTCCCATCCGCTTCGACGAGGTCATCGACGGCGGCACGAACGACATCGAGGCGGCGGCACTGCGTTTCCTCGAGCACCTGGACGACTGACGCGCATGCATGCGCAAGCAACAAGCAAAGGACGGAATCCCATGAGCGACCTTGCGAACCTGAAGCCGACGATCAGGCTTTCCATCATGAACCCGGATGCCGAAAGCGGCTCTCTGTTCGGCCGCGGCATCGCCAGCCTGTGCCTGGGCGTGCGCGAAACCGGCTCGCTCAACGCCGCTGCCAAGGGCATGGGCATGGCCTACAGCAAGGCCTGGCGCATCATCAAGGACACCGAGGCGGCGCTCGACTTGCAGCTGCTGAACCGCGACGGCGCTCACGGCAGCGACCTGACCGAAGCCGGCAACAAGCTTTTGGATACGTACCTCGCCATCGAAGAGAAGCTGCAGAAAGAAGCCGAGGAGCTGTTCGAAGCGGCGTTCAAGTAGCCCCCGTCCCTTTGTCTCATTCCCCTGTCTCATTCAGCGGTCGCGGTAGTAGCGGACGACCAGCTGGGTGCGATTCTTCAGATCGAGCTTCTGGAGGATGGCGCTGATGTGGTTGCGCACCGTGCCCTCGCTGAGGTACAGCCTGGCGGCGATCTCCTTGTTATCGAGACCCTCGGCCACCAGCTCCACGATGGCAGATTCGCGCTCGGTGAGGCCGCTGCGCATCTCGCCGCCCGGCGCGTTCTCCGCGCATGCGGGTCCTCGACTCATAAGGACGTCCATGCGATCAAGCACCTCGCCGCCAAGCACGCTCTGACCGGCCATGACCGTGCGCAAGGCCGGCGCGATGGTGGCCACTTCCTGCTTGATGAGGTAGCCCTTCGCCCCCAGGCGCAGGGCGCGCACGATGTACTCATCGTCGGAGAACGTGGTGAGGAACACGATGCGCGCGTGCTTGTGCGCGCCCAGGATGCGCTCGGCCGCGCCGAGGCCATCGGAGCCCGGCATCTGGATGTCCATGAGCAACACGTCGGGCCGTTCGCGCTCGAACAGCTCGACCGCCTCGTCGCCGTCGGCGCCGAGCGCGCACACCTCCACGTCGTCCTGCGCTTCGAGGATGGTCTGCAGCGACATCCGAACGAACGGGTCGTCATCGACGATAAGCGTCCTGATCATGATTTCTCCTTCGACGGTTCTTTCGGCACGGTGGCGAACACGCGGAAGCCTTTGCGGTAGCCGGTGCGCAGGCGCCCGCCCAGCGAGCTCACACGCTCCTCCATCGTCTGCAAACCGATGCCGGCCTGCGCGGTCGGGACATCCACCGCCGTAGAACGTGCACCGTCGCGCGAACCGTTATCCTGCACGATGAGCTGGTAGAGAGCCGGGTATTCGATGACCGACACGTCGACGCGCGTGGCGTCGCTGTGCTTCGCCACGTTCGACAGCGCCTCGCGGACGACGGCCACCACGCCGTAGGCGACGGGAAGCGGCACATCCTGGACGTCGTACACGAGGCGCACGTCGTCCAAGCCGCAGGCGCCGATGACGCCTTCCAGACGCGCGCGTAGATCGAACGCATCGTCGTGCAGGTCGTGCACGCTTTTGCGCACCGTGTCCATGACCTCGTGCAACGTCGCGCCCACCGATGCCAGCCCGCCGCGAACGCACTCGTCGTCGGCGTGCACCACTTGCAACGCCTCCACCTGCAGCACCGATCTTGTGAGCAGATGACCCACGTTGTCGTGTATCTCGCGGGCGATGCGGCTGCGCTCGGACAGGGTGGCCAAGCGCACCTCGTAGTCCTGCGCGGCCATGAGCTCGCGGTTCTTGTTCGCAAGCGACAGCGACGCCTCCTGCTGCTCGTCGCGCAGGGCGCGGTAGCGCTCGCGCTCCTCGCCCGCGCGTTTCGTGCGCCACGCCATGAGGCAGGCAGCCGCGCACAGCACGGCCGCGGGGACGAGCAGAACGTCCTGGGTGCGCAGCGCGGCCGCCAGCGGCATGATCCAGGACAGCCGCACGAGCCAGAACCGCTCGCCGAACAGCACGTACGCGACGACCGGCAGCAACGCGGAGAACTCCGGGACGAACAGCGCCGCCAGCTCGTACGCGCCCGCCGCCGCGAAGCGAAGCCGCGCATGCGGGTACACGTCGAAGCAGCACGCCACCACGATGGCGCACAGGAGCGCCGCGACATGCGCGCCGGAGAACGCCGCGAACGGCAAAAGCAGCAAGCACAGCGCAACGAGGATGATTTCGTCGATAACCCGATCCATGGCCATCAGTATAGCGGGCGGCAAGGCGCAGCGCGGCACGAGGACGCGACAAAATGACGAACCGGACGAGGTCCATGACAAATGTCATGGCTCCGGTTGAGACCGATGACGCCGCACACTTACGTGGAAACCGCTACAGGGGCATGATGGTGCCGACAACGAAATCGCGGAACGGAACCGCCACGAGGAGGAACCATGAACATCGTAGCCGTCGACAACTTGGTCAAGCGCTACAACGAGGTGCTGGCGCTCGATCATTTCAGCCTGCACATCGAATCGGGCGAAGTGTTCGGCCTTTTAGGACCGAACGGGTCGGGCAAGACCACCGCCATCAACTGCATCCTGCAGCTGCTGACCTACGACAAGGGCACTATCGAGTTGTTCGGCCAGACCATGCGCCCGTCCAGCTACGATTTGAAGCGCAGGATCGGCATCGTGCCGCAGAACGTGGCCGTGTTCGAGGAGCTGACCGTGCGCGAGAACATCGACTACTTCTGCGCGCTGTATGTGAACGACCGCGCGAAGCGCCGCGACCTTGTTGACGAGGCCATCGCGTTCGTCGGCCTGGAGGACTACGAGAAGTTCCGCCCGCGGAAACTCTCGGGCGGCCTGCTGCGTCGCCTGAACATCGCATGCGGCATCGCGCACAAGCCCGAGCTCATCTTCTTCGACGAGCCTACCGTGGCCGTGGACCCGCAAAGCCGCAACGCCATCCTCGAAGGCATCCAGAATATGAACCGCCAAGGCTCCACCGTGGTGTACACGAGCCACTACATGGAGGAAGTCGAGGAGATCTGCACGCGCATCATGATCATGGACCACGGCCAGGCGCTGGCCACGGGCACGAACGCCGAGCTCAAGGCCATGATCGGCACGGGCGAGAAGATCCAGATCGACGTGCCCGAGCTGGACGAAGCCACGTTGGCGCGCCTGGACGCGTTGCCCCATGTCACCCGCACGCTCTACCGCGAAGGCACGCTGGAACTGGCTTGCCAGAACGGCACGCACAACGTAAGCGACGTGCTGGCCGTGCTGCAGCGTGACGGCGCGCAGTTCGGGCGCATCTACGCCGAGCCGCCGACGCTGAACGACGTGTTCCTCGAGATCACCGGCACCGAGCTGCGCGATTAGGGGGCGGACATCATGTTCAACGTATTCAAAGGCGCACTGCTCGCGCTGGTGCGCGAGAAGAGCGTGTTCATCTGGTCGCTGGCGTTTCCCCTGATCCTGTCCACGATGTTCGTGTTCATGTTCGCGAACCTGGACGAGGCGGGGCAGTTCGAGCCCATCCCCACCGCGGTGGTGGCCGACGAGAACTACGACGCGGCGCCGGGGTTCTCGGAGATGATCGACACGCTGGCGGAGCCGGGAGCCGACCAGATGCTCGACGTGGCGCGCGTAGCCACCGAGCAGGAGGCGCGCGATCTCATGAGCGGAAACGATACCGCAGGAGCGGGCTACTTCAACATCTCGGGCGATGGAGCGGCCGGGTATTTCACGGTTGACGCCGACGGCATGCCCACCGTGCACGTGAAGGCGGGGGTCACGCCCGACTCGCTGGACAGCGCCTACCAGTCCATCTTGAAGACCATCGGCGACGGATACGTGCGCAACGCGGCGCTCATCGAAGACGTCGCCGCCGAGAACCCCGCCGCGCTGGCCGACATGGCGGCGGTGGAAAAGCTGCTGGACGCCGGCGATCTCACCGAGAAGATCGACGTCACGCAGAACCCGCCCAAAGAATCCGTGCGCTACTTCTTCGCATTGCTGGGCATGGCGGCACTGTTCGGTGGGCAGATCGGGATGATCGCTATCTGCCGCACGCAGCCGAACCTGAGCGCGCTGGGGGCGCGGCGCGCCGTGGGAGCGCTCAGCCGCGCGAAGACGCTGACGGCGACGCTGGCCGCCAGCTGGGTGCTGACGTTCGCCTGCATCGCCATCGCGTATCTGTACATCCGGTTCGTCGCCGGCGTGGATTTCGGCGGACGAGATGCGATATGCATCGCCGTGATCGCCGCCGCGGCCTTGACGGCGACGGCGTTCGGCACGCTGCTGGGCTCGCTGCCGAAGATCGACGAAAGCGTGAAGGGCGGCATGCTGTCCGGCATCGTGTGCTTCGCCTCGCTGTTCGCCGGGCTGTACGGCTCGCCCACGATGAAGCTGGCCGATACCGTGAACGCGGCGGTGCCCGCGGCGCAGCTGGTCAACCCGGCCGTGCAGATATCCCAAGCGTTCTACAGCATCATGTACTACGACACCTACCAGCGCACGATCGAGCACATCCTGATCCTGCTGGCCATGGCTGCGGTACTGTTCGCCGCGTCGGCTCTGTTCATAAGGAGGCAGCGCTATGCAAGTCTTTAAAACCGCGATCAAGACGGTGCTGCGGCACCCGATGTACCTCATCGTGTACGCCGGCTTCCTGAGCATGATGGGCGTGTTCATCGCAAGCGGCCTGACGTTCGGCGGCACGAACGACAGCGAGTTCTCGCCGTACGAGACGAAGTTCGCCGTGATCGATCGCGACGGAAGCGCGCTGTCGGACGGGTTGGCGGCCTACTTGCGGGAGCAGGGCATCGAAGTTCCCATCGAAGACAGCCAGATGGCGTTGCAAGACGCCGTGGCCAAGGGTCAGAGCTCGTACATCCTCATCGTTCCGGAAGGGTTCGGCGACGCGTTCGTGGAAGCCGCGCGCACCGGCGACGAGCTGCCGACGCTCGAGACGGTGTACAGCTTCTACTCCACCGAGGGCAGCCTGATGGACCAGATGGTGAATTCGTACCTGGGCATCGCGGGCGCGTACGCCGGCCTCGAAGGATCGGCTTCGCAGGGCGATATCGTGCAGCACGCAGCCGAGGCCATGGCCGAATCGGCGGAAACGGACAGCGTGGAAGTGGGCGGAACCTCGTCCGAGGCGCAGCGGTTCGTGTTCTTCCTCCAATGGGGCACCTACACCCTGTTCGCCTCCATCATCGTGTGCGTCGGCGTGATGATGACCACGCTCAACCGCACCGATCTGCGCCGACGCAACCTCGTGTCGCCGCTGCCGTCCCTGTCCTACGGGCTGCAGCTGGCGGCGAGCAGCCTGCTGGTCATGACGGCGGTGTGGCTGTGGACGATCTGTTTGGGATTCACCGTGTTCCATGAGGCTACGTCGATGATCAGCGGTCCGGGGCTCGCGCTGATGGTCGCGGCGTCGTTCGTGTTCGCCACGATCCCGCTTTCGGTGGGCTACCTGCTGGGTCAGCTGGGCGTGGGAGAATTCGCCAGCAACGCCTTGGGCAACATCCTGGGCATGGTGATCTCGTTTCTGGGCGGCGCCTGGATATCGTTCGACCTGCTGGATCCGTCCGTGCAAATGCTGGCGCACTTCTCGCCCGCCTACTGGTACACGGGCGCGCTGCAAGCAGCGGCCGACATGGGCGCGGCCACGCCGGAGGCGGTGATACCCATTCTGGAGAACATGGGCGTGATGCTGCTGTTCACGGCGGCGATATTCGCGGTGGCGCTGGTGGCGGGACGGCTGCGCGTGCAGAGCTCGGAAGCCGGGGGCAATGCCGCTGCGGCGCACGCCACGCACGGGTAGGCGCACGAGCGAGGGCGGGAACCGCGTCGGTCGATGGCGAGGGCCCCGCCCTCGCCATCGGTCCGGGAGAACGTTCCTGCCTGACTGCTGGAGTCTAGCCCTCGCGCTACGAAGCCGTTTCCGCGACGCTTTCGAGGCGGTCGCTCTTGCGCGGGCGGCCCGGCTTCGGCGGGTTGTTCAGACGCTCCTTCACGCTGGAAAGGTACACGTAGTTGTCGCGGCCCTGCTTCTTGGCGGCAAGCTGGCCCGAGCAGATCATCTGGCGCACGCGGGCATCGCTCACGCCGAGCAGGTGCGCCGCCATCTTCGTGGTCAGCACGCCCCGCTCGGTATCGACGTCGACCGATAGAGCGACCAGCAGGCCTTCGTGCTCGATCGGGTACGTCGGCTTCGGCAGAGGCTTGTCGAGCTGCAGGTAGTCGTCGATGAGGAGCCAGAGGACTTCCGCAGCCATCGCGACGGCATCTTCCATGTCGTCACCGCAGGTGTAGCCGTTCTCGAAATCGACGAACTGCACGCTATAGCCGTCCAACTCGTTCTCCGTGAAAATCGCAGGATACATGTAACGCATGGTTCGTCCTCTCTCGCGCTTTTTCACACCTCAGCGCCACCGAGCGGTTTTGCGGATGCTCTCCCATAATCCCTTCGGCAGCTCTTTCCGACGAAGCGGCAGCATGATCGTTCGGTCTCCCCGCTTCAGCTTCCGATGAGAGCCTTTGCCTCCTCCGACGTCCTGCCAGCCCTCTCTGAGCAGTCGACGATATATCTCGAACGGTTTCGGCGGCATGCGATCTGCTCCTCTCGAACTATAACTCCAACGTTAGTATTACGCAAGCGTAAGGTTTAGGAAAGCGCGATGCCGTCGTACACGGGAACCGACCATTGCAGGTACGCAACAGTGTTGCCGGTGATGCGGGCCGATCGGGCGGGAGCGCCCTCGCCTGCGGCCGTCGGGTAGGCGCCCGCCTCGCACGTTGCCTCGCGCATGCGGTCGTGCTGCTGGAACCACACGCTGCTCCCCCGATCGAACGAAAGGCGATCGCCGTAGAACAGCTCGCGCGACGGAGGCGGCTCTATGCGGGCGAGCGGCTCGAGCCGCGCCTCGTCAGCGAAAAGCTCTCGGTCGGCGAACAACGCGACGGTGCGATCGGTCAGGGCGTACGAAACCGTCACGCGGTTGCGTCCGTACAGCGAGAGACCCGCCTCGGGCACGATCGAGCCTTCGGCGAAGGGCCGGGTGCACGCGGCGTCGAGGTACCAGCCGTCGAAACCCGCGCAATCGGCCTTCGTCGCCTGGGCCGTCGCCTGGCTGTTCGACCGATACGCGCATCCCGCCTCGACTGACTCCGAGAACACCGCCCCGTCGGCTCCGTCGGCGTAGTAGGCGATGCGCGCATACGGCTGCCATCGCGCATAGTAGGTCGTGCTCGACGCGACGGAAACCCGATCGCCCGTCTTGCCGATCAACGACCCGCCCGAAGGAGCGTCGTACCACCCCTTGAACGTGCAATCGGATTTCGTCCCCGGATCGGGAAGCTCGACGTAACCCTCGTCCCATTGCGCGTAGAGGTTCGTCGTTCCCGTCGTCGCGCGAAGGTTCTTGACGGAGGCCTTGTTCCCGTACGACGAGCCGGTTCCGTCGGCACGCTCGTTCCATGACTTCCAGCCCCAAGTGCAGTCCAGCCGCTTCACGCCTGCCGAGCCTCCCTGCGCGTCGCAGGTGAGCGTGTAGCTGCGTCGGAAACCGTTCGCCGTGAGAGAGCGCGCCGCGTCGTACACGTGCGACGACGACGCGGTGCTGCCGCCCGTCGCGCCGTTGCCGTTGTAGGACACGGTGTAGGATATCGGCTTCCACACTGCGTACAGCGGGATGATGTTCGACCCCGAAGGCGACGGCTGCCCAGCAGCCTCGTCGCGGAAGAACGCCGTCGGGCTGCTTCCCGCCCAATCGTGCGGGATGTTGCTGCACTGCAGAAGGTTCCAGTCTTCGTATCCAATCTTCTGGCCGGGTGCGATGTTCACCGCGCCGTTTTTCGTCGTCGACCACCCCTCGAACGTGTAACCCGTCCTTGTGGGCTTCTGCGACGAGATGTTCGCCGTGGTGCCGATGTACTTGTAGTGCGCAGCCGGCGCGCCGCTTCCGCCGTTCGCGTCGTACTGTATTTTGACGCGCGGCCAGAAATCAACGGACCCGTAGCAATTCAAGCCGTAGTCCGTATTCAGAAGGTATACATGGCAGTACATGAGCGCATCGAACCCGCCGTGCTTCGATATGACGGAGCCTCCCCATCCGTAACCGTAGGTGGCGATGCACCCGAACCCGTTGCCGTTGCCGCTGCCGTCGAGCTTGCCGCTTCCCATCACGGCGCCCGCTCGCGTCCAGCGACCGTTGTCGCCGGTGTACCAGACAAGGTCGTCCTGACCGTTCGCGGCGCTCCATACGGCGAACCGATACGCCTCGATGCGAGAATGGATGCCGCCGGGGGCGTTCCAACTGGGCATGTCGAAGCGCGGTCCGATGGGATCGGAGCCGATGAGCTCGAGGTAGTTCGCTGATGCGTCCGCTCTGATCCAAGCTCGATTGTAGATGGTCTTTGTATCCGTGGTCCTATACGAGTACGCGAACGCCTCGCCCGTCTCCAGGGCGGCGAGGCCGAAGCTGGCTCCCAAAAGCACGGCGGCGGCCAACAGCGTGCGCACCACGCGATGCACCTCACGCTTCATGGTCCGCCTCCCCGCTCTTCCGCTCCAAAGCGCGCTCGAACGCCGCGTTCGCATCGTCCTCGAAGACGAAGCTGCAATCGGCGACGGCGCGCAACTCGTCCTCGGACAGGTCGCGCGCGTCGATCGCCGCGTACGCGATCTCGAGATCGTCGGCTGCGGAAGAGCCCTCGCCGTAGTCGCGCGCGACCGCATCGCCTGCGGCGAGCACGGTGCCGTCGCGCAACATGAGCGACGGGAGCTGCGGGACGATCTCGTACGAACCCGCGCCGAGGTAGGCGGTCTGCACGCCCGACCCCTCGAACACGAGTTGCTCGTCGCAGGTCGCCCCGTCGATCTGCGTACCCGACACGAACACTCCCAGCCCGGTGTTCTCGGACGACCAGCCGTCGCATCGCAAGTTAACCTTCAGTTCGATCGCAGCTCCGTCGACGCCTACGGCATCGACGGAGCGCCCGCACGCCCTCCAGCCGAAGAACGCGACGGACGCCACCACGACCGCAACGACGGCCGCGATGCCGCAGACGACCCGCCTTTCAGGATCCATCCCTTTGTTCGCTCGTCTCACGAAAGCCCCCTCATCCCATCGAATCGTTCAAGAAGTTCAGCAGATTGACCACCGTCGGAACCACGACGAGCGCGACCGTGGGCGGCAGAAAGCACAGCGACAGCACGATATCGAGCTTCGTCGGCATCTTGCGGATGCGCTCCATCGCCTCCGCTTGCGCCGTCTCGCGCGCCAGCGCCGCTTGGACAGCTAGACCCTCCGTCAAGGACGACCCCTGGCTGACCGCCTGCATCAGCTGGGCGGTGAATGCGCTGACGTCCTGGCTGCGGCACCGCTGCCCCAGGTGCTCAAGCGCCTCCTCGCGCGAACGGCCCAGCAGGTTCACCTCCCTGTCGACGAGCGAGAATTCCCGTGCCAGGGGGCCGTCCATGCTTTCCGCGACCTCGCGGAAGCATTGCTCGATCGGAGAGCCTGCCGCGATGGCGATGCCGAGCAGCTCCATCGCGTCGGGCAACGCGAGTTCGATCGCCCTCCTTCGGTTGCGCTCCCTTCGCGATAGCGCCCAGGACGGAGCCATCCAGCCGCATGCCGCGCAGCAAGCTGCCGCGCCCGCGAACGCGGGCGGTTCGAAGCCCATGCCCGCGGCGGCGACCCCTGCAAGCCCCGCGCATCCCAACGCGGACACGACACGGATGCTCCTCCATGTTTCCGGTTCAAGCTCCACGCCCGCCCTGCTCAAACGATCGCGGCTCGATTCGACGTCGGCGCGCGTGAGCGGAACGCGTTTATCGAGAAACGCAGCGAACGCACCGAAAGCCTCGGTTGCACGACGGCGCCGCGACGCGCCGCCCGCACGGTGGCCATCCTTCGAGGCGCTCGCCGACGATGGCGCGACGACGTCGCGACGCGCGGGAGCCGCGTAGCGCACGAACGCTTCGTAAGCGGCGAGCCCGCCTATCGCCCCCAGAACGAGCATCGCGCAAACCGCCGCGCCCGCTCCGCCCGCGATCACCTTCGGCTCCGATCCATCGCCGTGATGCGCTGGCAGGCGAACAGCCCGAACGCCTCCGAGCACCCCGCGACACCCAGCACGATCCAACCAAGCGGCTGTTCCCGATAGAACTGCGAGAAGTCGGCATTCGTCGCGAACATGATGAAAAAGATCGCCGGCATGGCGAGCGCGACGAACCATTTCGCCAAGCGCGTGCCCGCAAGCTCGGTCTTCAGTTCGCGCGACGTGCGCAGCCGCGCTGCAGCATGCGCGGCGATCAGGTCGAGCACGGGCGCGACCGCACCGCCGAACCGCTGCTGAATCCTGACGGCTGCGGCGAGCGAGCGCACGTCGGGGCTGTCGGTTCGGCGCGCCATGCGCTCGAACGCCATCGCGAGCGTCGTCCCGTACGCCGTGTCGGCCAGCACGCGGGCGAGCTCTTCGCGAAGCGGGTCCTCGACGTGCGACGCGGCCGTGCGCAGCGCGCGCTCGAGCGTGAGCGAGCTGCGCACGCTGGCCGCGATCTGGGGAAGCGCGCGGGCGAGCTGCCGGTCGAGCAGCTCCCTGCGCCGTAAGCGCCGCACATGCAGCCGCACGCCCGCCGTCGCGAGGGCCGCAGCGCCGACGACCGCCCCGATCCCCGGATCTCCCGTCAACGCCGCGGCAAGCGAAAGCGAGACGAAGGCGATAGCCGCGACGCCCGCCGCCCAGTTCGCAGCCGGTGTCTCGACCCCCGCTTCATGCAGCGCGCGGGCGAGCCTCGGAAGCTTCGGCTTCTTCCGTTCCGTCGCGGCGGCTTCGCCCGCTTCGTAGAGACCGCGATCGCTCAGCACCCGACCGCGATACGCCGCGCGCTCCTGCCGCACGAGCGCGTACGCCCAAGCGCCTGCTGCAGCGCATGCCGCCACCAGCGCCCAAGGCAACACGAGTCCTATCATGCTTCAGCCCTCCTCATCGATCGAAAAACCAAGCGGGGTCGTACCATACGCCCGATGCGCGCATGCGCTCCTTGATGCGCTGGGGCTGCACGCCGCACGCGCGCCACTCGCCCGCGACGGCGCCGTACGCATCGACGCCCTCGACGTCGAAAACGAACAGCTCGGCACGCGGGATGACGAGGCTCCCTTCGGGAAGCGGATCGATCGCCACGATGCTGGTCACTCGGCGGGCCCCGTCTTGCATGCGTTCGACGTGCACGACGAGGCCGCCCTGCAACGACTCGGCAATCTGCTGGACGATGACGTCGCGGCTGAGGTCGCCGTCGGCGTAGCCCACCATCGTACGCAAACGGCTGATGGCGTTTCCCGGATCGTTGGCATGCACCGTCGTCATCGAGCCCGGATGATCGGTCTGCATCGCCTGCAGCATGTCGTACGCCTCCGCGCCGCGGCACTCGCCGACGATGATGCGATCGGGACGACGACGCAGCGACAACGCCACCAGCTCGCGCATGCTCACCGATCCCTCGCCCTCCGTGTTCGCCTCGCGCGTCTGCATCCGCTCCACATGCGGCGTTTGCAGGCGCAGCTCGGGCGTATCCTCGATGGTGATCACCCGCTCGTCGGGAGGGATGAACCCAGAGAGAGCGCCCAAGAGGGTGGTCTTGCCCGATCCGGTGCCTCCCGATATCACAAGCGGGCAGCGCGCCTGCACCGCCGCGCGAAGGAACTGCGACATCCCGTCGGTCAGCATACCCATGCGCACGAGATCCTCCATGCCCAGCATGCTCGACGAGAACGTGCGCACGTTGAGCGCCGGCCCGTCCGGCGCGATCGGCGGCACCACGTAGGTGGCGCGCGCCCGGCCTCCCGGCAGCATCGCGCAGCCCATGGCGTGCGCGTCGTCGCATCGCTTGCCCGACTGTTCGGCGATCTTGTTGATGATGCGACGCACGTGCTCCGCATCGTCGAACTCCACATCGGGACGGTACTCGATGCGCCCGGCACGCTCCACGTACACGATGGGGGCGCGAAAAGGCAGCGCCGGATCGTCCAGATCGATGCCGCCGCCGTTGACCATGATCTCGGTGACGGATTCGTCCTCCAGCAGTCGCTGGAGCGGCCCGTAGCGGAGAAAGTCGTCGATCATCGCACTCGCAAGCCCCTCGAACTCGTACGGGGGTAGCGAAATGCCCGACTCGCTCGCAATCTCCTCCACGAGCCGGCGGATGAGCGCCTCGACCGCGTCAGGGCCGACGGCATCGCCGCGCAACCGCACGGCCGCCTCGTCGCGCACGGCTCTCTTGAGCGCACGCTCAGTCGTCCTGTCCATCGGCGCCCACCTCCTCGAACGCATCGTCGGCAGCCACGAGAACGAGGCTGACCCTCCCTGCGAACTGGGCTTCGCGCACCGCGTCAGCCTCCTCGGGCGACACTTCCACCGTGACGGAGGCGGAACCGCTCTGCACGCTGGTTGCATCGTCGCCCACCGCAACGACGCGGGCGCGCTCGCACACCGTCTCGAGGAACGCCTCGCCTGCCGACGCGCCCTCCGCAGACACGATGCGCACCGTGTCGTAGGGCCGCACGTGGCCCGCGAGCCCGGTTTCCACGTCCACCGCGAGCGTCACCGCCTGCAAGCCCGCTCCCAGCTCGGCCGAGAGGCGATCGCCTCCCATCCCCGTCACGAACGACGAGGACAGCTGCGTTCCCGCCGGGATATCGACGATCGCACGCCCTCCCGCAGCGAGCCCCTCGGCATCGAGCGCCTCGCCGCCGAGCGCCGAAGCCGCCCGGTACGTTGCGGGAACGTCCTGCACGGTAACGGCCTCGGCCGTGATAGCGTCGCCCGCGCGGATGTCCGCGGCAGCCACCAGCGTGGGGAGCGCGCCGGCCGTGGCGTGCTCCACCGCTGCGCGCGACGCGGCGGCGGACCATACGCCGTACGAAACCGACACCGCCGTCAACGCTACCGAGGCGGCGACGATCGTCGCCAGCCGTTTGACCCGGACGGTATCCCCTTTCCGCGGCTTGGGCATCGCAGGCTTCGCGCGATCCGCCGCTGCAGCCGGCATCGACGCTGCAGCCGACGCGCCTCCCCGAGGCGTCACGTATCCCGTTCGGCCTCCTCCGACGCTTCCAGCCGCCGGGCCTTCGTCCGTTTCACGCCGCGAAGCCCGCGCTGCGAAGCCTCCGCCCCACGCCGTCGCATCACCGCCGTTGCCGCCCATCACCATAATCGGTTCCTCTCTCTCGTTTCCGCCGGATCGAACCGGCCTATTTCCCGCTCTCGGCCAACGTCGCCCGCGCCGCTTCGGCAAGCTCCGCCGGAAAGGCGTCGAGCGAGTTCAGCGCCTCGTACGTCCATGAGTCCGCAGTCGCTCCCGCCGGGTAGTCGTATCGTCCGCAGCGCCTCGTTTCCGGCCGCCACACCTTTTCCCCGGCATAGGGCATCGCCGTCAGCACCCGGTACGACGCCACCGGCAGCCCTTCGATGCCGTACCCGCGCGCGAACACCGTGGGCGACTCCTCCTCGAACTGCATCCCGACGACCCAGTGGCGCTCCGTCGAAGAGACGCTCTCCTCCGGCGTTTCGTAGAACCACACGGACGCCTTCCCCTCGAACCCCGCATCGCGCGCGGTGCGGACGACGCGGTCGGCCACCATGCGGCCCGGATCGTCCGCGTTTTTCGCCACGAGCGCGAACGATGCGTCCATGCAGGCTGCCCGCGCCGCATCGAGCGCGTTCTCTTGGCGCGCCTTCGCCGCGTAGGCGATGCCCTGATCGACGGAGAACGCCAACACGGCGAACAGCGCGAGAGCCGCCACAAGAACGAGCGGCAGCGCGGATCCGCGCTCGTCCCGACGATCACTTGCGTTCATAGCCCCTCCTGCCTGATCTCTATCGCACGCCCATCCACGAACGAGCAGCGCACGTGACGCTTCAGCACGCGGCCTGCCAGACCGGGCAGATCGGCGACGGCGGGCAGCAGATAGCTCACGTCGTACGATGCCTCGATCACCGTGGACTGCTCTTCGATGGCTCCTCCGTCGCGCACGGGCTGCTCCCGCTTCGTCCGCTCGCTCGTCCAGCTGACGTGCTCCACATGCAGGCGAGCGGGGTCGAGCTGGGTCGACGCGCCCAGGATGCCCTCTTCGACGAACCGCTCCTTGTTCGCCGCCAGCTCGAACCCCGTGGCATCGAGCTGGCGGCACGCGCGCGTGATCTCGGACGACAGCTGGCTGGCCGCAAGCGTCATGCCCGCAAGCTGCACGATCGAGAACACCACCGCCAACAGCAGCGGCAGCACGATCACGAACTGGACCACTTCGCTTCCCCGCTCGCCCCTCATCACCACGCGCCTCCTTCCACCGTTGCGTCGGCCGCGCCGCGAACCTGGGCGCGGAACGCGAACCGACCGGATCCCTCGCCTCCGCTCGACAGCCCCGCGCCGAGCGGCGTGAGGTACGCGCCCTCGAGCACGAGCGCGACCTCGACCGGCCGCGATCGGGCGAACGACGTTCGTTCGTCGTACGCATCCGTCCTCTCGTTGTAGAACCGATGCTCGTAAGGGCGATCCTCGAACTCGCCATAGCGAACCGAGACGTCCAGATGCAGATCGTCGCGGTCGAGCGCCGGCGCCGCAGCGAAAGCCGCCTCGCGCAGCTGTGATTCCGCGACATCGCCCGCAGGATGACCCGATGCCGCCTCGCATACCGCATGCGCTGCGTCGTCGAGCGCCATGGACAGGAACACAGAGCGCCCCAGATCGACCACTGCGAACAGGAACAGGAGCAGCAGGGGCAGCGCGATGACGAACGCCACGACGCTGCCGCCCCGTTCCGAGCGTCCTTTACGCCGCACCGGACGTGATCTTCGAGAACATGTCGGTCACCGAGGTTCCCGCTTTCGTGATGGCGGTTTGGATGTTGCCCTGCAGCAACAGCAGCGCAGCCCCCAAACCCACCGCGAACCCCAGCACGATGACCGTCTGCACGATCTCGGAACCGCCGTCCTCCTCGCCCACGACGAGCAACGCCCTGACCTTGTCCAATCTCGATGCCGTGTTTTTCTTGATCATGTTCATGCTCAACTCCTTTTCATCGATTCATCCCATACCGTGCAGGCACGCGCACGCGCCTCCGACCAGCCATGCCGCAAGAAACGGCGCCATCGGGATACCGCTTCTCCACGAGAGCTTTCCCGCGGCGATGCCCGCCAGCGAGAACGCCGCCGCGCCGCCGTAGCAAAGCGCCGCCCCCACCGGCGTCGCGACGCCGCTGGCCAGCGAAAGCGCCGCCATGCAGCGCACGTCGCCGTAGCCCACGGGCGCGCGCCCCGTCCTTCCGAACAGCCGGTTCAGCGCGAGGCAGCACAGCACCGCGAACACGGCGAAGGCGCACCCGGCCAGCACGCCCTCAAGCCCCGCGGTCGACGCCTGGAAGACGACGCCCGCCGCCGCGAGGGCCGCGCACGCCTCGAGCGGCACGATCCTCGCCTGCAGATCGCATATCACGGCCGCAGCCATGGCCGTCGCCGCTACCGCCAACGCCGCCGCGACCAGAGGCGAACCTGCGCACCACGCGACGGCGCAGCCGAACACCGTTCCGACGAGGGCGCCAAGGCAGCGATGCCATCGTTTCGCTCGAAACGAGCAGCGCGCTTCCTGATCGGCCTCGCTGCGCGAAGGCTCGGGCGCGCCAGCCGCGCATCCCGCCTCGTTCAGCGCCTGCAGCCGCTCGCGGGGAAGGCTCCCCGCCTGGGCGTCGCGCAGCGCCTGAGCCCGCCACAGGCCCAGCGACCCCTCGGCTCCTGCCGCGCGCGGCGAAGGCTCCCTGAGAGGATGCGCCTGCTTGAACGCCCGATAGGCGTCGAGCGAATCCCACCACCACGAGCGAGCGCGGCGATAGGCGCGTCCCAGAAGCACGGAAGCCGACCATGGCACGAAGAACGCGCCGATCAGCCCGCCCGCGCATCCGGCCGCGAGGACGAGCGCGATCGGGGCCGTCACGAGCGGCCTGCCGCGCTCGCCGACGCGCGGTTCTCCGACGGCGCATCGCGCGCATGGGTGCCGCGCGGAACCCGCCGCCCGCCGTCGCCAGCCCCTCCCACCTCGTCGCTCGGCTGGAACCGCACGACCACTCCGCCTTCCCGACCGTCCGCTTCCATCACGGGCGCATATCCCGGCAACTCGAACCGAACGGTCCACCCCGCCCCGTCGCGCGGCGGCGCTTCCTGAGGAGGTTTCGGCTCAGCGGGAGCCGCCTTGGGACGAAGCGTCGGACAGTGCCCCGTTCCAGGCGACGACGGCATCGTCGGCATCGCGACGTTCGGACGGACGGGCTCCTCCCCGTAGCGATGCAGGCAGCCGAAGCACACCTCGGCGTCGTCGAACGCGCGAGCCCCGCAAGTCGGACACGTTTTCATTTCCGATCTCCTTTCATGCAAACCACTCCCACGCGATCGCCCGCCGTGAACCACGGGGTCGCGCAGGACGAGAACCTCTCCACAACCGCCTCTGCGCTTTTGTTGCGCAGCCTCCGGCACGGCTCCACGTCGCGATGGGCTTCGAGCACCAGCCCCTGCGCGTCGACGAACGCGATGTCGAGGCGATGGCGCATGCCCGCCGTGTGCACGTCGTTGCACGGCGCGAGCAGCAGCGCCCCGGCATGCTCGGGCGAGAACAGCAGCCCCTTCGCCTTGCGGCGAAAGCGTGCGGCTATCAGCAACGGCCGCCCAACGCGCGCGTCCCCTTCGGGACCAGACGCACCGAGCGACGGATCTTTCGGTTCCACCATGACGTCACGCTCCTTCCTCCGTCGTGTAGCGCACGACGACGCTGGTCGATCCGCCTGCGTCCACGCAGGCGACGAACATCCATCGATACCGGCCGTCATCCTTCACGAACGACTCGCTTCCTTCGTTTCCGCTGCGCACCCCACTCCATCCTTTGGCGAGCAACTCCCCCTCGATCGCAGCGAGCGCGTCCGCAACGTCGTCCGAGCGGGTGAAGCCCAGCACGCCGCTGCGCTCGTCGACCCGCACGTCCTGTCGTCCTTCGAGCCGCAACGCTTCGTCCTCGAAGCCCGCAGGAGGACCGGCGCCGCTCGATTCGGCCGTCGTCCGCATCGCTTCGTGCAGCACGCTCGGCCGATCTGCTTGCGCGAACGCGAGCGCCAGCGCGCACCCCGCAACGAGCGTAGCCACGACCGCCCAAGCACGCCTGCGGCGACGGGCGCCTACCGTCGACCCGCTCACAGCAGCACCCCCGGCTTGTAGCAGTCGACCGCGATGCTGACCGCATGCGTCAGCGGCGGCAGGGGGATCCCGAACACCGTCGAGCGCAACCCCAGGCCGAACAGCGTGGGCATGTACTCCAAGGTGCCCGTGAAGCGCGTATGGCCCCCCGAAACCGCCTCCGCCGACACGCGCACCGCCTCGTTCTCCGCATCGAACGCGGCAGACAGCGCCGTCTGCACCAGGGCGCTGCTCTGCTCGATACCCTGGCCCGCGGCAGGCGACGTCACATGCACGCGCACCGCGTCGCGGAAGACGTTGTCGAACGCGGCGCATTCCGAGAAGAACGCGAGCGCGTTCACCGCGATGACCGCGACGATGATCAGCACCGGAAACGCCGCCGCGAGCTCGACCGTCATCTGACCCCGTTCGTCGCACGTTCGCATCACTCCCATACCCGCACCCCCGTTACCTGCGCGTACACGCCGCGCAATCCGTCAGCCGTCCGTTGCACCAGGTCGGCAGCTGCGTCCTTCGCCGCCTGAGGCAACGCGACCTTCACCGGGAACGACGGGCCGCCGTCCCATAGCTCGATCTCGGCGATCTCGATGGTGCCGTCGAACCCCTGGATGCCTTCGACAGCCTCGGCTTCCACCGTCCCCACGATCGAGGCGAACACGTCGTTCGACCCGAGCGGATGCTCGATCGCCTGCTCCTTGAGCGAGAGCAGCCGCGCGCCGAACGCCCCCTCGTCGCGCTCGGCGACATGCGCCGAATTCACCAACACCGGCTTGAGCGCGTCGAGTTCGGCCGGAGCGAGCCCCGCGGCCCGCACGGCCTCGCGCAGGGCACCTGCCGCCCACGCGCCCAACCCGCTGGCCCCCGCGAGAGGCAGCCCGTCCAACGCCGACGAGACAGAATCGTCGAGCGCCTCTTGGCCCTGCGCGTACGCGTCCAGCAAGCCGGACCAGCAGTCGAGCACCGTTCCCAGCGCGCCCACGGCCGCCCCTCCCTGGCCCTTCACGCCGTCCAGCAGCGACGACACCACGGTGGCGCCTTCGTCGGACGAGTCGGCGACGAGCGTGGCGGCCGAAACCGCCGCCCGCGCGCCAAGCGCGCCCCCTCCCCGCACGAACGAGCTGTCGAAACCGCTCGATGCGGCGACGCTTGCCGTGTTCGCGACCAGCGCGACCACGCCGTAGCGTCCCGGCGGCTGCGCAGAGAGGCGCTTGCCCGCCACCTTGGCGAGCGCGTCCTTCACCTCGTCGAACAAGCCGCCCGCACGCCGCTTCACCTCGTCTGCCAGCGGATCCAGCTCAGCCCGGGCCTCCTCGTACTCGCCGGCCGCCTTCGCCACGGCTTCGTAGTGGTACTCGAAGCCGTTGTCGATGGACGACGAGGCGGCCGCCACCTTGCCCATGCTGGCCGCCGAGAAGCCGCATTCCGCGCACTCGGCGAACGGCTCCGCCTCCGTCTGGGCGATCGACACGAGGCTTCCCGACCCGGCCGCAGCGGGGCATCCGGCCCATGCATGAGCCGTGGCGCGCCCTTCCTCGTCCACCGTGCAGGGGTACGCGGCCTCGGTGTACAGCGCCGTCGACCTCATCTCCTCCGTGTTCTTCGGAAGGCGCGGAAACCACGCGTCGAAGGAATCGGCGCCTTCATGGACGTATCCGCGCCCCACCTCGTCGGCGGCGAAGGCGTAGAACCGCTTGCGCAGCGCCGAGCGCGCCTGCTCCTCCACCGAGCCGTCCGCCGGGGCCTCCACGGCGAGTCGCCGCGGATAGTAGGCTTGCGCGCGCTTGAGCGCCACGGAGAACGACCAGGCGTCAACGCTTCTGAACAGCGGGTTCTCCGATCCGCTCATGCCTGCCAATGCAGAGGCGCGCTCGTACATGCAATAGGACGGATCGAGGCCGCAGTCGTGCTCGAATGCACGGCGCTTCGCTTCGTTGGCCCGCTCGGCGGCGCGCTCGGCCTCGTCGGCCGCCTGCCGCACCTCGTCGGCCTCGTCGCCCACCGCCTCGGCCACGTCTTCGAGCTCGGCCGCGCCGTCCACCGCGATCTTCTTCCCCGAAGCGGGCACGAGAAGCGCGAGCGCCACGTAGCTCGACGAAGCCCCGTTGTTCGCCGACGCCACCGATGCCGCGTTCGCCGCGGCGAGGAACGGCAGCAGCCGTTGCAGGCGGTCGAGCCCGTCGGCCGCCTTCTCGGCGAACCGGTCGCGCGCATAGGCCACGTCGCGCCCCGCTTTCAGCAGGGTCTCGGATGCGGAGGCGGTGGCCGGCGTGCACAGCGCGGCCACGCCCAGCCCCGTCGCCACGAGGCTCGTCAGCGAAAGCGACAGCACCGCCGCATCGCACACCCGCACGACGATCATGAACTCGCCCACCTCGTTCTGCGCGGCCAGAGCCGCCGCATCGGCCACGTTCTGCACCTCCGACGAGGCCGAGCCCACCCGGTACGCCTGCCCCGCCGAGAATACGAGCGCAAGCGTCACCAGCAGCGCCAGCACCATGCCCACCGTCGTCATGCCCTCTTCGTCGTGGAACGCATCGAGCATCATGACGCCCACGCCCCGATCCATCCCGCCGGGTCGCCGCCCGCATCGGACGAGCGCGCCCACGACGGCTGCGCAGACTCCTCCGCCGTCACCCGCACTTCGAGGTTGCCGTTGCCGTTCACGATGCCGAGCAAAGCGCCGCCAGCATCCAGCAGCGGCAGCGGACGAGCCTCGTTCGCGATGGTGACGCGCACGACGTCGGAGCGCTCGTCGCCTTCGAACCGGATGTCCCAGCTGCACGCGCCTTCGTGCACGTGGAAGCAGGGTACGGGAGGGATCGCTCCCAGGCGATGGCGGACGAACGCCTCGCAGCTCTCGGCCATGTCGCCCGCTGCAGCGGTTTTGGTCGCCAGCAGGCGGCATCCCTCCGACGCGGCCGCCTGCATCACCAGCCGATCGTACAAAAGGATGCCCGGCTGCATCAGCAGCAGGAGCCCGACGAACAGCACCGGCAGCAGAAACGCCGCCTCCACCGTGGCCTGGCCCGATTCGCACGTCCGTCGCATACCCGCTCCCTCCTTTCCGAACCCGTCAGTACAAAAACACATCGGCGACCGATCCCGGCATCGTCATCTGGATATGGTGCGAAGCCGACATCAGCGCATGATCGACGAACATGCCGGCCTCCAAACCGCGCCACAGGGCGCCCAGCGCGATGACTGCTGCCAAGAACGCGGCCGTCACCAGCGCGAACTCGACCGTGCCCTGACCGCATTCGTTGAACGAGCCCGCACGGATCACCGCGCCGCCCTTCTCCTCTACAGCGCGTTGATCCCGTCGGCGATGCTGTCCCACAGCTCTTGCAGCTTCGGTCGGAACACGGTGATCGCGATGATGGCGATCACCACCAGCACTCCGACGAGGATGGCGTACTCCGTCGTGCCCTGTCCATCCTCTCGAGCAAGCACTCTCCGAACCCGGCACGTCGCCTTCGCCATCCATCTCCAGTACGTCTCCATGGGCGAACCTCCTCATTCCTACATTCCTTCCATCAGTTCGAGCAGCACCGGCCCCAGCACGAGCAGCAGCATGGCCGGCAGGATGAGCGTGCCCGTGGGCACCATCATCTTCACCGGAGCCTTCGCCACCCGCTCCTCCACCTGCGCCCGATGCACCGCGCGCGCCTCCGCCGCAGCCGATTCGAGCCCCTCGGCCAGCGACGAGCCGAAGCGCAGCGAGCGCACCATGTTCTCCACGACGCGCGCGAACAGCGGCGAGTCGTACGAGGCCGCCAGGTCGCGCAACGCGTCTTCGCGATTCGTCAAGCCCAGCGACCAGGCATGCTGGGCGCCGACGCACGCACGCGCCAAGTCCGAATCGAAGTGAGACCCGTACAGCGCGAACCCGCGGTCGAACGAAAGCCCGCTGCGAAGACCGAGCGCCACCACCTCGAGCATCTCCGAGAGGTCGCTTTCCAAGCCGTCGGCGCGCTCGCGCTGCGCCCGCTTGACGGCTCGCGGCATCGCCGCCGCGCCGCCCGCAACCCCTGCGACGGCGCCGAGTACGGCAAGCTCCGTGGAGAGCACCGAGCCGACGAGCGCGCCCGCCAGCCCTCCGGCGCATGCGAGCCTCATCGAGGCCTCGCAGAACCCTTCCGGGGACACGGCCTGCTCCAAGCCCGCCCGCTTCGCCCGCGCGCAGAACCACGCTCGCGCCCGCGAAAGCCGCAGCCGACGGGAAAGCGCCTCGGTCGCTCCGAGGGCGATCCGCTGGCTGAGCGCCGTCGCGTACCGCACGAGCCGCGAGCCCGCGTCGAAACCCTCCTGCGCGTCGCGCACGTCGGCGGCTTTGCGCAGCCGCTCGCGTCGCGCCGTCGCGTCGCGCCTCCGAAGAAGCGTTGAGCCCGCCAGCCCTCCGGCGATCCCGGCGGCGGCCACAGCCGCAGCCATCAGGAAAGGCGCCTGCACGGCCTCCATCAGCCCACCTCCACGGCCAGCATGCGGCGCACCGCCACGATGCCGGCGGCCTGCATGCCCAGCGCGATCGCCAGCAGCGCCATGCCCATCGGGCTGGCGAAGAACGGATCCAGAAAGCCTTCGCTCACCAGCGAGAACACCGCTATCAGCACGAAGGGCAGGACGCTCACCACGCGCGCCGACAGCTTCGCCTGCGCCGTTTGCACGCGCAGCGCGCGTCGCAGCTCGATCTCGCTCTGAACCGTGTCGCGAGCCGCGTCCAGCACCTGCTTCATGCTGCCGCCCGCCTGATGCTGCACGTCCAGCGCCACCGCGACGAACGCCAGCTCGGCCACCGACGAGCCCCTGCGCAGCACCTCCAAGGCGCGCCCGGCGCCCTCCCCTGTTTCCAGCTGGTGGGCCGCGCGGGCGAACAGCGTGCCCAGCGGGCCTTGCACCTCGCTTGCCACCTGCTGGAACGTTTGCAGCAGCGACAAGCCTGCCTGGAAGCACACGGCCATGGAGCGCAGGGCGTCGGGGATGCCCTCGCGCAGGGCGTCGCGGCGCTTGTCCTGCACCGTGCGCAGCCACACGACCGCGCAAGCGCACGCGCACACGGCTACGGCGATGCCGCACACGACCGAGCCTGCCGCTGCGCCCGCGCACATCCCCGCCCCAACCATCGCCGCAATCCATACCGACAAGAGCGATTCCTCGGTCGTCATCAACCCGCGCGCATCGACCACGCCGACAGCCTCGCGCATGAGCGCCGCGAGCGCGCGATTGCCCAGCAGGGCACGCGTCACCGGCCGCGTCCAGCCGACCCCGTTGCGCAGCAGCCAGGCGACGCGCGACGATCCGACGTCCCCCTCGCCAACCAGGGAGGCCGTCCGACGCCGAGCGCGACCCGCCACCGACGCGCTTGCCGCCGCTCCGCATCCGAACGCGGCGAGCACGCCTACGCCGCCAAGCACGACGTGCGCTTCCATCGCTCCACCTCCTCTCTCTCGGCAACGCCGATGTCCGCCACCTCGTCGATCCAGGCCGGAAGGGCCACCCAGCGTCCCACACGCTCAGCCAGCCCCCGCATGAACAGCGGGCGCACCCTGCAGCAGCGCTTTCCTCCGTCGTACACGAGCTCGGCCACGTCCGACACGAACCGCGACCCGTCCAGCGCGCGAGCCGTCTGCACCACCACCTCGAAGGCGCTTGCCACGTTCGACTCGATGACGTCAACCGGCAGGTCCACCGCGTAGCGCACCATCGTCGCGAGGCGCGACACCACGTCGGCGGGCGAGTTCGCGTGTAGCGTGGTCAGCGACCCGTCGTGGCCGGTGTTCATGGCCTGCAGCATGTCCAGCGCCTCGGCGCCGCGGCATTCGCCCACCACGATGCGGTCGGGGCGCATGCGCAACGCGTTGATCACGAGGTCGCGGATGGTCACCTCGCCCGTGCCCTCCGCGTTGCGGGGACGCGCCTCCAGGCGCACGACGTGCGGATGCTCCAAGAACCTCAGCTCGGCCGAATCCTCGATGGTGATGATGCGCTCCGAGGGCGGCAGCTCGCACGACAGCGCGTTGAGCAGCGTGGTCTTGCCGCTTCCCGTGCCGCCCGACACCGCGATGCTCTTGCGAGCGCGCACCGCCCACACCAGAAACGTCCGCATCGCCTCGTCGAACGACCCCGTGGCCACCATGTCGTCCAACGTCATGACCCGCTTCGCGAACTTGCGCACGGTCATCACCGGCCCGTCCAGCGCAAGCGGCGGGATGATCACGTGCACGCGGTGCCCTTCGGGAAGCCGCGCGTTCACCATGGGCGACGCCTCGTCGATGCGGCGCCCCAACGGCCCCAGCACGCGATCGATGAGCGCGCGCAGCTGGCCTTCGTCGGCGAACCGCTGCTCGCTGCGATGCAGCCGGCCGTCGCGCTCGAAGAACACGTCGGAAGGGCCGTTCACCATGATCTCGGTGACCGAATCGTCGGCCAGCAGCGATTCGAGCGGCCCGAACCCGAACACCATGTCGATGAGCCCGTCGGTCAGCCGCTGCTGCTCGCGCTGGGAGACGCCCGCCCAGGAAGCGTCCTCGAACGCCTGACGGCACGCGCTTTTCAACTCGTTGCGGGCGCGGCTGGGCTGTTCGGCCATGATGGCGGCGATATCGTCCGTGGACACGAACCGCTGGATGTGCTCCTTGAGCCGTTCCAGCGCGTTGTCGTCCGCACTCGCGGCGAGCGTCGGCACGTCGTCGATGTCGCGCACGCGGCTCATCAGAGACATGGGGCCTCCTTCCGGCGACGGCGCGGCTTCTTGCCGACGGGCAAGCGGAAACCGGGCCCCCGAGAAGCGCCTTCCTCGGGCGGGGCTGACGCGCGCCTATCGCCCGGCAGCACGCCCGACAGCACGCGCTCGAGGCTCGCGCACAAATCGTTCCTCGACGCCAGCAGATCGAACGGAAGCCCCGCGCCCAGCAGCTCCTCCACCTCGCCGCCTCCGTCCTTGAGCTCGAACACGTGGGCCCCGCGCAGCGAGCATGACACGTCGATGGACGTGAACAGGGCGTTCTTGGAGCATCGGTTGACGGCGTACAGGAAAGGGCCGGTCGCGATGCCGCACCGCGCACACAGGTCGAGCGCATGCTGGCAGGCGCGCAGCGACGACGGCCGCTGATCGATCAGGAACAGCGCCTTCGAGCTGCGCTCCAGTAGCAGGGCATGCTGCTCGGCCCAGGCGGCTCCCGTGTTCGCCACCACAACGTCGAACCGGGCCGTCAGCTGGTCGAGCAGCTGGGGCGCCCGCTCCACCACCGCTTCGCTGTCTTCGAGATGGCGCGGCGCGGCCAACAGCGCCGGCATCCGACCGTCCGACCGCAGCTGATCGAGGCGCGACGGCACCGCCAGCACGTCATCGACGGCCAACGGGTTCTGCACGCCCATGAGCGCCGGGGCGTCGCCGAACTGCAGGTCGAAATCCAGCAGCAAGGTGTTGTAGCCCATCCTCTGCGCGAAGAGCGCCGACAGCACGGACACCGTGCTCTTGCCCGCGCCGCCGCTTCCGCTGACCACTGGGAAAAGGAACCCGGCCCGCGCGCCCGGGCGGCGCTCGTCGCACCGCGCCGGCTGGGGCGCGGTCGCCGGAGCAACCGAGACGGGCATCGCCGCCGGCATCGGCGCTTGCCGCGGGGCTGCGGGCGCCGCCATGGGCCACGGGCAGGCGAAGGCCTGCTTGCGACGCACGTAGCGCTCGGCCAAGGCTTGACGCGTGAGCGAGGCGTCAATGCCCGTGGCGCTCATGCGGCTCTTCAGCGAACCCGTGTCTTCGAACGACAGCATGCACACGCAGCGATCGCTGCGGTCGCGCTTGAGCGTGGCCGCCAGGTTGATGGGAGCGACGTCGTCGCTCGACGCCACCCACACCTCGTCAACCAGGCGATCCGTGCGCAGGAACCTGCGCGCCTCCTCTGCCGAGGAGAAAATGCGCAGCCAATCCTGTGCAGCCAGGTTCTCTCCCGCCAACCCTATAGACTCCGGATGCTGCAAACTCGTCGTATCGGCGCACAGCGCCACCAAAGATCCGCTCATCGCTCTCCCTCGCTTCCCGGCAACGTGAAGTACAGCTCCGTCTTCTGCGCCGCCGCGACGATCTCCTGCACCGACTCGGGCGCGACGGCCACAGTGATCCACGACACCTTCGCGTCGGTTGTCGACTCCTGCGCGCTTGCGCTGGTCGCCAACACCAGCACGCCGCTCGCCAGCACATCGGTCGACGTGCCGCCGGTGGCGTAAACGTCCACCCGCGAGCCGGCCGCCACGGCGCCGCCCACCGCTTGCACGTCCTTCGCCGGCACGCTGAGCGCCGTCAGGCCCTCGGGCACGTCCAGGCGGCTGCCCGCATCGCGGAAGCGGCGCTCCGACAGCACCTCGCCCGCAAGGATCGTCGACGACGCCTTCTTGCCCACCACGTCGTCGGACGATCGGAATGCTTCCGCGGGCAGCAAGTCGGCCACCCACAACCGCGTCTCCACCGCGCTCGCGTCCACCGACTCCCCCGCTGCGATGTCGCGCTTAGCCACGCACACTTCCAGCTGCTCGCCCCCGTAGCGCGCCAGAGCTTCCGCGCGCGCCGCGTCGGCCTCTCCCCGCACGCCCTGGGCGTAGGCGAACACGCATGCCGCGCATGCCAGCCCGCAGGCAATGCCGATGATGGTTGTTCTGCTCCGTTTCATTTCGTCCTCTCCGCCGTTTTCCCTCCTTTCAGTATGACCAGCTCATCTCACGTTTTCATGGCACAGTTCACCATGAAAAGCCGCCTGGACCTTACCCGTTTGCGACGTCGTTCCAACGCCGATTACACATTTCGCACCTCCGTTTCCAACGCGAATTCCATGCGCCGCACCGCAAAATCCCACGCCGCTCCAACGTGCGGCAGATTAGATGCGGCTTTCCTGGGGATTCGTTGCGCGAACGCGCCTTCTATGCGAGAATAGGTGCTCGCCGCAAGGCGACGAAAACCGGGCGATTGGCGCAGCGGGAGCGCAGGTCCCTTACAAGGACAAGGTCGGGGGTTCAAATCCCTCATCGCCCACCACGGGATACGAAGAGACCCGTCGGATGATCCGACGGGTCTCTTTTTCATTGCTGACAACGACTGCGGAAAGCAAAACTCGGACGAACCGATGTTTCACGTGAAACATACGGCGAAACGCGCGCACCGCGTTCGGCGCCCCTCCCTACCTCTTCTCGCTTTTCGGAGCCCAGTCCTTCATGCCGGGTATGGCGCCGCCGGCCACCTCCCATAGATAGAGGCTGGCCACCGAGCCGTAAGGCGTGTAGCGGCGGCGGTACTTCGCGAACAGCTCGGGCGTGATGCGCCGGTGGTGGTGCACCATGCGCAAGCCGCGATGGATGGCCAGATCGCCCCAGCTCAGAATATTGGGTCGCTGCATCGAGAACGTCATGAGCATCTCGGCCGTCCACACGCCGATACCCGGCAGCGCCGACAGCGTGCGGCACACCTCGTCATCGGATAGCTCGGCCAGCCCCTCGAGGTCCACCTCGCCGGACAGCACGCGCGCGGCTGCCCCCTTGATGTAGCCCACCTTGCGAAACGAGATGCCCACCTGCTGCAGCTCGTCGTCGGAGCACGCCGCCATCGCCTCGGGCGTCACTTCGCCGAACCGCTCCAGCATGCGGTTCCAAATGGTGGTCTGCGCCTTCGTCGCTATCTGCTGACCCACGATGCAGTTCACGAGTGCAGCGAACAAGTCGGGGTGCACCTCGCGCTCGATGCGTCCGATAACCGCCATCGCCTCGCCCAGCCTCGGATCGCGCGCCGCAAGGTACGCGACCTCCGCTTCGCCGTATTCGAAGTAGCGCGGTTCCCGCTCCATGCCGTCCCCTTCCGTCGTTCGACCCAGTATAGCGAAGACGCAGAGGCCTCACAGAGAACGTTGTCGCCCGTAAAAACGCGGAATCGCGCTCGAAAACGAGGCTTTCGGGCGACAACGCCAACGAATGTCAGGAGCTGACGCTGTCAGGTGCCCGACATAAGGCCAGGTCGCGAAGATCCCAACGCGAAAGACCCGGCCGAGGGAGGGGCCGGGTCTTCGATGACCCCGAAACGGAAAGGGAGGGAGGGGATTCCGTCTCGGGCGGATATGCTTGTTCGTTGCTTCTTAGCGCTCGCGGAGCTCGTGGCAGGTGCCGCATTCGAAGGTTCCGCGGTGGTGGCACTGGGCGCAGTACTTCATCGCGTCCTTGGCCTGGTCCTTCGAGTGGTTGTTGTGGCAGCTCGTGCACGTCGCCGGGTTGGCGTCGTGCTTCTCGTTAGAGGGGTCGTCGTGGGGGTTCACCGTGGTGCCCTTGTCGTCGGTGAGCGCCGTGGAGTCCGCGGTCTTGGCGGCCATCTCCTCCATCGTGCCGTGGCACGAGATGCAGGTCTCGGGGTCCACCGTGACCACGGTCGCCTTGGTGGCGGCCTTGTCGCCGAACTTCACGTCGGCGTGCTCGGTCGAGAGCACGGCCTCGTCGGTGTGGCACTGGACGCAGGTCACGCCCTCGGCCTCGTGGGCCGAGGCCTGCGGGCAGGACGCGTCGGTCGCCGACGCGGCCTCGACGGTGTGGCACATCGAGCAGTCGGAGTCCATCGTCCAGTTCACCGGCTGGCCGTCCATGGCCGAAGAGCCGCCGTTCCCGTCCTTCTGCTCGGACGCCGCCGGAGCCGAGGGCTCCGCCTTCGGCGCGCAGCCCGCGAGCGTCCACATCGCGGCCGTGAGCGCGAGGACGACGCCGAGGACGGCGAGCACGACGAGGCGCCGGTCGTCGATGTGTGCTTGCACGGTCATGCGCTTCTCCTATCAGTCGTATTGCAGTTCGGAAGGCGGTTTCCCGCCAGATGCGCCCGCCGAGGGAGCGGCGGGCGCGGGGGTTGAGTCGCATCCGGCGCCGCTGGGGAGCGCAGCGCCGAACCGATCAGCGAAGGGAGGATGCTACTTGGCGTCCCAAGGCTCGAGACCCGCGGCGTGACGGGCGGAAATGCGGCCCCACACCTGGTTCTCGGCGTTGTTGCCGCCGGTGATGCCGTAGCTGTGGCTCTGGAAGTTGCCGAAGCAGCCCGCCGCGTACAGACGCGGGATGGGGTTCTCGGCGGGATCCAGCACCTGGCCGTGCTCGTTCTTCATCGGGCCGCCCAAGGTGGAGCAGGAGCCGGGGTAGATGGAGATGGCGTAGTACGGGCCGTCGTCCAGCTTCTCGAGCGTCTTCTCGGAGCGGTCGAAACGCGCGTCCTTCTTTGCCTCGCAGAATGCCTGGTACTCGTCGAACGTGGCTTTCAAGGCGTCGACGTCCATCCAGTGGTCGAACTCCTTGATCTTCTTGCCAAGCTCCTCGATGGTGTCGCCCTTGAGGATCCAGCCCTTATCCAGCTCAGCCTTGTTGTCCTGGCTCCAGCCGTTCCATGCGCGGATCTCGTCGGGCAGGTCGCTGGCGAAGTTGCCGCACTCGAAGAAATCGCCCTGGCTGGTGGACAGCTTGCCGGCGTCGAAGCAGGTCTGGTCGAAGATGCCCCACGACGGGATGCGGTCGAAGTCGTCGATGGAGTCGTCGAACGACAGCAGCGTGTGCCAGCCGTTGTGCGGCGAGCCCATGCTGTTCTCGTTGACGTAGCGCTTGCCCAGACGGTTCACGTTGAAGTAGCTGAAACCGGGCATGAAGTACAGGATGGAGAAGTCGTTCTCGGGGTCGCGCGTCCACATGGAGTACATGGAGATCGCCATGTCCATGTGCCACAGCTTCGCTCCCACGTCCTCGACCATCTTGATGCCGTCGCCCGTGTTGTACTGCCAGCCCTCGAACTTGA
The DNA here is from genome assembly GCF_000024265.1 of Eggerthella lenta DSM 2243. Classification (NCBI taxonomy): domain Bacteria; kingdom Bacillati; phylum Actinomycetota; class Coriobacteriia; order Eggerthellales; family Eggerthellaceae; genus Eggerthella; species Eggerthella lenta. The sequence goes on along the minus strand of NC_013204.1, from coordinate 690,701 downwards.
AGGGGTAGCACTTGAGGTACTCGTTCTTGAGGTCCTCGTTGAACTCGAAGCCGCCCAGCGTCAGGATGACGCCCTTGCGAGCCTTCACCGCCTTCTCCTCGGAGCCGATCATCGTGTACGCGCCGACGATCTCCTTGGTGTCCGGGTTCTGGATGAGGCGCTCGTCATGGCAGTCGAACATGACCTGCACGCCCAGCTTCTCGCGCTGCGCGTCCAGCTCGTGGAACGACAGCATGCCGAAGCCGTCGACGGAGGACAGCTTGCAGGAGCCCTCGTAGGCGTTGTCGTCCAAGAAGTAGTACTCGGGGATGGCGCCGGCCAGCGCGACCTCGGACACCTCGTAGGTCATGCCGTACTTGTCGGCGTACTCGGTGTTGCGGGCGCACTCGTTCACCCAGGCGTCGATCATCGGCTCGGGCGTCTTGCCGTGCGTGAAGGCCTTGATGTACTTCGCGAAGCGGTCCTTCTCGTTCTCTTCGACGATGGTCCACTCGCCGTTGTTGATGGAGCTGTTGCCGCCGCCGCGCTCGGGAGCCTTCTCCAGCACGATGACTTCCTGGCCGCACTCGTCGGCGCCGATGAGGGACGCCCACATGCCCGCGCCGCCGTAGCCGATGACCAGCAGGTCGCACTCGTAGTCCCAGCTCTTCGGCATCCAATCGCCCGAAGCCGCCCCCGTCGAACCCGACGCGCAGCCGGCCAGCGCGGCGGAACCCGCCACGGCGGCGGCAGCGACGCCCGCGCCCTTCAGGAACGAACGACGGGAAACTCCGCCTTCCATGCCTTTGCTCATAGTGTTCCTTCCTCCTACTCGGATGAATGCCCCTCCTTAGAAGCATCCGTTCTTGCAAGGACGAACCCTACGCTTCCAACCGAGAAGGCACATCTGATGAGCAGTCTGATTTTGGGCGCGGTATCTGACGTTGGATAGGATTTTCCTGGTCAACCGCCTATCGGATGCTCCATCCGATTTGATCAACGTTTGAAATTGCGTATGATACTACACATGGTTTTGTTGCAGACGGGAGGGAGCCGCGCTCATCGGCGCGACCCGTGGCATGAACGCTGGGGAGAGATGCACATGCAGTACGGCACCAAGGGTGAACGCGTCGGCGAGCTGGCGTTCGAATCGGCGGCGGAAGCAACCGCCGCCGAGCGCGATTCGCGCACGCTCGACTACCTTATCACCGTCATCGGATTCGGCCTGTGCCGCGCGTGGATCGTCTTCTGCCTGGGCGCGCCGCTCGTCGCAGGGGCCGCATCCTCGTTCACGTGGGCCTATCTGCTGTTCGGCGCCTTGAGCGCGCTGGCCGTGTCGTTCGTGGTGAACCGCAGCGGGAAGCGGGAGGGAACCGTGCGCGTCGCGCTGTTCCGGTTCACGCCCGTCGCCCTCGCGGCCAGCGGCATCATCATCCCCTTGGCGCTTTGGATGGGCAGCGAGCCGCTCATGGTGGTCGGGTTCGTCGTCGGCGGCCTGGGCGCCGGGCCGCTCCAGGTGCTGTGGGGCGACCGTTTCGCCCGCCACGCCACATTCTTCGCCACGATCGCCTCCCCCGCCGCGGCCATCGTCACCGCCCTCGTGGCCGGCATGTCGAGCGACCACACGAGCCTCATCGGCTTCGCGGTGATCCCGCTGCTGTCGTTCGGCCTGCTGTTGTTCGAGGCGAACCGCATCGGGCTGTCGTGGAGCGACCTCGCCCAGAAGCCGATAGGGGAATCCTCGGGCGCGATCGCCGCCGACGGCGAGGCGGACGGACGCGTCGGCGAGCCCGCAGGTTGCGACCGCGAGCGCGAGCGCGACTGCGATCCCAGCGCGAAGTTCGGCGTGGGCAAGCTCATGTTCTCCATCATGACGTTCTCGTTCCTGTGCCGGCTGTTCGACGCCATGCCGTCCCACGTCGACCCGTTCTCCTTCATCGGCGGAAGCGCCATCTTCGCGCTCATGGCGGTGGGCGTCGCGTTCCTGCTCATCGCCGCGAAGCTGCGCGACCGTTTCAACGCGACGCTCACGTACCGGCTGTCGCTGCCCATCATGGTGGCGGGATTCGTGGCCATCGCGCTGTTCTTCGACACGCACGCCGCGGTGTCCATCCTGCTGATCAACGCGGGCTACGAGTTCTTCGACATCCTCACCTGGGTGCTGTTCGTGGACGTGTCGCGCCGGCGCAACGAGAACGCCCTGCACATCTTCGGGCTGGGCGTGGCGTTCATGTTCGCGGGCATGGGCGTGGGGACGCTGGCGGGCAAGGCGTGCGACGCGATGATCGCCAGCGGCGACGTGCAGATCTCCGTCGTGGCCATGCTGGCGACGCTGTGCCTCGTGGTGGTGGCGTTCATGGTGCTGCCCGAAGGCGTGGTGTCACAGCTGTCGCAGACGATGCGCACGAGCCGCAAGGAGAAGGAGGCCGAGGAAGCGCCCGCCGTCGCAACTGCGGACGCGGGCGCGGGCCGCCTCGAGCAGCACTGCGCGTGCGTGGCGCGCGACTACGGCCTGACGCCGCGCGAGAGCGAGGTGATCGTGCTGCTGGCCTACGGCCGCACCCTGTCCATCATCGCCCGCGACCTGCAGATCGCGAAGGGCACCGCCCGCACCCACATCGAGAACATCTACCGCAAGCTGGACGTCCACAAGCAGCAAGAGCTGATCGATCTGGTGGAAACGTACGAGTAGGGAGGCGTTTACTCTTCCTTCGCCGCCGCCGCTTCGCGCTCGGCCCGCTCCCGCTCCAGCTCCTCGAGCACTTCCTTCGGGGTTTTCGGGCGGGGCAGCTCGTGGGAGATCGCCTCGGCGAGCGCCTCCTCGTCGGCGCCCTCGATGCCGATATGCACGATCGCGTCGCCGATCGTCAGCTTCTGCACCACGTCGAGGCCCTCGACGGTCTGGCCGAACACGGTGAACTTGTCGTCGAATTCGGGCTGCTCGGACAGCGAGAAGTAGAACTGGCAGCTGCCCGAGTTCGGGTCGGACTTGTGCGCCATGCACAGGCTTCCCAGCACGTGCTTGTTGTTCGGGTTGGCTTCCCACTCGTCGACGATGACGTAGCGCGCGTCGCCCGTGCCGGGGCGGATGCCGCGGATCACGCCGCGCGCGGCGGCGTCCACCTGCGCCGGCCCCAGCGTGCGCGTCGTCGGGCAACCGCCCAGCACCACGGAGCCGGGCTTGTGCGCGTGAAATTTCAGCTTGTCGTAGAAGCCGCGCGCCGCCAGCTCGACGAAGTTGCCCACGGTCACGGGCGCGTCCTTGCCGGCCAGCTGCACGCGGATCGTGCCGCGCGACGTCTCGATGACGGCAACCTCGTCGCCGGTGGGGATGTAGTGCGGGGTGTATACGGGCAAGACGATTCGTCCCATAGGTGCCTCCTTGTATCGCTTGGACCATGTGCGACTCCCATGATACCCACGCCCCCGTCCCCCGCATCAGATGGAGCATCGTATTTTGCTCCGATCAGGCCTCATCCTTCAATTCGCAGCCTTCCACGAGGTCGATGAGCTCCTGCTGCTTATGCACGCCGAGCTTCGCGTACACGTTCTCGATGTGCGTCTGCGCCGTCCCCTTGGCTATCTGCAAATCGCGCATGACGATGGCCAGCGTGCGCCCGCGCGCCAGCAGCACGAGCACCTCGCCCTCGCGAGGCGTCAGATGCCGCTCGATGGCGAGGGCCTCGCAGCGCTTCTCCAAAGGCGGCACCGCGGGAGCGCCCACATCCGCCGCGCCCGCCGCAGGCCCCTCCCCCTCCTCGCCGTCGCGCTCTCCGCCGCGCAGGCGCCCCCGACGACCCACCACCTGCGCGATCGTCCCCTCGGGAATGACGAGGAACGCCGTCACCACCAAAACGGTGACGCAGAGGATGCCCACCGTGGACATCTGCACGGACTCCGCCAGCAGGCGCGCGTGCAGCTCGCCTCCGACGAGATACCCCAACCCCATGCCGCACAGCGTGGCGGCTACGCCCTGCCCGAACACCCGGTAGCGCCCGCCCGCGTCCTCGCGCCGCTGCGCCAGATCCACGAACAGAATCCACGTCACGATGTCGAACAGCTCGTAGCCGATGCCGATGAGCAGCACCGACAGCGCCCAATGGTCGTAGAAGAACAGCGAGACGATGGCCATGCCCAACGCCATGAGCGGAAGGGACAGGCGGTAGGCGAACACGGGCTCGAAGCGATCGCCGCACAGGAAGGCGAACAGCAGGAACAGGATGCCCACCACGGCCAGCGCGAACACCGAGCTGCCGCCGAACACCACGAAGGGGTCGATCACGCCCTCGCCGGGAAGCGAGTCGAACACCCGGCACAGGAAGCTGAACACGCCGATGCTCACCATCAGCTGGGCGATCGATTTGCGCGACAGGGCCGGCCGATCGCGCTCCGCCGGCACGACGGGGGCGGCCGGGGCAACCGGCGCGGCCGCTGCGCCCGAAGGCTCGTCGCGCGGACGCTCCTTGTCGATGCGCGAGGTTTCGACCAGCAGCAGCACGAACGACATGACCGGGAACACGAAGAACGCGAGGAACCCGCGCTCACCGACGACGAGCGCGATGAGCAAGGCGATGACCACGGCCGTGGCGGGGTAGCACGCGAGCGCGAACGGAACCGGGCGGCGCGCGTACTCGTTGCCCCACAGCACCTGCAAGAAGCTCGAGGCGGCGCCCCCGACGACCACGAGCACCGCCAGCATGATCGGCTGGCCGCACGCCAACGCTATCGGCATCGCGACGGCGCACAGCACGGTGAGCGCGCCCGTGACGCCGCGCAGCCGCACCTCGAATCGCGCCTGCGTCGCCGCACGCCGCGCCGCGACGGCCACGCCGGCGGCCGCCACGGAGCCGGCAAGCAGGAACATCCAGTTCGAATGCGACACGAGCGTCGTCACCGCGACGGCGGAAAGGCACAGCACGATCCACGCCCGGCAGAACGCGAGGCCCAGCAGCACGATGTAGAAATCGAGCGATCGCCAATCAGGGCAAAACGCCGTGAGCTTGCTCCGCAGGCACGTCCCCATGCTCCCCTCCTTCTTCCGAGCCCCGCGTCCCCCGCGCGGCTCGATATCATCCCCGCGCCCAGTATAGCAACCTGCCCTTCGCCGCATATCGGATGGAGCACCCTAAGGGCCCCCTCCCGATGCCCCTCACCTGCGGCGCGGTCGATCGAGCAAAAATGGGGCGGTGCGCTCGATGGCGCGCAAGCCCCCAACCCATACGGTGATCGAGGGCGCCGATCGTTCGAGGCGGCGCCGATCAAGCAAAGAGCAAGGAGCAAAGAGCAAAGAGAAAGAGGAGGAACGATGAACGCAAAGGAACTGGGAGGGCTGTCGCGCCGCTCGTTTTTGAAGGGCGCGGGCGTCGCTGCCGCCGCCGTGGCGAGCTCCGCCGCGCTGGCCGGCTGCGCGTCGGGCACGGGGGCGTCGCAAGACTGGATGCCGAAGAGCTGGGACTACGAGTGCGACCTGCTGGTGGTCGGCTACGGCGGCGCGGGCATGTGGGCCTCGCTCATCGGCGCCGACGAATGCGGCCAGCAGGTGCTCGTGCTGGAGAAGGCGCCGGTGCGCGGCGGCGGCAACAGCTCCATCAACAACGGCGAGTTCGCCATCATCAACGATGCGGAGGGCATGCGCCAGTACTGGCACGAGATGACGCAGGACGTGGACACGCCGTCCGCGGTCATCGACGCCTGGATCGACGAGGGGCTGCGCAACTGCGAGTACGCCGACAAGTACGAGCTGGAGTACGACATCAACGAGAAGGCCATCGCCGGCACCATTCCCGAGTACTCGTTCCTGCCCGGCGGCGAGGGATGCCAGTCCATCGCCGACCCTCCGGGATTCGGCATGGCCTCGTTCGAGATCCTCGACCAGAAGCGCAAGGACCTGGGCGTCGAGGTGCTGTTCGACTGCCACGACGAGCACCTCATCCAGAACCCCGACACCAAGGAGATCGTCGGCTGCACCACGATGATCGGCTCCGAGGAGAAAACGGTCAAGGCGCGCAAGGGCGTCATCCTCTGCACGGGCGGCTTCGAGTTCAACGAGGACATGAAGCGCAAGTACCTCAAGTGCTACCCCTTCAAGTTCGAAGGCTGGAAGTACAACACGGGCGACGGCATCCGCATGACCGAGGAAGTGGGCGGCAAGCTGTGGCACATGGGCATGGCCGGAGCCATGTACGGCATGTGGACGCGCGATCCCGAGAACGACTTCCTCATCCTCATCATGCCGTCGGATCAGACGTTCATCTACACCGACCGGCTGGGAAAGCGCTGGGTGGACGAGATGCGCATCGGCTCGCCGCACAACGGATGGCATGCGTTCACCCACTTCAGCGACGAGATCTGCGATTACGACCACTGCCCCAGCTGGTGCGTGTTCGATCAGACGCTGTTCGAATCCGGCCCGATGTCCACGCGCCAGGGCGACTGGTTCGAATGCGGGAACTTCACCACCATGCTGCCCGACGAGCTGCGCGATTGGGAAGGCTGGTCGGACGACAACCAGGCCGAGGTGGACAAGGGCTGGATCATTAAAGCCGACACCCTCGAGGAGCTTGCGGCCAAGATGAAGGCCATCGACAAGTGGATGGACGCCGACACGCTCAAGGCCACCGTCGACACGTGGAACCAGGTGTGCGAGAACGGCGAGGACCCCGAATTCCACCGTTCGGCCGCCACGCTGAACCCGCTGAACAACCCGCCGTTCTACGCGTACACGGTGTACCCCGGCTCGTGCTCCACGCTGGGCGGCGCCATGAAGAACGAGCACGGCCAGGTGCTCGACGTGTTCGCCGAGCAGCCCATCCCGCGTCTGTACGGCGCCGGCAGCTTCGGCAACATCCACTCGCACACCTACGGCATCACGGGCGGCAACGTGGCCGAGAACATGATCTGGGGCCGCATTTCGGCCCGCCACGCGGCGTCGCTCGACGCGTGGGACGAGAAGAAGTAAGGAGAAGCGCATGACCGTGCAAGCACACGCCGCCGACCGGCGCCTCGTCGTGCTCGCCGTCCTCGGCGTCGTCCTCGCGCTCACGGCCGCGATGTGGACGCTCGCGGGCTGCGCGCCGAAGGCGGAAACCGACGCCCCGGCCGAGTCCGGGCAGAAGGCGGAGGGCTCCGGCTCCGGCTCCGGCTCCGCCGCGTCGGCCATGGACGGCCAGCCCGTGAACTGGACGATGGAGTCCGACTGCTCGATGTGCCACACGAGCGAGGCCGAGTCGGCGACCGACGCCGCCTGCCCGCAGGCGACGGCCCACGAGGCCGAGGGCGTCGCGTGCGCCCAGTGCCACACCGACGAGGGCGAGCTCTCGACCGCGCACGCCGACGTGAAGTTCGGCGACAAGCCGGCCTCGAAGCCCACGATGGTCACGGTGGACCCGGCCACGTGCGAGTCGTGCCACGGCACGCTCGAGGACATGGCGGCCAAGACCGCCGATTCCACGGCGCTCACCGACGACAAGGGCACCACCGTGAACCCCCACGAGCGCCCCGCCGGCGAGAAGCACGAGGAGAACCCGGCCACGTGCACCGACTGCCACAACAACCACTCCAAGGACCTCCCCAAAGACTCGATGCGGTACTGCGCGCAGTGCCACCACCGGGGAACCTTCGAATGCGGCACCTGCCACGAGTTGCGCGAACGCGCGACGACCTAGCACCTCCCGTTCAGGGACCGGGGCATCCCTCCCCGCCCCCGTCCCTCCCTATCCGCAGAGCCCGGCATCCCTCCCCGCCGGGCTCTTTCGCCGTCCGGCTCGCGACGCGCAGGTGCGAAAAGGGGTATCATCGAAGGATTACGGGAGAAGAGAGGAATCGCCATGTCGTCGATCGTTCGCGCCGTGTACTTCAGCCCCACGCGCACCACCAAGACCATCGTGCAGGAGGTGGCGGGCGCGTTGGCCGCGCCGTTGGACGCCTCCGTCGAAGCCGTGAGCCTCACGCTGCCGGCACAGCGTCCGGCCGACGTTTCGTGCGCGGCCGACGACGTGCTCGTGTTCGGATTCCCCGTGTACGCCGGGCGCGTGCCCGTGCTGCTGCGCGACGAGTTCGCGCATCTGGAAGGCCGCGGCACGCCGGCCGTGGTCGTGGGGCTGTACGGCAACCGCGCCTTCGACGACGCGCTGCTGGAAGCCGCCGACCTGCTGGAAGAGCGCGGGTTCAACGTGACGGCCGCGGGCGCGTTCATCGGCGAGCACTCGCTCACCGCGCGCGTGGGAACCGGCCGTCCCGACGACGCCGACATCGCCGTGGCGCAGCGCTTCGGCGCGGACCTGGGAGAACGCCTGGCGCGCTCGCGCGACCTGCCCGCGCCCGCCATCAAGGGCAGCCGCCCTTACAAGGAGCTCAAGCCCGGCGCCGACGTGCGCCCGCTCACCTCGGATGCGTGCACGAGCTGCGGCATCTGCGTCGCGCGCTGCCCGCTCGGCATCATCGACGAGGACGACCCCGCGCTCGTGGGAGCCGGATGCCTCCACTGCTGCGCGTGCGTCAAGAGCTGCCCCGAGGACGCGAAGCGCTTCTCGAGCGAGTCGACCGACCAGGTGATAGCCATGTTGGAATCGAAGTGCCTCGAGCGCAAGGAACCGGAGCTGTTCCGGTAGGGCCCGCGCCCGCGTGCAAGCGGTGCCGATGTCGGTGCCGCTTGCACGCACGCAGCATCTCGCTAGTCGATCAGCGCCTCGCCCAGCACCGAGTCGAAGCGCACCGACGTGCCGTCGGCGTAGGCCACGTTCCACACGCGGTAGTCGAGATGCTCGGGTACGCCGCCGCCCTCGAGCGCGCAGCCCTCGCCCGACGTGTCCACGTCGTCGCTTGCGCCGCCGGCCTCGACGGCCTCCACGTCCACCGCGAAGTCGCCGGCATCGACGTCGGCCGCGCGGTCCTCGGCGGCGATGTCCGACGGGTCGACGCCCTGGCGCAGCGCCGCCTCGGCCTCGGCCACGGCTTCGGCAAGCTCGCTGTCCGTCGGCGCGTCGCGCTTCGACTGCGAGCCCTGCAGCTCGTCGGTCCACCCCTCGCCCGTCGCAAGGTCCACCTCCTCGGAATAGCGGTCGACCTCTTGCAGCACGGGCCGGTGCTCGGCCTCGTACTGCTGCGCTTCCAGGTACTCGGCGCGGTGGGCGTCAGCGCGCTGCGCCTCGATGCTGGCGCACGCGGGGATGCGGATGGCGGCGATGTCGTCCGCGCCGAACGCCCCGCCCACGAGCAGCTGGCGCGCACGGGCGACGAAGCCGGCCGCCTCGGGCGGGATGGCGGAGTCCTTCATGCGGATGGCGATGACCGGCCCCGCGCCGAACTTCACCTCGGCCCACGCGAACGGCACCGGCTGCTCGCCGTTGTTCTGGCGGGCGTCGTTCTCGCGCGCCACGAGCGCCGACGTCTCGGCGAACTCCTCGTCGAGCCAGGTTGTGAGCGCGTCGCGCCACAGCGGATCGTCGTCGGCCTCGGCGGTCACCACATCGTCGCCCAGGTCGAACCGCAGCACGTTCGCGCGCTGCGAGCCCTTCGACGCGCGCACCACGTCGGTGGGGGCGACGGCCGTGAAGCGGCGCGCCATCTCGACGCTGTCGCCGCCCTGGTAGCTGTCCTCGTCGAGGACGATATGCAGTTGCACGGGAGGATGGATCGATGCGGGCATGGCGCTTCCTTTCGACGCGCGCCGAGCGCGGGCGTCCGGGGGCGGCCACGGCGCTTCGGCGGAATGTTCAGTATCCGCGCATTGTCGCCCACGCCGCCCCGCCCGCACCTGAAGCCCCAAGCCCGTTGCGGAAACGTTGCGCCCCGGAAACCGGCCCTTGGGAGAGAAAGGGGTCTCGACGTTGGAACAAGCAACAGAAAACGTCTTTTGACATGGCCTTATGCAAAAATCCCCCTCAGCGGGTGACGAACCTCTCCTTCGACGAACCTAGGATGCGAGACGCTCGTCGGCTGCATGGCGAGCGCGACACATCCATCGAGCAAGGAGGGAACGTATGGAAGACATTTCACGCCGCAGCTTTCTGACAGGAGCAGTTGCGGTCGCGGGCATCGCCGCCACCGCCGGCTTGGCGGGGTGCGCGCCCCAACAAACGAGCGAAGCGACTGCGGGGTCAAGCGCGCAGGCGGCACCGGCAGGCTCGGGCAAAACGACCATCGGCCAAACGCCAGCATGGTTGGGCGATGCACCGCAGATCGAAGAATCGGACATCGTGAACACCATGGAAACCGAGCTTCTTATCGTGGGAGCCGGAAATGCCGGTATGGCCGCAGCCGTTCTCGCCACCGACCTGGGCATCGACTTCGTCGTAGCCGAGAAGGCCGGAGCCGTGGGCGCAACGCGCAACTGGTACGGCGCGGTGAATATCCCCGAGTGCGCCGAAGCGGGCAAAGAGGTCGACACCGTCAAGCTGAACAACGTGCTTCGCCAGGCGTTTGGAGGAAAAAACGACATGCGGGTCGTGAAGGTGTGGCTTGACGAGTCCGCCGACACGCATGCCTGGGTCAAGCAGATCATGTCCGATTACGGTTACGAGGTTTCTTTCGATTCGGATCAAGGGCTCGGCCATGGAGGCGTGGGCATCGACATGTACGTTCCCCCCATTCAGGTGAACTACAACGCCCGCGAAGATTGCCCCGAGGAGTACGCCAAGCTCAAGCGCAACGAGCTGTTCGAAGACTACATCAACAAACAGGGTCACGAGGTGACGTACGGATTCGACCTCGTCAAGCTGACCACCGACGACGCCGGCGCGGTGACGGGAGCCATCTTCGACACGAAAGAGGGGTACGTGCACGTCAAGGCCCGAAACACGCTCATGACCACCGGCGGATACGCAGCGAATGCGGAGATGCTCGACTCCTTGAACCCCATTCTCTCGAAATGCCTGACCGCATCCGACTGGACGCCCGGGAACACCGGCATGGGCATCAAGGCGGCTCTATGGGCCGGAGCCATGAAGGACCCGCAGTCTGCCGCGTTCGTATTCGACCGCGGTGCCGTCGAGCCGGGAACCAAAGCGGGATGGACCCAGCAGAGTCTCGAGAACGGAGAGCCGATGCTACCTGCGACGGGGCAGTTCAACCCCGGGTCGCAGCCGTTCCTCAAGATGAACCTGCACGGCGAGCGCTTCTTCAACGAATCAGCCAACTACGACTGGGCGCCTCACGCCGCCGCGTCACAACCGGGCGGCGTATACCTGGAGGTTTGGGATGCCGGCTTCGCCGAAGACATCGAGCGGTTCCACAGCTTGGGCTGCGCGAGCCTCACGCGCGTCATGGTTAACACGGTGGGCATGGGAACCGACGGTTACCTGCAGGAATGGATCGACAAGGGCATCGTGGTCAAAGCCGATACGCTGGAAGAGCTCGCCGACGGCCTGAAACTGGAAGGGGCCCACAAAGAGGCTTTCCTCGCCACCATCGAACGGTACAACGAGCTGTACGACGCCCAAGAGGATGTCGATTTCGGCAAGGAGCCGTACCTGCTATCGCAGATCCGCACGGCCCCGTTTTACGGCGTCACGCTGGGCGGAACCTTGCTCGACACGAGCGACGGCCTGCGCATCAACGCCGACATGCAGGTGCTCGACACCAACGCCGAAGTGATTCCCGGCTTGTACGCTGCAGGCAATTGCGGCGGATCGGTCTTCGCAGACGGGTACTACAACCTCACGCACGGCATGGCGTGCGGAAGAGCGCTCACGTTCGCCCGGCACGCCGTGAACCACATCGCGGGCACCAAGGCCTAGCATCTACCAACACCCCTCCCTTGGCGGTGCCGGTTCCAAACCGGCACCGCTTTCGGAGCGCGACGCTGAGGCCCCTTCGTCTCCGAAGTGCTCGACCGCATCGATCAACTCCTGCTGGGAGTGCACGTCCAGCTTCATGTAGATATGCTTCACATGCGTTTTCACCGTGTTATACGACACGACGTAGTGCTCTTCGATGAACTTCCCGTTGCGTCCCCGAGCCAGCATAGCCATGATCTCCGTCTCGCGTTTCGTAAGCCCTCGCTGTGCCGCCAAGCGAGCGCAGCGGCTCTCAAAGCTCCCGCCTTTCTCGGATGCCTGATGAGAATCGGCGATCACCAAGGGCTTCACGGGCTGAATGCCGTATATGATGCGTTCGAAACTGACGCGACGCAGCCAAACGAAGCAAAATACGACGAACAGGAACAGCAGGGCCGCGAGAAACGCGAGCGTAGCCGCATCGCTTGCGGTGGCAATGCCGTTCGCCGCATGACCGGCACCCGCCCCCAGCATCGTCCCGACCGAGGTATATGCCTGGCTGCATGCGACCACGTACACAGCATCGATCTTGTTGCGAGCGGCCATGGAAACAACGACCAGCATCTGAAGCAAAGCGAAACACTCGCTCGCCGAAGCAAGCAACACGTTGCTTGTCGCTCCCAGCGAGTGGAGGATCGACACCATCGCAGCCAGAACGCCGGCGATGACGAGCAGCGAGGCGATTTGGAACAACGCGTCCTCTTGGCCGCGCTCGCGCCCGCTCAGCACTATCCAGACGCCTGCAAGCAAGGGGACGAGCCCTGTGACGAACGTGTGGACGGGAACCCCGGAAACGCTGTTGAGCGCCAGAGAGAAGCCCGAAACCAGCTTGAGCGCGAGCAGGCTCAAGAACGCGACGTTGAAGGGGCTCACGAAAGAACGAGGCTGGCTCAGCACCAAGTCGCGCGCGTCCCCCACCTCGGCAGCCTCGCGAATCATGTCGCTCGCCAGGGGGTACGCCAGCACGAGCACGATGCACGTGAGGGCAACCCAGGACGCCACGCGCGCTTCAAGCGGCACAGAGGACATCGCCCACTCGAGCACCGATGCTGCGGCGTACGCGGAGCACACGCACAATGCAACGCTTCTTGGGTTGGCAAGCTTGCACAACGACAGCGCGAGGGCGGCGCTCACCCACATGCCTCCGAGTATGCATAAAGCATAGGCGATCTGAGGCCAGCCGGGAACGGCCCAAGCGTCGACGCATAAGAACATCGCCGCTCCGATTGCAGCCGACGCAGCCGCAGTGCACGAGAGAAGCCGATTGCTCAGAACGGTTGGGCGAAAGCGGGCCAACAAGGCAATGGCCACGAGGGGCAGTATCTCCGCGCATGTATACACAACATCGCGGGCAAACGGGTCCGTCGCCGAGAACACCGAGATGATGTCGTTGTTGAGAATCCAGACGCGAACCGAGGAGCACGTTCCCATGGCAAAGCAGCAGAGCCAGAGCCGAGCGCCTTTGCCATCGGACCCCATCAAATCGCGCAGCCTTACCATGCCCGCACCCTCCCCGTACCACAAGCCCGCTCGGCGACCCCTCGCCACAGCTTCCTTCGCCTGCCAGTATACCGTTTCGAATAAACGCCCGCCCGTTTTCGCGTGAAAAAGCCGCCGTCCTGGGAGGGGTGGGACGGCGGCTGGGGAAGGCGGGGCGGGTGCGCCCCGGGAACGGGAATGCCAACAGCGTGCGGCGCGCGGCGGGGCCGGACGGGCGAGCCTTACTTGCCGCCCAGGTACTCGCCCACCAGGTAGCCCGAGGTTTGGGCAAAGCCGATCGACACGCCGTTGATGGGCGACGTGTACTGCAAGGGGAACCTGCCGCCCATGCAGTTGCCGGCCGCGTACAGGCCCTCGATGGGCGCGAACGTGTTCTGCGCGCGCACCTGGCCGTGGCGGTCGCAGAACATGCCCGTGAGCGTGACCAGGCCGCCGGCCATGTTCCCGTCGGTCGGGAACGGGATGGCGAAGTAGGGCGGCTCGAGCTTGTTCAGGACCTCGGCGGGCTTGGCGTAATCGGTGTCGGCCCCCTGCTCGCACATCTCGTTGTAGCGCTCGACGCTGGCGACGAACCGCTCCGCCGCCTCGCCCTCGTAGCCGCAGTAGCCCGCCAGCGTGGCGAGATCGTTCGAGCAGTAGCAGGTGAACGCCCCGTGCTCCGCCTCGGACGTCTGGAACCCCTCGGCCCCGGAGTCGGCGTGATCGGCCGTGAAGTCGTTGTCCCAGTACTTGGCGCCGAAATGGCCTTCCTGGTCGTCCCACCATTTCACGTTGAGGTGGCCGATGGGCATGCGGTTGACGGTGGCGCGCCAGTTCGAATCGAACACGCTGACGAACCCCGCTTCGTGGCGGGCGCCGGGAATGCCCGCGAGGAACGACGTGGAGAAGGCCTCGTTGGAGAAGCGGTAGCCGTCCTTGTCGAGCAGCAGCACGTGCGTGCCCTGCCAGGGACCCATCGGGCTGACGTTGGCACCGCCCATGGCGGCGCGGGGGCCGATCTCGAATTCGCCGCCCGCCCAGTACATCATCTTCTGGCCCATGCCGTCCTGCCCCATGCCCGAGAACCCGTCGGACGTGGGGTTCAGGTCGCTGATCTCGGTCAGCAGCTCGCCGCACATGGTGGTGTTCGTGGACATGTCGCCCGTCGCCACCACGACGCCCACGCTGGCGTTCAGCTGGATCTGGCCGTCGTCGCCCTCGACGATGGCGCCGACCACCTTGTCGCCGTCCTTGACCAGGTACACCGCCTCGTAGCCCCACAGCATCTCCATGCCGTCGTTGCTGATCGCGGCCTGGATGGCGTTGTAGTTCACCTGCGTGATGCCGGCGTACGTGGCGCCCTCGATCTCGGCCTGGTGGTTCGCGGCTCCCGGCCAGCTGTAGAAGCTGCCCAGCTGGGGCGTCCACTCGTCGGGAATGTCGTCCCACGTCTCGCAGATGGGGTCGTAGCCGGGCGTGAACGACAGATGCCAATCGAACACCTCGCCGGAATGATGGCAGAAGTACGACAGGATGTCGGGCTCGGCGCGGTTGCCCGAGTTCAGCTGCCAGTTGTTGAAGAACGTCATGGGATCGACCTCGGGCACGCCGTGGCTCTTCTGCCATTCGGAGTTGATGTGGCCGTTCTCGTTGCCCAGGTTCTGGTAGTTCTCCTCGGCCTGCTTTTCGACGAGCACCACCTTCTTGCCGAGCTCGGCCGCCTTATGGGCGCACGCCACGCCCGCGTGCCCCGCGCCGAGCACCACCACGTCGAAGTCCCGCGTCTCCTTCGGATCGAACGAGCTTGCGCCGGGATCGGTCCGCCATGTGGGATCGGCCGCGCCGCCGCCCATCGCGGGGCCTGCCGCGCCGCCCCCGCCTTCGCCGCCCGCAGCCGGCTCGGCCGCATCGGCGCTCGCGCTCGCAGCCGCGTCGCCCGAAGCCGACGTGCTGGGCGCGCATCCCGCAAGCCCCAGCATGGTCAGAGCGCCAGCCGCGCCGGCACCCACCAGGAAGCTTCGCCGGGACAGCGTCGCGCCCTCCAGATCGTCCATCGCATCGAGGTGATTCGTCCGTTCGCTCATCGCATCCTCCTTCCCTGCAGCGAGCGGCCCGAGAGCCCTTCCCCCAGGCCGTGGTGCGCTGCAGAACCGACCCCATCCTACGGGGCGCACCGCGGTTCGGTATCCCCCAACCTGCATGAATGCGGCCGGTTACTGCAGAGTGCAGTAGGCGCTCGACGGCCTTCCTCGCTATCATCGAAGCGGAACGAAACGCTGCGGCCGCACCGCAGCCCCTCCCCCGGACCCAGGATGGAGCGCCCCATGAACGAGCTGCACGTCGACCTCTCTTTCCCGTACTGCCCCCGCCGCTGCGACTACTGCGACTCGCTCGTCGCCACCGGCAGGGTGGCCGACTTCGAACGCTACGCCGACGCGCTCGTGCGCGAGCTGCGCGCGGCCGCGCCCGAGGCGCGCGGGCGCATCGTGATGTCGGTGCGCTTCTCCGGGGGCTCGCCCGTGCTCATGCCGCCCAAAGCCCTCGCACGCGTCATGGACGAGCTGCGGAACGCGTTCGAGGTGGCGCCGGATGCCGACGCGGCCCTGCAAGCGACGTGCGCGGGGCTGAGCTTCGACGCGCTCGGGCACTATCGCAAAGCGGGCATCACGTTCCTCGAGCTGGGACAGGAGACGTTCGACGGCGTGCAGCACGACGCGCTGGGGCTCTGCTACCCCATGAACAGCTACATCGACGCGCGGCAGCTGCTGACGTTCTGCTCGTGGGACGGCCTGGGCATGAGCCTGCTGTACGGCCTGCCCGGCCAGAACCGCGTCAACCTGTCCACCTCCATCGTCAACGCCGTCGGCTTCGGCGCGCGCGAGATCGCGCTCGCCCCGCTGCGGCTGCGGCCCGGAAGCGCGCTGCACGAGCGCTACGCCGAGCACCCCGAGCGCTTCGACGCGTTGCCGCGCAAGGCCTGGCCCACCGACGACGAGCGGCTGGCCCTGCGTGCGGCCGGCGAAGAGCAGCTCGTCGCCGGCGGCTTCACCCGCGTGACGCAGCACCTGTTCAGCGCGGACGGCACGCTGCGGGCGAGCCAGCGGGCGCGCTGCGACGACGTTGACCGTCTCGGCGTCGGCGCGGGGGCCTGGTCGAAGCTCGACGGCGTCGTGTCGCGCTCGACCGGCGACCTCACCCGGTACCTGGCGCACGCCGAAGACGTCCGCGCCATCACGGCGGCCGCCGACGTCCTGACACCCGTCGAGGCGTCGTGCCGCTACGTGGCCGGGCGCCTGTTCGCGGCCGAGGGGTTCTCGCACACCGAGCACGAGCGCCGCTTCGGCGCGAGCCTGCCCGTTCCCCTGCGCGCCGAGCTCGAGCGCCTGGCCGAAGCGGGCTGGGCGACGTGCGAAGGGGACCGCTGGAAGCTCACGTGCGAAGGCGGGCACCGGTACGACGATGCGGTGCGGCGCCTTGCGGCCGCGGCGCAGGCGGAGAAGGAGGCGGCCGGCCATCGCGGCGCCGGCGCGAGCCCGCGCGTCGCGGCGTCGGCCTAGTACGTCTTCAGCAGCGCCAGGAGGTCGTCGCGCGAGTGCGTGTCCGTCTTCACGTAGATGTTGCGCAGGTGCGTGCGCACGGTGTACGGCGACAGCACGAGCTGCTCCGAGGCGTAGGCCACCGAGTACCCCTGGGCGAAGAACCCCAGCAGCTCGCGCTCGCGCGGCGTGAGCCCGTACTCGTCCGCGAACCGCTCGACGAGCGCCAAGTCGGCCTCGTCGGCGGAGATCGAAAGCGCTTGGGAGCGCGTCTGGCCGTTCGAAGGCCCGGTGGGGAACGTGGCGGGGCGGCTCGACAGGAAGAGCGGGAACAGCTGCATGACCAGCACGGCGCCCAGCAGGATCACGACGATGACGTTCACCACCTGCACGGGCCCCTCGCCCGCCATCGCCATGACGGCCGCCTGCAAAAGCGCCGCCGCCACCTGCCAGCATACGAGCATCCGCGTAAGGGCGCGGACGGCTCGCGCGCCCGGGCGAGCGCACGCCGCGAACCACGCGTACGCCAGCAGCAACGCGCCGATCAGTTTCGCGGCGGTCAGCGACACGAACGTGCCCGACATCATCAGCACGTTGGCCAGGCACAGCGCCAGCACGAGCGCCACGATGACCGTCAGCCGCGCATAGGCGAGCAGCCGCGCGTCGTCGCCGTCGTGCGCGAACGCCGCGCCCCCGCCGACGAGCGCCGCGGCGATGGCCAGCGCTGCGGCCACCAGCAGGTTGTTCGCAACGTATCCCCCGGCCAGCTGCTCGTGCGCAAGCACCAGGTCGGCGCCCACGCCCTGGATGCACCCCAGCACCGCCCCCGCCAGCAGGCAGAACAGGATGGGAGAGCCCAACACGCGCGCCACGCCGCCCGATGCGGCGCGCGACGGCTCGGCGTCGCCGACGGCTGCGGCTGAAGCCGCACCTGCCGGCGCAGCTGCAGCCGCGCCCGCGCCGGAGCGCTTCCGCGCGACGACGCGGTACGCCCCGAGGGAGAGCAGGGGCAGCGCCACCAGCAGCGCAAACCCCACGGCCGCCTGCAGCGCGAGGAACGCGAGATCCGCCAGCGCGGTCGCCGCGAACGCGACGGCGATCGCGGAAACCTGGAAGAGGCGCGGACGATCGCCCAGCAACGCGAACCAGCTCACGAGGGTCGTCACGCCCAGGAAGCCGCGCAGCACGAGCAAGAGCGCCCGCGCGCCGGAAGCGTCCGACAGCACCGGCAGGGACGTCACCGCGTACACCGCCGCCAACGCGACGCAGCAGACGGCGTAGACGGGCATCGACCCCCGCACGCGATCGACCGCGCGCAGCGGCGCCCACCCGAACAGCGCGTAGGCGGCAAGCGACCCCGCCGTCACGGCGAACGTCGGCAGCGCGTCGGCCTGTCCCGACGGGGCGAATAGCTCGGAAGACCGCATGGCCACCGTCTCCACCGACGAGCCCATGCTGCAGAACACGAAGCAGCAGGCCAGCCCGACGACCGCGAGAACGAACGACGCGGCCCCGTCCCGCGCGATGACGCGCGCGAGCTCGCGCGCGCTCGATTGTATGCTTCGCCGCAATGCCGGCAAACGTCTTCCCCGTTCTGCTGGAACCCTTAGCAGGCATTATAGCCGATCGCGACCGAGGCGGCGGAAAACGCGGGGAGGGGGGGGGCAAAGAGGGTGCCCCCCTTGCGCGCGGAAAAGCCGCCGCCCCAGGGAGGGAGGGGGCGGCGGCTCGTCGATGGGGCCCGGGGCCGCAGGGA
Source organism: Eggerthella lenta DSM 2243 (assembly GCF_000024265.1). NCBI lineage: Bacteria > Bacillati > Actinomycetota > Coriobacteriia > Eggerthellales > Eggerthellaceae > Eggerthella > Eggerthella lenta. Next base: position 672,177 of record NC_013204.1, on the reverse strand, counting down.
AGCGGCACCCGGGAGGGATGGCTTAGATGTCGAGGCTGGGGATCTTCGACTCGGCGTCGCCGCCGGCGGCGTTGATGCCGGCGATGCGGCCGAAGGTCACGCAGCGGCCGTGGCCGATACCCGGCACGTAGGTGGGATAGTCGCCCGCGCCGAAGAACTCGCCGGCGGCCGAGCCGCACACGTACAGGCCCTCGATCGGCTGATCCTCGGCGTCGAGCACCTGGCAGTCGGTGTTCGTGCGCAGGCCGCCGCACATGGTGAGCAGGCTGGCCACCAGCTTGCCGGCGTAGAACGGCGGATCCTGCACCTTGCCCATGACCTCGGGGCGCTTGCCGTAGTCGAGGTCCTTGCCCAGATCGCACAGCTCGTTGTAGCGGGCGACCGTGGCCTCGAGGTTCTCGGGCGGCACGCCCATCTTCTCGGCGAGCTGCTTCAGCGAATCGGCCTTCAGCGTCTGGCCGCTCTCGACCTCGCCCTCGAGGACGATCTGCTGCGCCTCCAGGTTGTACTCGCCGCCCACGGGCTGCGTGAGCTGACCCCACTGCAAACCGCCGCCGAGGCCGGCGTCCATCTGGGCCTTCACCTGCTCGAGGCCATGGGAGTCGTAGATGGTCCAGGCGTCCTTCTGCGTCTGCAGCGCCTTCGTCACGCTCTTCGACTGGGTGTTCACGTCCTCGTTCTTGAAGCGCTTGCCGTCCCAGTTCACGTGCAGGAAGCCGTAGCTTGCCGCGCCGAAGTCGAGGTGCATGACGGCCGAATGCGGCTCGGACTTCTGCATGGCCGCGCCGGCCCACAGGGCCTGCTTGTGCATGTCGCCGGTGTCGACGTCGGGCGGATTGTAGAAGCGGCCGTCCATAGCGTAGGCGGTCATGGGCGAGTAGTACTGGAACATCTCGTCGTCGGCGGCGTAGTCGCCCGAGGCGATGATGACCGACTTCGCGTTGATCTGCGTGTACTCGTTCTTGCCGGTGGCCACGATGGCGCCGGTCACCGGGCCGTCGCCGTCGCGGACGAGGCGCTCGCTCTTCGTCTCCCAGCGGATCTCGCCGCCCAGCTCCTCGATGGTGTCGTACAGCGCCGGCACGAGCACCGCGTTGCCGTACACGTCGCCCACGCCCGAGCCCTGGTAAAAGGTGAAGTTGATGGTTTCCTCGTACTTGTCGGCCTGGTAGAAGATGTGCGTGACCGGGTACTCGGTGTAGTCGGGACCCTTGTAGTAGCCGTCCCACAGCAGCGCCTCGAGTCCCTTCTTGGTGGCCAGGTCGTACAGCCAGTCGAAGCATGCGCCGCTCTTGTGCGCGAACTCCCACAGCAGCGGCTCCTTCACGCGGCCCTGCGCCCAGTTGATCCAGCGGCGCACGACGTTGTTGTAGTCGGGCTCCTCGACGAGGCCCTGGTCCACGAGACCCTGCTGCACCTTCGTGTGGAAGCCGGCGATGTGCACGCCGCGCGCGACCACCGTCTCGGGGTTCTTGTCGATGGTGATGACCTTCTTCGCGCCCTCCTCGAGCGCGGCGATGGTGGCGCAGCAGCCGCCGAGGCCCGCGCCCACGACGAGCACGTCGCAGTCCTCGGTGTTCGTGATCTTGTCCGCGGGGATGTCCTCGGGCGCGATCTCCCAGCTGTGCATGCCGGCCACGTCGGGACCGGCCGAAGCGCCGCTGTCGGCCACGGGCATGCCGCCCGTCGCGCCATCCGCCGCGCCCGCCGTCGAGGCCTTGCCCGCGTCGGCGGAACCCTGCGGCGCGCAGCCCGCCAGCCCGGCGACGGCCGCACCCGCGAGCGCGGTGCCGCCCAGACCCAAGAACGCTCGACGCGAAAGGCCCTGCTTCTTCTCTTCCTCCATGAGTGATTCCCTCCTCCGTTGCTTGCTCGCGGCCCCTTGTTGCCGCGTTGCGCCGACCATACGCCCGACCTCGCAGGTCATCATCCCGTCGACCGGGGGAACTTCGCCTCCCCTCCCGGATTTCCCCCTACCTGGGGGATGCTTTTCACACGGGCGGCGCGGCAAAGGGTGATGCGCTCGCGTATAATCTCTGGCGGGGATCGCTGTCGGATTCGCCCATCCGCGCGCTGCGGGCACTGCGGGCGTTCGATGCATGCAAGGGGAGGAACGGATGACACCATCGTTGCGCAAGGAGCTGTGGCGCACGCCCGACCTGTTGGGGTTCGCGGCCCATTGGACCTGGATCTGGTGCGTGTTCTGGAGCTCGCTGTTCTACGGCGAGGGAACGCTGCTCGGCTCGTCGGTCGGTGCGGGCGCGGCGACGGGGCTTGCGGGGATCGCGCTCGAGCCGCTGTGGGTGACGTCGCTGCTGGCGAACGTGGTGACCATCGCGTTTTTGCTGCCGCTCTCCTACCTGCGCAACCCGTTGTCCGACGTGAAGGGCCTTCCTCCGCTGGCCGCCGTGCTCACCGCGCTGGGCACCGTCGCCATCTCCCACCCCGCGCTTGCCGGGACGGGTGACGGCGCATCGACCCTCTATCTGGCCGGATCGTTGCTGACCGGCGTGGGCAGCGGCATCGTCGTGGTGCTGTGGGCCGAGCTGCTGGCGTCGCTGGGGTCGCAGCGCACCGTGAACTACAGCGTGGTGTCGCTGCTCATCGCCGCGGTGGCGTACCTGCTCGTGCGGTTGCTCCCCATCGACGTGGCGCAGCTCGTGGTGGCGCTGCTCCCCCTCGTCAGCATGGGATGCTTCGTCCACTTCAAGCGCAGCGTGCCGCGTCCGCCGCGCGCGATGCGCAACGTGCGCGTGCGCGAGAAGCCGCCGGTGCGCATGATGGTGATCGCCGTGTTCTTCGGCGTGTCGTTCGGCGCCATGAAGGGGCTCATCGCCCCGGTGGGCGACGATTGGATCGGCGTGCGCGACCAGCTGAACATCATCGCCATCGCAGGCGGCGCGCTGGCCGTGTTCGTCACGATGAGCGTGTACAAGATGGACTTCGACCACCTGACGTACCAGATCGCGCTGCCGCTCATGGCGGCGGGGTTCCTGTTCCTGCCGCTGCACGAGCCGTGGAACGTCATCGGCACCGCCGTGCACCAGTTCGGCTACCAGTACTTCTACATCGTGCTGTGGGCGCTGTGGCCCGTGCTGGCCTCGCGCGGCGGCGTGCCGACCGGCTGGGTGGTGGGCTGGGGCCTGCTGTGCATCCAGCTGGGGCAGTTCGTGGGCTCGGTCGCGGCCGCCCTCGCGCTCACCGTGGTGCACGGCGACCTCGGGCTGGCCATGCTGTCGGCGGGCATCGTGTTCGTGATCCTCATCATCGCGCTGTTCGCGATGGGGAGCGGGTCGGCGAACACGGGCTGGGGGTTCGTGAAACCGATGGAGGAGGCCGACGCCACGTCCGACCTCGAGAAGGCGGGCACGCGCCTGGCGCGCAGCTGCCGCTTGTCGCCGCGCGAGATCGAGGTGTTCTTCCTGCTGGCGAAGGGGCGCAACCGCGCCTACATCCGCGAGGAGCTGGTCATCGGCGACGAGACGGTGAAGAGCCACGTGAAGAGCATCTACCGCAAAACCGACGTCCACTCCCAACAAGAGCTGATCGACCTGCTAGAGCGAGAAAGCGGCGTGGAGGGATAGGTTCTGCCGGAATTGAGGCCTGTCGCTCATGAGGACGCTCATGAGGACGGCGGGCGACTCGTTGCAAGGTTTGGTCTGCTTTCTGCAACTTTTTCGACTTCGTGGCAAGCGGGGAGAAAGCCGACCAGGGGTTTCTCCCGCACGTGGCCGCCGGCTTCCGCCGGCGCGCTTTCTCGCGCTTGCGAAACGCCTGATGGGAGAACCGGCTTCGGGAGCCCGCTTGCCACGAAGTCGAAAAAGTCGCAGAAGAGGCGCCGGAACCCGCTCGGGAGCCCGGCCCCGGCCCTCCTCGAGGGCGATCCGTCGTTTGCAAGGGGGTGTGGGGAGACGAATCGCGCTCGAGGAGGGCCGGGAAATTGGGATGTTTCACGTGAAACATTCGTTCTTTTGTTGCCGATGTTTCACGTGAAACATTCTGCGTTGCCGCGCACGGGCGAGGAGGGGCGGGGGGGCTCCCCCCCTCTTGCGCCTGCGGAGGGGCTCGCCTGGTCGGCGGCGCCCCCGCAGGCGCGACCCGGGGACGCGCTAGTAGAACATGAACACGCTGAGCCCCAGGTTGTAGAAGGCCACGCGCATGCAGACGGCGCCGACGAGGGCGGCGATTATGGCGGCCGGGGCCCAGAGCTTCCAGCTCCCCGTGCGCCTGCCCATGAACGCGGCGGCCAGCGGCACGAACGCGCCGACGGCCACGGCGCCGAGCCATAGCAGCGGGGCCTGGGAGGCGACCGTCGCGGCGGCGTCGGCCATGGCCTTCGTCGGGTGCGTCGGGTCGAAGTAGAGGCCGACGTCGGCGAAGGAGCCGGCGGAGAGCTGGAGGAAGATCGCGAAGGCGAGGGCCGCGAGGGCGTTGAGGGCGGCGCCGGCGAGGGCCGTCCTACCTGCGGGGGCCCCGGCGTCGGCTGCGCGATCGGCGGGCTGGTCCCCGGGTCCCCCTGCAGCCAAGACCAGGAGGAAAGTCGCGGGGCCCAGGACGCAGGCGTTGCCGAGGACGTAGAGGATCCAGAGCACCGAGTCCCACGCCGGCCTCGCGGCCATCGTGTACGAGTGCGCCATGACGGCCACGAGCACCACCGACAAGGCGACGGCGACCCAGGCCAGCCACTTCGGCACGCTCGCGCCGTCGTCGGACTTGCGCATGAGCACGAGATACGCGACCGCGACGACCGCCAGCACCACGATCGCGATCAATTCCTGCGTGATCCCGCTCGTCAGGTGCCCGAACCCGTTGAAGATCCGCTCCCAGTGCTCCAGGTGGAAGAACACCGCGATCCCGCCGGCCGCGAGCAGCACCGCCGACGCAACCCAAGCCGGGACCTGCGCCTTCTTCCCGACGCCGAACACCGCCATCAGAGCCTGCGTCCCGAACAGCCCCGCGCTCCACGCCACCAGCGTGGTGAACAAAATCAAAGGCCATTGGAGTTCCATCATTCACCGCCTCCTTGCCACTTCTCGTTTCGCAGGATGTAGACGAAGCTGGGGGCGTTGCCCACGTCGGGAAGGTGGTACACTTCGTTCTCGTCGTAAGGCTTCACCGGATAGTCGCATGAGTCGCCTATCAAATCGCCCCACTTCATCCTGGCCTTCGCCTGCGCATCGTACGACGGGTCCTGCAGATCGCACCCCGGCGCCTCAAAGCTCTCGAGCCCCTGGTCCAAATCGCCGAAGAACCGAGCGCGACCGCCGCATTCGCTCACGCATTGCGGCAGCTCGCCCTGGGCGATCTTCTGCTCGCACAGCGTGCACTTCTCCACGACGCCCTCCTCCTCGTTCAAGTAGCGAACGCTGTACGGGCACGACATCGCGCAGAACTGGCAGCCGATGCACTTCGACTTGTCGATCTGCACGGTGCCGTCCTCCAGCTTGTGAGAGGCGCCGGTCGGGCACACCTTCACGCACTCGGGATTCTCGCAGTGTTGGCACTGCACGGTGAGGAAATAGGTGTACACGTCGGGCCATTGGCCGCCCTTGGTGCGCGGGTTCGGTCCGATGCGCAAGACCTTGTTCCAATACGACCCCACCGGCACGCTGTTCACCACCTTGCACGCTATCGAGCACGCAAGGCAGCCGACGCATTTGTTGAGATCGGTCAGAATCGCATAACGAGCCATAGGTCACTCCCTCCCCTCGTACAACGGTTGCCATTCCTTCAGGCGCGGATCGTCGCAGGTGTGGATGATGGGCGTCCCGTCGTCTCCGCACGGCACGGGGTTGCCGAACGGCGAATTCTCGGGCGTGGCCTTGTACACCTTCACACCGTAAGCACGCAGGTTCGACGACCCGATGATGCGATCTTGGGCATGGCGATCGATCAAACAGTTCACGCCGGACAATTTGAACCCGTGATCGGGCTGATTGAGCTCGGGGTACCACCATTGGTGCTCGGCGTTCACCACACCCGGGGCGATGCCGTAGTACAGATCGACCACTTCGCGAATCTTGTGCTGATCGGTTTCGATCCATACCCAATCCCCCTGCTCGAGACCAAGTCGCTCGGCGTCAACGGGATTCATCTCAAGCCGAGGAACGGGCCACAGCTCGCGGCACCATGGCAGCTGCCGGTGCTCGGAATGGAAGTAGGTTCCTTGACGACGCCCGGTGGTCATCAAGAACGAGTTGTCGTCCGTGAACAAATCGGGGTCGGCGACGGGGCCATGCGGAGCCTCCACGAATTTCGGGAACTCCTCGCCCTCGCCGGGCAACCATGATTCCAGCACCGTCGACCAGATCTCCTGCTTGTGCGTGGTCGTGTTCCAGCCTTGATGCTGGTTCGGATTGGGCGGGAACCCTCCGTTGATGTGGCCGTTTCCGGTTTGATAGCGCCGGTAGACGCCCCAATCGTCGGGCTTCTCCACCTTGGAATCGAACCAGCCCTTCTCTTGGAATTCCTTCTTGTAGTCATTCCAATCGGGAATGCGGAAGCTTTTGAGCGCAACGTTGTTGCACGCGTCCACGGCTTCATCCCCCTCGAGCCACGCCGCACCGTGATACTCCTCGTCGAAGTACGGGACCCCGGCGGCCTTATACAGGCCAACCACGATCTCCAGATCGTTCTTCGCTTCTCCGGGAGGCTCCACCGCTTTCACCGTAGCGCCGAACGCACCCGACGAGCCCTGGCTTTTGCGAATGCAATCGAGCTCCAGCCAATGAGCGGCGGGCATTGCGATATCGGCCATCATATCCACGCACGGGGTGTGCCACAGATCGATCGAGCACCAGAAGTCGAGCTTCTGAAGCTGCTCCGCGGCAAAGAGGGAGTTCGACTGGTTCATGAAGTCGCCCGTTTGCCCGATGCCGCACGTCACGTTATAAGGCTCGCCGCTCTCGATAGCGTCGTACACCGACGTCGCATCCGCCCAGCTGGGGTTGCAGTCCGAGCCGATCATCGGAAAACGCTCTTTGCCCAAAATCTTCTCGATGGTGTACTCGGTGGTTTTGCCGGAGTCGGGCACGCACATGCCGAGGTCGTAGACGGGCCAACCGGGAGTCGAGCCGCGCATGCCGCCCGGAGTGTCCATGTTGCCCGTTATGCCCGCCAGCAGGTCGCAGGCACGGTTGTTCTGCGTCGAATTGCACGCGTGTTCCAACGCCAGCATGTACTGGATTCCGCCATTGCCGTACCCGGTCGAAGGGTCGACGCGCGTTGCGTACGTGATGGCCGCCTCTTTTAGCACTTCGACGTCAACGCCCGATATCTCCGACACCTTTTCGGGAGTGTAGTCTTCCAAGAACTCGATATAGCGCTCCCACACCGTGCGCACGTGCACGCTGGAGCCGTCTTTCAACTCCACCTCGAAGCCGCCTTCGGGGGTATGCAGCGCGGGAAGCAGCCCGTCGGGAAACGGTACGTAGTCAAGCACGAAGCCCTGCGTCTGACCCGTCAGATCCAATCCCGGCTGATGAGCTTCTTTGCCCTCGGTTGCGGGAACCCAGTCCTCGCCCTCCCAGCCGGGGTTGTCGCCGCCGGCATCGTACCAGCTCAGCTCGTTTGTGATCTCGTTGAGCACCATGAAGCGGGTATCCGCCCCGCCCTCGACGAGGTCGGACTCTTTGAGAAGGCGCGTACGCACCTTGGCCGTCTGCGCGCTCGACGAGGAAGGGGTTGGCTCGAAGCTCTCATCTTCCACCACCAACATGGGAGCGTTCATCCACTTCCGTACGTACAAATCGTCGTACAGCTCGTTCTCGATGATCACGTTGGCCCAGCAGTTCGCCACTGCCCCATCGGTTCCGGGACGAAGGTTCACCCAGATATCCGCCTCTTTCCCCAAGTTCGTCTGGCGCGGATCGACCAGGATGTGCTTGTCGGCGCGCGTCGCCACGTCGACCGTGGTGCGACAGCTATCGTCGTAATTGGACAGCTCCGACGCGCCGCCCCATTGCACGTACACGCGCGGACGCCCCACCACTTCCATCCAGCTGTAGGCGTTCGAATCGTTCAGCTTCGTAGCGTAGAAGCGCGGGCCTTTGCATATCTCGTTGGCCTGTATGCCGTTCGGCGACCCGAAGCACTGCTTCAGCGCGCCATAAGGGCCCATGGCCCAGATACGCGACGTGCCGCCCATGAAGAAGCACGTCTCGTTGCCGTACTTTTCCTGGTTCTTATGGATTGCCTCGACGGTGGATCGATACGCCTCATCCCAGCTGATGCGCACCCAACCGGGCTCTTGCCCTTTGGGATTCGTGCGCTTGAGCGGGTACATGAGACGGTCGGGATGATACGCCGCCTGCAAGGACGCCTGCCCTTTCGCGCAATGGTTTCCCGCCGACTGGAAAGCGCTTTCATCGCCCTCCGTTTTGACAACCCGCCCATCCTGAACGGTCACCCAAACGCCGCACTCCATCTTGCCGCATCCGCGACAGGCCGAGCGTATGCGCTTGACTTCGCCCGACGAGGCAGCCGGCTCGGTATCCGCCAACGCCGACTGAGCCCCCGTGAAACCGGCGGCCGCAGCCGTCACGGCCATCACCTTCGCAAACGCACGTCGGGTCATGAGCAGTTCGCCCATTCCTCCTCCTTTCATCGTCCTCTCCGATGCGCTTCACCCTATGGATCCCGTCGCCGTCGCACATCGGCCTGGTCGCACGTTTTCGATCAAATCGGTATCGTGCGCATCGCACGATGGCCGTTCACCTGGAGAAACGCTGATCGCGTTTCCAAATCTCCCAGTCTTTTTGTCGCAATCGGAACTCGACCGGCACGAGAGCGCGGTACAATAGGCATCTCGGAGCCGTTCGCTTGCGGACGGCGGAAAGCCCGCATTCGGGGGGGGATGGGGACAAATCCATGGAGCCGGTCAATCCAAAAAGGGTCTTCCCAACAGCTGCAGAAATCACCGTAGGAGCAGCGCTGGGCTGCAACATCGCCTGGGTGTCGATGAGCTTCAAGAGCATGAGCCTGTTCGCAAGCTACCATCACGGCGAAAGCCTGCTCGATACCACCTACCTGATATCCATCATCGCCGTCACGTTGACGCTTGCGCTTGCCGGTATAGCCGACAGGGCTACGGGACGTTTCTTGAAATCCAAGCTGTCGCTTTACCTGCTCCCTTTCGGCGTGTGCGCGTCCACGCTGCTTATGCCGCTTGCGGGGTTCGAGGGAATCGCGGGCACCGCGTTCGTGAGCTTGGCGGGCGTTTTGTCGGGCGTGTTTTCGGGACTGTTCCTCATCAGATTCGGCATGAGCTTCAGCCTCCTGCCCATGCGCGCCATCGTGACGGGCGCCGCATCGGCCCACATCCTGTCGACGCTTCTTTTCGCCCTGTTCTTGCTGTTCTCGCCTTTCGAGGCATGCGTGTTTGCCGCCAGCATGCCCCTGATCGCAGCCGTATTGCTCGAGTTCGGCATGAAGAACATCGGGTTGGCGCCGCAGGAGGCGCCATGCCCGCTCGACCAGCAGACGCCCATCGAAGACCCGCTCGAGCGACGCGACTGGGCCCACCTCGTCACGAGGCTCGGGCTGTGCGCCCTTTTGGTGGGATTCGCGAACGAGGCCGTCCGAACCCTCTACATACAAATGGGCATCGCGAGCGTCGGAGGCACCGTCTACGCGTTCACCCAGGCCCTTGTCGCATTCGGAGTGACCGCCGGAGCGATCGCCATCGCGCTCATCCTTCTCAACTCAAGATCCGAGCGCATGGCGAAAAACTGCTACCACGCGATCGTCGTGTTCCTCGTCATCGGCGCGCTTCTGCTGCCGCTGCCTCTCGTATACCCCGATTCGTCGGCCTACCTTCCCTACGCCGCGAATGCGGCCGCCTACCAATGCTTCAGCTTGTTTATGTGGGTCATCGTGACGGGCATATGCAATCGATACGCGTCGGTCAGGATACGCACGTTTTCATTCGCGCGTGCCGCATGGGCGGTCGGACCGCTGCTGGGCATGCTGCTGGGCCGGTTCGTGCTTCACCAGCACGGCATCCAGCTTGCTTCAGCTTTTCCCATCATGCTGGTTTCGGCTTTGGTCATTCTGCTGGTGAGCAGCGCCGTGTTCACCGAATCGGATCTGCTGAAAGCGATGGACATCATTCCGCTTGAACGCAAGCGCCGCTTCCAGGAAAAATGCCTGAAGGTGGTCGATCGGTACGGTCTGACCGAACGCGAAACCGAGATTCTCATCATGTTCGCGAAGGGACGCAACCTGCCGTACGTGCAAGACCAGCTATGCCTGTCGAAGAGCACGGTTTCCACCCATCGCCAGCACATCTACCAAAAGCTGGGGATTCACTCCCAGCAAGAGCTGATCAACCTCGTGCAAGAAATCGACTGATACGACCCCGGCCCTCCGGGAGAGCGGTTCGCCGTTTGCAAGGGGGTATGGGGATGGCGAACCGCGCTCTCGGAGAGCCGGGGAGGGTGGAGGGAGCAGTGTTTCACGTGAAACATTCGTTCGAGAAACCCTCCCCCGTGCGGCGGCGGGGGGGGGATGCGCCCCGACCCCGTGCGCCTGCGGGGCGGCTCGCCTGGTCGGCGGCGCCCCCGCAGGCGCGACCCGGGGACGCGCTAGTAGAACATGAACACGCTGAGCCCCAGGTTGTAGAAGGCCACGCGCATGCAGACGGCGCCGACGAGGGCGGCGATTATGGCGGCCGGGGCCCAGAGCTTCCAGCTCCCCGTGCGCCTGCCCATGAACGCGGCGGCCAGCGGCACGAACGCGCCGACGGCCACGGCGCCGAGCCATAGCAGCGGGGCCTGGGAGGCGACCGTCGCGGCGGCGTCGGCCATGGCCTTCGTGGGGTGCGTCGGGTCGAAGTAGAGGCCGACGTCGGCGAAGGAGCCGGCGGAGAGCTGGAGGAAGATCGCGAAGGCGAGGGCCGCGAGGGCGTTGAGGGCGGCGCCGGCGAGGGCCGTCCTACCTGCGGGGGCCCCGGCGTCGGCTGCGCGATCGGCGGGCTGGTCCCCGGGTCCCCCTGCAGCCAAGACCAGGAGGAAAGTCGCGGGGCCCAGGACGCAGGCGTTGCCGAGGACGTAGAGGATCCAGAGCACCGAGTCCCACGCCGGCCTCGCGGCCATCGTGTACGAGTGCGCCATGACGGCCACGAGCACCACCGACAAGGCGACGGCGACCCAGGCCAGCCACTTCGGCACGCTCGCGCCGTCGTCGGACTTGCGCATGAGCACGAGATACGCGACCGCGACGACCGCCAGCACCACGATCGCGATCAATTCCTGCGTGATCCCGCTCGTCAGGTGCCCGAACCCGTTGAAGATCCGCTCCCAGTGCTCGAGATGGAAGAACACCGCGATCCCGCCGGCCGCCAGCAAGACGGCCGAGCAAACCCAAGCCGGCACCTGCGCCTTCTTCCCGACGCCGAACACCGCCATCAGCGCCTGCGTCCCGAACAGCCCCGCGCTCCACGCAACCAGCGTGGTGAACAAAATCAAAGGCCATTGCAGTTCCATCATTCACCGCCTCCTTGCCATTTCATATCGCGCAAGATGTACCTGAGCGACGGCTTATTGCCCACATCCGGCAGGCTATACACCTGATCATCCGAGAATGGCGATATATACTCGCCCAGTATCTCGCCGCGAGGCCCGACGAAACCTTCGATACCTTCGTCCGCATCGCCGAACCAGCGTGCCATACCGCAGCATTGACTCACGCACTGAGGAAGTTCGCCCTGAGCGATCTTCTGCTCGCACAAGGTGCACTTCTCCACGACGCGCTCCTCCTCGTTGAGGTAGCGCACCCCGTACGGGCACGACATCGCGCAGAACTGGCAGCCGATGCACTTCGACTTGTCGATCTGCACGGTGCCGTCCTCGGTCTTGTGCGAGGCGCCCGTCGGGCACACCTTCACGCATTCGGGGTTCTCGCAGTGCTGGCACTGCACATTGAGAAAATACAGCTCCACATCGGGCCATTGCCCACTGCCGCCTTCTCGAGGATTCGGGCCAATGCGCAATGTCTTGTTCCAAAACGAGCCCGTCGGAACGCCGTTGACTACCTTGCAGGCAACCGAACAGGCAAGACAACCTACGCAACGATCGAGATCGGTGACGATAGCGTACTGCGTCATAATTCCCCCTCTCCTACTCGAAGTGATCCGGATGGATGCCAGCAGCGCCGATTTCCCATAGCTTGAGGCGAGGATCAGAAGAGTCATGAATGATCTCAGTCCCATCGTTTCCGCAAGGGATAGGATTCCCAAAGGGGGAATTCTCAGGCGTGGCTTTGTACACCTTCACTGGATAGGTGCGCACATTCGACGATCCATTGTATTTATCCTGAGTCTTCCGATCGGTAATGCAATTGATGCATGACAACTCATATCCTTTGTCCGCTTGAGCCAACTCCGGATACCACCATTGATGCTCGGCGTTGATCATGTTCGGCTTAATGCCGTAATAGAGATCGACCGTCTGTCGCACCTTGCCCCAAGGGCTCTCGATCCAGGCCCAATCTCCTTGTTCGAGTCCAAGTTCAGCAGCCGTATCGGGATTGATCTCCATGCGAGGCACCGGCCAAAGCTCGCGACACCAGGGCAGCTGTCGGTGCTCGGAGTGGAAGTACACCGGTATGCGTCGTCCAGTGATGCAGGTAATGGGATACTCCTTGTACGTTTCCGCATCGACCACAGGGCCGTGTGCGGGCTCTGCATAATAAGGCAGCGCTTCGGAAGTGAACCCGGGTGCAAGCTCAGGGCCATCCGCCCCCTCCGGGAAGAACGATTCGATGGAAGTGCACCAAAACTCATGTTTCATCGTAGGTGTGGGGAACCCCGGTTTATTGATGTTCAGCTGAGCCGGTTGCTGATGGGGAGCCAACCGATACGCCTGCCCCACCTCGTATCGACGGTACGTGCCCCAGTCTTCCGGGATCTCGCGTTTCATGTTCCACCAACCGTGCTCTTGGAATGCAGCCTCCAACTCGTTCCAATTGTTGTATGGCGCGCATCCTTGGACACAGCACTGAATCGTGAGGTTTTCGATTTCGAGATCGGCATCAGGTTTGTTCTCGAGCCACGGATCGTCGCCGTCAAACGCTGGGACGCCGAAATACTTCGACAGCTCCATGAAGTACAACGGATCGCTTTTGCATTCGCCAGGAGGATCAACAGCTTTCACGCATAGGCCAAACCCACCGGATGCCCCTTGGGCAATGCGATACGCGTTGATCTCGGTCCAATGGCAGACCGGAAGGAGGATGTCGGCCGCACCTGAAGTAGGGGAATGCCACAGATTCGCCTCGAACAGAAAGTCGAGCATGTTGAGCGCTTCCCAATTGTACGTTGCGTTGCCCATGTTCATATGGTCGCCCGAGCCGATCATGCCACCATGAATCTCATAGGGCGCATCCGGCTCCTTGTGCGCGCATTCCATGGCGGCATTGGCATCGCACCACACACCGTACCAGTATAGAAGCGGCATCTTCTCATTTCCGGCCATCTTGAGCGACAAGTCGGGCGTGGGCATGAACGCGAATGCCGCCATCGACGGAAGCATGGCGCACGGACCCGACTGTTCGGTCCATCCGTTCGTCGCACCGCGCTGGCCGCCCGGCGTGTCGATGGCGCCTACCATTGCGCAAGCCGCCATAATGGCCCTGCAATTCTGCGTTGAGTTGCCCGCATGCTCCACGCCCAGACCGTAATTTATACCGCCGTTGGGTATGCGCGGGTCATCGCGCGTTGCCCATTCAACCACGGCGTCTTCGATAAGCTGGGCATCCACGCCCGTGATCTCCGACACTCGTTCGGGAGTGAATTGTTGCAGGTACTCAGCCCACAAATCCCATGCAGGACGGCCGATATGCGTACTTCCGTCCTTAAGCCTTACTTCGAATTCCCCGGTGAGCGCCGGATCGATACGCGGATCGAATTCCGACAGATCCGCGATCCAGCCAGCCACCTTCGATTCGTCGTCGCGAAGACGCGAAACGTCTTGCGTGAATCCAGAGGTTTGTTTTGTCCAGGTCTCGCCTTCCCAATGCGCGTCTTCGGGATCGGCTTGCCAATATGTCCAGCGCCGATTGATCTGATCGTACACAAGATAACGTTTTGGATTCCCCTCGCCTTCAATCTCCCAGTCAACCATAGAAGGATCTATGTCGGCTTCGGTCAGCAAACGCGTACGATATTCGTAGGGGCTTTTCGTGTTTTGAACCGCCTCGGTGTAGCCCGAAGGGTCCATATCGGGCACGACGATGAACGAGGCATTGGACCAGCGTTTCACGAACTGCCAATCCACCAGATCGTGCTTCAATATGATATGGCACCATCCTAGCGCCATGGCATTATCGGTGCCAGGTCGCAAGTTTAACCAATACTTCGCAGTGCGGCCAAGATTCGACAGGCGAGGGTCAACCACGATAAAAGCCTCAGCTTCGCGCGCCACATCAATTACCAAACGAGACGAATCGTCGTAATTCGAAACGGAGGGATCGGTAGCCCATTGGACGTATTTCGTCGAATGGTTTATCACCTCACTCCAAGACCACGCCTGAACGTTGTCGAGACGCGACGAAAAATGGCGCGGACCCTTGCACACTTGGTACGCCGCGATGATGTTCGGCGTACCGAACAGCTCAAGCGCCATGCCAGCATCGGACTGCATGCACCACTGTCGGCCCGTACCGCACCACGTGAACAAGCTTTCAGGACCGTACTTCTCACGCAACTGCATAATATTGTCCGCAATGGTCCGGTAGGCCTCGTCCCAGCTGATCCTCACCCAACCTGGATCTTCGCTGCCCTTCGGGTTCGTGCGCTTCATTGGGAACTTGATACGATCAGGATGATACGCAGCCTGAATGGACGCTTGCCCCTTGCTGCAATGATTGCCCATAGTGTTGAAGCAGGTTTCGTCACCTTCGGTTCGAACCACTTTGCCATCTTGGATGTACACCCACACACCGCATTCGACCTTTCCGCAGCCGCGGCAGCACGAGCGTATCTTCTTGATCCCCCGCTCGCCCGCCGTCCCCGAATTGCCATCGGTAAGCGCCACCGCAGGACGAGTTCCAACACCCATAGCGGCTATTGCGCCTGTCGCGGCGGCAAGCTGAGCGAACGCGCGCCTTGTCACGGTCGTCTTCCCCATACACCCTCCTTCTCTCAAGGCTTTCCTTAAACCTGAGTATGGCGAGCAGCCAAAGCATATGGAAATAATGAAAACGAACGTCGCAGGCCAACCGAGATGAAGGTGCATATCGTTATTCCGTTTTCTACCACAGACAATCCGGAAACGCGCGGACGCCGTCGACGTGATACCATGAAGCGGGGAACGCTCTAACGGGCGGAAGGGGATCCTATGAACATCGACTTCTATCGCGAGTTCATCGTTTTGGCGCGCTGCCTCAACTACACCGAAGCAGCTGAGAAGCTGCATATGACCCAGCCTGCGCTGAGCAAGCATATCGTTGCGTTGGAACGCGAGTTCGACGCCGAGTTATTCATCCGCGACCGAAGAACCGTGCAACTGAGCGAAGCAGGACGTATTCTGTTCGGATGCGCGATGGAGATGGTCGATGCATACGACAGGGCCCAAGCAGCCATAGCCACGGTCGTGAAAGAACGGCCCATCCGGGTAGACGGGATACTCTACGACAACACGGTGTCGAGCATCATCTCGCTGTCCACCGTGCTGCTCAATGACCAGCACCATGTACCCATTCTGTTTGAGCACCATCAGGATCGACCTCTGTTCGATCAGTTGGATCGAGACGAGGTGGATATGGTGTTCGCGTACGACGAGGCTCATGCGCTCGAAGAGCGAGGGCTGGTTTTCCGCCCGCTTGTTCAAACGCCATTTGTTGCCGTCGTTGATCGCGACCATCCACTTGCTGATCGCTCGGAAATCAGCATAGACGAACTAGCTGACGAGACGTTTATCCAGTTCATCGATGAATACTCCGTTTCGGGATGGAGACGGATCGAGCAGATATGCCACGAACACGGATTCGAGCCAAAAAAACGTCCCAAACTAGGGCGTGCCGTGACAAGCTATGCGACTACCTCTCCTGACGGCGGCGTGCTCATCTTGCAGAAGAATCTTCGGCAACTCAAATTTCTCGAAGATGTAAACCAAACCGTAAGCATCCCCATTTCGGACGAGGATGCGCATTTCATCATCTACTGCATCTACAAGCAGGAAAACGAAGAACGCCTCAAGCCGCTCATTGAAGCACTTGATGAATCACGCGAAATCATCATGCGCCACCGCCGAGACGAAAAAGCCTGAATCCGGGCCCTCCGGGAGAGCGGTTCGCCGTTTGCAAGGGGGTGTGGGGATGGCGAACCGCGCTCTTGGAGGGCCGGGGAGGGTCGTGCGCGCAGGGGAGGCCCCCGACCCGTGCGCCTGCGGGCGTAGCGCCCCGCCCCCGTGCGCCTGCGGAGGGGCTCGCCTGGTCGGCGGCGCCCCCGCAGGCGCTATCGGGGGATGCGCTAGTAGAACATGAAGACCGAGAGCCCCAGGTTGTAGAAGGCGACGCGCATGCAGACGGCTCCGACGAGGGCGGCGGCGATGGCGACCGGGGCCCAGAGCTTCCAGTTGCCGGTGCGCCTGCCCACGAAGGCGGCGGCCAGGGGGACGATCGCGCCGACGGCCACCACTCCCAGCCACAGGAGCGGGGCCTGCGCGCCCACGGTGGCCGCGGCGTCGGCCATGGCCCTGGTGGGGTGCGTCGGGTCGAAGTAGAGGCCGACGTCGGCGAAGGAGCCGGCGGAGAGCTGGAGGAAGGCGGCGAAGGCGAGGGCCGCGAGGGCGTTGAGGGCGGCGCCGGCGAGGGCCGCGAGACCCGCGGGGGCCCCGGCGCCGGCTGCGCGCTCGGCGGGCTGGTCCCCGGGTCCCCCTGCAGCCAAGGCGGAGAGGAGGAGGAACGTCGCCGGCCCCAACACGCAGGCGTTGCCGAGGACGTAGAGGATCCAGAGGGCCGAGTCCCAGGCGGGGCGGGCGGCCATCGTGTAGCTGTGCGCCATGACGGCCACGAGCACGACCGACAAGGCGACGGCGACCCACGCCAGCCACTTCGGCACGCTGGCGCCGTCGTCGGACTTGCGCATGAGCACGAGATACGCGACCGCGACGACCGCCAGCACGACGATCGCGATCAGCTCCTGCGTGATCCCGCTCGTCAGGTGCCCGAACCCGTTGAAGATCCGCTCCCAGTGCTCCAGGTGGAAGAACACCGCGATCCCGCCGGCCGCGAGCAAGACGGCCGAGCAAACCCAAGCCGGCACCTGCGCCTTCTTGCCGACGCCGAACACCGCCATCAGCGCCTGCGTCCCGAACAGCCCCGCCGACCAGGCAACCAGGGTGGTAAAGATAATCAAAGGCCACTGCAGTTCCATTATTCACCGCCTCCTTGCCACGTACGATTGCGCAGGATGTACACGAAGCTCGGGTTGTTCCCCACGTTCGGCAGGCGATACACATCGCTTTCGGCATACGACTCGATCTCGTCGACCAACTTCGCGCGACTCTGGACGGTCGCATCGTAGTCGACGTTCCTTGAAGCGATATCGATGGGAGCCGGGCCCTCGAAACCTGCGATCCCTTGCTCCAGATCACCGAAATAGCGCGCACGGCCGCCACATTGCGTGACGCACTGCGGCAGCTCGCCCTGGGCAATCTTCTGCTCGCACAAGGTGCACTTCTCCACCACGCGCTCCTCCTCGTTCAAATACCGCACCCCGTACGGGCACGACATGGCGCAGAACTGGCAGCCGATGCACTTGGACTTGTCGATCTGCACGGTTCCGTCCTCCAGCTTGTGCGAGGCACCGGTCGGGCACACCTTCACGCACTCGGGGTCGGCGCAGTGCTGGCATTGCACGGTGAGGAAGTACATCTCCACATCGGGGAACTCGGCGCCTTCGAACTTCGGATTCGGGCCGATGCGCAGCACCTTGTTCCAATACGACCCGATAGGAACGTCGTTCACCACTTTGCAGGTCACCGAGCATGCCAGGCAGCCTACGCACCGATTGAGATCGGTGGCAATCGCATACTGAGTCATAGCCTAGTCCCTCCCCTCGTAGTTCGGCAGCCATTCCTTCAAACGCGGGTCATCGGGCGACGTGATCATCTCGGTCCCGTCGACGTCGCACGGCACGGGATTGCCGAACGGCGAGTTCTCGGGCGTGGCTTTGTACACCTTCACGTTGTAAGCGCGCGCGTACGAAGATCCGCACAGAGGATCGCGCATGTCCTTGTTCACCAGGCAGTTGATGCTGATGAGGTCGAAACCCTTCGTCGCGCCGTGGAACTCGGGCAGCCACCACTGATGCTCGCAGTTGATGGTCCCCGGGCGGATGCCGTGATAGAGATCCGCCACTTGTCGCACCTTGCCGCGCTCTGTCTCGATCCACACCCAATCGCCCTGCTCTATGCCGAGCTCAAGCGCATCCTTCGGGTTGATCTCTACGCGCGGCACCGGCCACAGCTCGCGGCACCACGGCAGCTGCCGGTGCTCGGAGTGGAAGTACACGGGAATGCGACGGCCCGTCGTCATGATGTAGGGGTACTCCTGAGCCCGCTCAGGCTGCGCAACGGGACTCTCCGGGGGCTCGGAATACGTGGGAAGGTTGTACCGGCCGTCAGGATGGTACGTCTCGATGATGGTCGACCATATCTCCTGCTTGAGCGTGGGCGTCTGCAAGCCCGGCTTGCCATCGGAGCGGCAGTGGCCCGTTTCGTAGCGTCGGTAAGTGCCCCAGTCGTCGGGGTATTCCTTCTTGCAGTCGCGGAAACCGGTCTTCTGAAACTCCTGCTTCCACTCCTCCCAGGTAAGACCCATCGGCTCGCATGCCGCATCAAGCTCCTTGATGGAGTCCGGCCACGGATCGTCGGGGTCGGCGCTCCAGGGAATGCCCATGGCCTTGCACAGCTGGATGATGATGTCCACGTCGAACCAGCTCTCGCCGAGCGGCTCCACGCACTTGCAATGGCTTCCCTCCATGCCGCCAGACCCTTGGGAGCGGCGAGGGCAATCCACCTCGAGCCAATGGCGCGCAGGCAGCAGGATATCCGCCAGCTGCGACGTGGGCGTATGCCACAGGTCGATGTCCAGCAGGAAGTCCAGCTTCTTCAAGCCTTCCCAACCCCAAAGAGCGTTGGACATGTTCATCACATCGCCCGACTGGCAGACGCCGCCGTACAACGGGTACGGCGCCCCTTCGTTGTTGCACGCATCCCAAATGGCCGTCGAATCGGCCCAGATGCCGTGATGCTTGAGCAAAGGAATGTCCTCCACGCCCAGCACCTTGTCCCACAAGTCAGCCGACGCCATGGGCAGACCGCTGCCCATCATGGCGAACTCTTCGTCGAAAGTCGCGGCCGTTGCGCCGCGATTGCCGCCGGGGGTGTCGAAGTTCCCCGTGATCCCCACGATGAGATCGCAGATACGGCTGTTCTGGACCGAGTTGCACGCATGCTCGATGGCCAGCATGTACTGGATGCCGCCGTTGCCGTATCCGGTCGATGGATCGATAGGCGTCGCATAGGTGATGGCCGCCTCGCGCAAAGCATCAGCCGAAACGCTGGTGATCTCCTCCACTTTCTCGGGCGTGAAATCGGCTACGTAGTCCGAGAACGTTTGCCACACCGTTTTGCAGACCGAGGTCGAAGCGTCTTTCAGGGTGACTTCCACCTGCCCGAATATCTGAGGATCGATCTCCGGATCGAACCCGGTAGGATCGGGCACCCAACCTTGCGTCACGCCGGGTGCGAGGTGCTTTTGCCGCGCCTCCTTCCCCGTCAGCGTACGCGGCTGCTCGCCCTCCCAGTATCCCGTATCCGCATCGAAATACGTAAGCCGCTGGTTCAACTGATCGTAGACCATGAACCGTTTCGGACTGCCGTCTTCCTGCACATCGGATTCCTTGAGCAGGCGCGTTTTGATTTCTTCTGGACCGCCGGCACCCATCTGCTGCCAACCGGAAGGCTCGATATCCTCGCACACGAGGAACGGGCCGTTCGTCCACCGCTTCACCCAAAGCTCGTCGTACAGGTTGTTCTCCATGATCACGTTGAGCCAGCCGAGCCCCACCGCGCCGTCGGTGCCGGGACGCAGCGGATTCCATATGTCGGCTTCTTTGCCGAGGTTCGTCTGACGCGGATCGACGATGATGTGCTTGTCCGCCTTGACCGCAGCATCGACCGTCGTGCGACACGAGTCATCGTAGTTGGACAGCTCCGAAGCGCCGCCCCATTGCACGAACACGCTCGGCCGGTCGACCGTGGCCATCCAGCTGTACGCACGAGCCGACACCATACCGGTGGCCACATGGCGGGGACCCTTGCAAATCTGGTACGCCTGATGGGTGTTCGCCGTGTTCAGAATGCCCTGCATGCCGAGCGCGCTCGCCATGCAGTAGATGCGGCTGGTGCCGCACATCGAGAACATGGAGTTCCCGCCGCGCTGCTCCTTGATCTCGTTGAGCTTCGTGCCGGCTTCGGCGAGAGCCTCGTCCCAGCTGATGCGCACCCAACCCGGATCGTCGTCGCCCTTGGGATTCGTGCGTTTCATGGGATACGCGAGCCGATCGGGATGGTAGCACGCCTGCAGCGAAGCCTGCGACTTGCTGCAGCTGTTCCCCGACGACGCGAACGAGCTCTCGTCCCCCTCGATCTTGATGGCGCGGCCGTTCTCCACCGTCACCCACACGCCGCATTCCATCTTGCCGCACCCGCGGCACATCGTGCGAATACGCTGCACGCCGTCCGACGACGCAACCGTTCCGCTGTCGTGCTCTTCGGCAAGCGCCGCCGGCGCCGTTGCCGACGTCAGCGCAAGCGCAGCGCTCGTCACCCCTGCGAGCCTCATGAAGCTGCGACGGCTCATGGTGCCGAACGACCGCCTTTGCGTGGTGTTCGCCATAGCTCCTCCTCTGCCGGTTCCCTTTTCACCCGCACTCCAACGAGCGGGCCGGACCAAGCGTCCGTGCGAACCATGATGCAGATCGAGCGCGAGTTGAGCACCCCACCGCTGATGCGAACTCTGTTCAACCAGGTCAGAAACCCTACTATCGAGCTCATGAAAGACCTACCACCGAGAGTGGTATTTCGCCATCCGCCCGCCGCCGCGGTATCGGCGAATTGCTATACTGACGACAATGCTCGAACGAGCCTTATCGCCATGGGGATGTGAGTAAAAGGGGGTCCGCATGACAGACGAACGAGGATCGTCGCCGCTTGCGCTGGCGATTCGCGAGGTGCCGGGAATCGCGATCGCTTCGATCGGCTTCGGATGCGCGCTGCTCGCCATCGAAGGCGACCGCCTCTCGACGATCAGAACCGTCAATATCAGCGGCGACTACCACGCCGTCGCGTCGCTCGTATCGTTCCTTCTCCTGATCATGCTGGCTCTTGCGTATCGCAAGCTGGACGCGCCCACCCACGTTCCCGCCGCGATCGTCATCGGCGCAGGAGCGTTGATGTCGGCTTCCATGTTCGTCGTCTTGCAGCAAAGCGTATGGGAGGACAACCCCATCGTATCCTCCATCGCGCGCATCGTATTCGGGCTTGGAGAGGGCGTCATCCTGTTTCTCTGGATGAAAGCGCTCTTTCCCTACGGGGCGCGCGCCTGCGCCGCCGTGCTGGGCCTGGGAACGATCGTCGTTGCGGCAATGAACAGCCTCATCGCGTTTCTGAAGGTGGATGCCGCTTACGGCACGGTATCGCTGCTCCCCATCGTGTCGATGGTGCTGCTCTGCTATTTCAGGGAATACGCCCGTTCGCGCGCGCCGCGTGCGGATCGCGACGACATCCCGAGCGAGGATGCCTGCGCGAGCCCGGAGCGGAGCATGGTGGCGGGAATCGGCTGCCCCGATCGATCCCTCATCGTCCCCTCGGACCAGGCTCCTCGCGGTCGACGAGTATTCGTCGTGACGATGATGCTGTCGCTGGCTTGCTATGCCGTGGTGTTCGGACATATCCACTACCAATGGATTCCCCTGCAAGACGGCGGGACGGTATCGCTCATCATCCAGCTGGGCACGGCCGTGGGCACCGCATGCGGCGGAGCGGCCATCCTCGTGCTCGTCCAGTACTTCTGGAACAGGCGGAGCCTCGAGCTGTACAAGGTGTTCCTCATACCCACCGTGCTTCTTGCCTTGTGGCTGTCGTCCTTCGTGAACGAGACGTGGATATTCCTCTACCTCGTCTTGCTGAACATCACGCAGAAGCTGGTGTTCCTCTTTATCATGCTGGCCCCCTTCCTCATCGAAAGCAAACGACCCTACCTGATGCCCTGGTGCGTCGCGTTCCTCTCGTTCACCGCGGGCAAAGCGGCGAGCTCTCTTCTATTGGAGCATATGTCGCCCGACGTATTCGTGTCCAGCTCGGTCATCGCGCTTGTCGTATTGTTCGCCTGCGGAGCCATCACGTCGCTTTCGGGAAGCATCACCGACTACCACACGCCAATCCGCGGTCAATGGCCCGGCCCTGACGCACCCGACGTTCACGATGCGCTTCCCCACGCGAACAAGCTGCAGAACGCGTGCCATGCGCTCACCGACCAGTACCAGCTGACGGGGCGCGAGGAGGAGATCCTCGTATTGCTGGCACGCGGCCGCACCGCGCAGCATATCGCGGACACGCTCGTCATCACGCAGTCCACCGCGAAGACCCACCTTCGCAACATCTATGCGAAGATGGACGTCCACAACCAGCAGGAGATCCTCAATCTGGTCGAGCAGACCATCGACGAGCAGAAGAAGGCATGAGCATGCTGCACAGCCATTACCCTTGCAACCGAAGCTCTTTCAGTCTCCGGAAAAACGTCGAGACGCTCACGCCGAGCCGAGCCGCCGCCTCTTCGGCATCCAGCTCGCGCGCTTCATAGCTCGAAACCACCTCACGCAGCACAAGTTCGTCCATCGGCTTGCGCTTGCGGCCCTTGTACGCGCCCCGCTCGGCAGCCGCGCGCACGCCCGAGATGCGCTTCTCCTCGCGCGCGCGATACGCCTTCTCGTACATGGATAGAAGGACGTCGTGCAGCACCTTGCGCTCGCTGTCGGCAATAGGCTCGCCGTTCAGAAAGAGGGCATCGCCTCGGCACAGCGCCGAAAGCACCGCTCTTGCAGCCTGCTCGGAGTTCGCGGCGCCCGCGATCGCGTCGGCCACGTCGACATCGGCACCGACCTCGCGTTCTTCAAATGGCCGAACGTACAAGCCATCTCCTATGTAGCGCGTATCCGTCCTGATGAGCCATTCGATCTTGTCGAGGTACTCCATGCCGCATGCATCGAGGAGCTGCCACAAGCCCTCGCGGCTCTCGGACGGCGCCCGCTCGCTCACGAACGTCGGGGTGACGTTCTCGCGCACGTATTCCGTCTTGCGCAACGACAGGTCGTACCCCGGCACCCCCTGGAAAAGCGGGGGCTCGAGCAAATCGATCACCGGCCAATTCGGAACGAACGTATAGCGAAACGACTCGTCCTCGCGCACCAGGTACGTGATCGCCCCCACCTCGTATACCAGGCCCCCGGGACCATCGAGGCTGATCATCCCCGTAGTCGTCGATTCCCTCATGCGCCCCTCCTCACCAGGTCCGAATAGGGGGCTTCCAGAATGACCCGATAGCGCGCATCGAGCATATGGCAGTAAAACTCCTTGCGCCGATCGCTTATGTTCGGAACGGATCGCACGAGCTGATGAGCCGCTTCCAAATCCATACGCTCCATGACCTCTCGCAGGGCTCGATTACACTCGTCGAATTCCAAGCTGGACACGACGTCGTAGTACGAGCTTTTCCGCCCGCGCAACCGGATTTGAGAAGTGGGGAACCCGTATACGCGCTTCGCCGTCTCGTCTTCCGATTCCATGACGCGCTCCATCTCGTCCTCGTCGACAAGCGCGGGGAACAGGCACGAGCCGTTATCGAAGGTCGGCGCGAGCGAATAAGCTCCGTTCCGCTTGACGAATCCCCAGTTGGCTCCATGCCGGTCGAAATTTCCGAGGAGCGCATCGACAACGAACATCTCCCAGAACATTGCGATCGTCCCCGATACATCGACGAGCTTCGAATTGTCGCGAAGCATCTGCATGATGTCCGCGTATTCGTATTGATACCGTTCCTTATCCTGGTCGAGCGTGCTCTCGCCCACATCGTTGAACGGGACGAACTGTTCGCCCGCGCCTACGAAGCTCTTGCAGGCAACCACGTCCTCGCCCTCGAATGTGCCGAGGAAGGTCTTTTGGGCATCGAATCCAAGCAGCTCGAAGATATGCGAGCCGAGGTATTCGGAAACGTGGTTGTACCTCATGCCGAAAGGCGTGCGTTTGCGAAATTTGAGCATGTAGTCACTGAAGGTTCCGTCGCCGTTGGGAACAAGGATGGATTCCTTGCGCTCCGAGCCTCCGTAGTTTATCCAGCCGCGCTCATAGAGGGAGAAATCGATCAGTTCCATGTGTCAATGCTTTCATTAACGATAGATTTTTATTTCGATAGTATAGAACGGCTATCGAGGATTGTCAAAATTCAAATCTATCGTTAATGAAAGCATTGGCAAAGCCCTCCTCGAGAGCGATCCGTCGTTTGCAAGGGGGTATGGGGAGACGAATCGCGCTCGAGGAGGGCCGGGGCCGCCCTGTGCGCCTGCGGAGGGACTTGCTTCGTTGGAGGGGCCTCCGCAGGCGCGACCCGGGGGACGCGCTAGTAGAACATGAAGACCGAGAGCCCCAGGTTGTAGAAGACGACGCGCATGCAGACGGCTCCGACGAGGGCGGCGATTATGGCGGCCGGGGCCCAGAGCCTCCAGTTGCCGGTGCGCCTGCCCATGAACGCGGCGGCCAGCGGCACGATCGCGCCGACGGCGACCGCTCCCAGCCACAGGAGCGGGGCCTGGGAGGCGACCGTCGCGGCGGCGTCGGCCATGGCCTTCGTGGGGTGCGTCGGGTCGAAGTAGAGGCCGACGTCGGCGAAGGAGCCGGCGGAGAGCTGGAGGAAGGCGGCGAAGGCGAGGGTTGCGAGGGCGTTGATGGCGGCGCCGGCGAGGGCCGCGAGACCCGCGGGGGCCCCGGCGCCGGCTGCGCGCTCGGCGGGCTGACCTGCGGGTCCCCCTGCAGCCAAGGTGGAGAGGAGGGCGAACGTCGCGGGGCCCAACACGCAGGCGTTGCCGAGGACGTAGAGGATCCAGAGGGCCGAGTCCCAAGCGGGGCGGGCGGCCATCGTGTACGAGTGCGCCATGACGGCGACCAGCACGACCGACAAGGCGACGGACAGCCACGCCAGCCACTTCGGCACGCTCGCGCCGTCGTCGGACTTGCGCATGAGCACGAGGTAGGCCACGGCGGCCACGGCAAGCACCACGATCGCGATCAGCTCCTGCGTGATCCCGCTCGTCAAATGCCCGAACCCGTTGAAGATCCGCTCCCAGTGCTCAAGGTGGAAGAACACCGCGATCCCGCCGGCCGCCAGCAAGACGGCCGACGCAACCCACGCCGGCACCTGCGCCTTCTTCCCGACGCCGAACACCGCCATCAGCGCCTGCGTCCCGAACAGCCCCGCGCTCCACGCAACCAGCGTGGTGAACAAAATCAAAGGCCACTGGAGTTCCATTATTCATCACCCTTCCAGTCGCGGTTGCGCAGGATGAACGCGAAGTTCGGATCGTTGCCGACGTTCGGCAGATGATGCAGATCGGTGCTCGCATCGAAGTCCTGCGCCAACTCGCCCAGCGTCACGCGGTTGCCTGCATACAGGCCGTCGTAGGTGCGATCGGTGTCGTAGCCGACGGCGGGGGCTTCGAACGACTCGATCCCCTGGTCCAGATCGCCGAAGAACCGGGCGCGCCCTCCGCACTGGATGACGCATTGCGGCAACCCGCCCTGCCCCACGATCTGCGCGCACAGCGTGCACTTCTCCACGACGCCCTCTTCCTCGTTCAGGTACCGCACGTTGTAGGGGCACGACATCGCGCAGAACTGGCAGCCGATGCACTTCGCCTTGTCGATCTGCACCGTGCCGTCCTCCAGTTTGTGCGAGGCGCCCGTCGGGCACACCTTCACGCACTCGGGGTCGGCGCAGTGCTGGCACTGCACGGGCAGGTAGTACATCTCCACGTCGTGCGACGACGTGGCCCCCTCTTTCAGCGAGGGGCCGATGCGCAGCACCTTGTTCCAATAGTTGCCCACCGGCACGTTGTTGACCGCCTTGCAGGCAACCATGCAGGCCAGGCAGCCGACGCACCGGTTCAAATCGGTGACGATCGCGTACTGGGTCATGGCTTTACGCCTCCTCTCGGATGGTGTAGTTCGGCAGCCATTCCTTCAGGCGCGGGTCGGAGGCATCGTAGATGATCTCGGTGCCGTCCTCGGGCGCGCAGGGGATGACCTTGCCGTCGGGGCAGTTCTCGGGCGTGGCCTTGTATATCTTCACGGGCACGCCGCGCATGTGGGACGACCCGATGAACGGATCCTGGCCGTAGGGGTTCCAGATGCACTCGATGTTCGACAGCTCGAACCCGTGCGTCGGCGCGGGCAGCTCGGGGAACCACCAGGCGTGCTCGGCGTTCGCCCACCCCTTCGCGATGCCGTAGTACAAATCGACGCACTGGCGCACCTTGCCCCACTCCGTCTCGATCCAGGCCCAATCGCCCTGCTCGAGCCCCAGCTCGGCAGCGTCTTCGGGGTTCACCTCCAAACGCGGTGCCGGCCACAGCTCGCGACACCACGGCAGCTGCCGGTGCTCGGAATGGAAGTACACGGGTATGCGGCGGCCGGTGGTGAGGATAATGGGATACTCGTTCATGTCCACGTCGCCCTTGGGGCCCGATTTCGGCTCGTCGTAGTGCGGCATCATCTCGTGCACCAGGTCGAACTTGCCGGGGTTGAACTCGTTCGCCTTGTCCACGCAGTACGTCTCGAACACGAGCGGCCAAAATTCCACGAGGCCCGTCGGCGTGGGGCAGCCGAAGTTGTTCACCGGATTGCCGGCGTCGTCGAACGCCGCGCTGAACGTGGAGCCGGTGCACGCGTCCTTGCCGATGCGCATCCAGCCGGTCTCGAAGCGGCGGTACGTGCCCCAGCGGTCGGGCTCGATCTCCTTGGCGTTGATCCAGCCGTTCTCCTGAAAGTCCTCCACGAAGTCGTCCCAATGCTGCCATTTCACCTTGGGATTGGTCTTCGAGTTGTTCTGGAACCAGTCCTCCAAGCGCTCGTCCACGTGGTAGCCGCCGGGCGCGTCGCCCGCGATGTTGGTCCAGGTTCCGTTCGGGCCGCCCACGGCGTCGAACAGCAGGCGGTTGATGTCGTAGTCGAACTTCGTGTCGCTGGGCGGCTCGACCGCGCGGATGGTGGCGCCGATACCGCCGGACGCGCCCTGCGACACGCGGATGTTGTTGATCTCCAGCCAATGCTGGCACGGCAGCAGGATGTCGGCCATCTCGGTGCCGGGATGGTGGAACATGTTGATGTCCACCCAGAAATCGAGCGACTGCAACGCCTCCCAGGCCAGGTTCGCGTTCGACATGTTCATGAACGAGCCGGACTCGTTGATGCCGCCGCGCACGGGGTACGGCTCGCCGGTGAGGCAGGCGTCCCAGATGCGCGTCGCGTCGGCCCACTCGTTGTAGTACGCCGTGATGGGGAACTCGTCGGCGCCCACCATGTTCGACAGCGTGTCGTAGCGGTCGGGCACGTTGAGGGGATCGGGCGTGACGCCTTCCACGGGGATCTCGCCCAAGGCGATCAGCTGGGCCTTCACTTCCTGCGGCATGTTCGAGCCGGGCGCGGCCGTGGCCTGCTCGTCGATGGGCGAGCGCGTGAGGCCGCGGTTGCCGGCGGGCGTGTCGAAGTTGCCGGTCATGTAGATGAGGTGCAGCACCGCGCGCACCGTCTGCGTGCAGTTGCCGATCTGGTCGGGCGCGAGGTTCAGGTGGATACCGCCGTTGCCGTAATCCTGCCCCTCGGGACGCGTGGCCCACACGAGGCACGCCTCTTCGATGAGCGCAGGATCGAGGCCCGTGATCTCGGAGCACCACGCGGGCGTGCAGTCCGCCACCGATTCCTCGAGGTACGCCCACACCGGCTTCGCCGTGTGCTTCGAACCGTCGAGCAGCTCCACCTCATGCGTCCCACGCATATCCAGGTCGATGCCGGCTTCCTCCAGCTCGTGATAGGACAGCGGCGGCAAATAGCCCTCCTGCGACGTGCCCTTGTACACGACCTCCATCTGGTCGCGCGTGGGGGCCACGTGGTTGCAGCCCTCCCATTGCGTGGTGTCGACGTCCCACATCACCAAGCCGCCGGCGCCGTCGTTGGCCAGTTTGTTCCACGCGTAGAACTTGCGCGGGCTGCCGCCCTCCACCACATCGCTTTCCTTCAGCAGGCGCGTCTTGAGCTTCGTGCCCACGACGTCGGCGGGGATGCCGGCGTTGTTGAGCGGCGTGGACAGGTCGATGTAGCGGCCGCCCGTGGGCTCCCGGTCCTCCACCACGAGGAACGACGAGTTCGTCCAGCGCTTCACGAACTCCCAGTCCACCAGGTCGTTCTTGATGACGAGGTGCTGCCAGCACAGCGCCAGCGCGCCGTCGGAGCCGGGACGCAGGTTCAGCCAGTAGTCGGCCTCCTTGCCCGAGCCGGACAGGCGCGGATCGATGCAGATGTGCACGTCGGCCTCGGTCATCTTGTCCACGAGGTTGCGGCAGCTGTCATCGTAGTTCGAGTTTTCGGGCGCGGTCCCCCACTGCACGTACACGCGCGGCCCGTCGCGCAGCGCCATCCACGGCGCGCCGTCGACCGAGCTGATCCACCCCATCAAACGGCGCGGCCCCTTGCAGATTTCCGACGCCACGTGCGCGTTCGGCGTGTCGAACAGCCACTTGTAGAACGCGTAGGGCCCGTACACCCACTGGCGCGACGTGCCCGCCATGTTGAAGATGCACTGTCCGCCGTAGCGGTCCATCAGCTCGTTGAACTTGGTGCCGACGATCTCCATCGCCTCGTCCCACGTGATGCGCTGCCAGCCGGGATCCTCGCCCTTGGGATTCGTGCGCTTCATGGGATGGTAGATGCGGTCGGGGTGGTACGCCGCCTGGATGGACGACTGCGACTTGCCGCAGCAGTTGCCGCTCGACTGGAATGACGACTGGTCGCCCTCCACCTTGATAGCGCGGCCGTTTTGCACGGTCACCCACACGCCGCACTCCATCTTTCCGCAGCCGCGGCAGCACGTGCGCACGCGTTTCACGTCGTCGCCGCGCGCGGCCGCTCCGGCATCTTCGGCCAGCGCCGCGTTCGGGGCGACCGCTGCCGCGCAGGCCAACGCCGCACCCGTCACGGCCGTGAGCTTCGTGAACGCACGGCGCGTCAGATTGAGCTTTCCCATTCCTCCTCCTTCTCCGTCTCGTCCTTGCGACGGCTCGTCGAGAACGCCCGCCGCTTTGTTCGAGCATGCGCGGCAGGGGACGTCCGCGCATCATGCGTTTCTGCAAAAAATCGGGCGAATCGGAGGCTTTCCCATCATGCATTTCCCATGATTTTGGAGAAACACCTGATGAGCAAAGCATGACGTCACGCATCAACCTATCGGGCCACGTGAGCCGGACGGATCGCGCACGCTATAATGAGGCTCAGGGGATCGAGATCTTGAGGGGGAATTCTCGTGACGCACATGCCGAAACCGCTGACCACCGCCCGGGATCGCCTGCGCGAGACGGCGCCGCGCAGCCTGTTGAACCTGCGCATGCTCGGCTTCGCCCTGGCGCGCGCGTGGGTGTACCTCATGTTCCTAGGCGCCGCCACCAGCTCCATCACGTGGAACGGCGAGCCGCTGCCCGGCGCGGCTTACTTGGGATCGACGCTCGTGCTGTGCGCGACCCTGTTCGCAAGCGCGATCTTCCACCGGCGCTTCACGGCGCTCATCGGCCATCGCGCGTTCCGCTTCCTCGGCCCGGCCCTCACCACCGTCGGCACGCTGGCCCTCGCCTGCGCCACCCTGCCGAGCGCACCGGCGCTGGCGCTGTGCGCGTTCGGCTCGGTATCGACCGGCGCCGGATCGGGGCTCATCGACCTGGGGTACGGCGAGCTGTACCGCAATGTCGATCCCCGCCGCACGTCGTTCGAAGCGCCGCTCGCCTTCCTGATCGCCGCGGCCCTCTTCCCCGCCGTTCTGACCTTGCCGCCCGTCGGAGCGTGCGTGGTCTGCGCGCTGCTGCCCGCCGCGTCAGGTTGGATTCTGTTCGTGAAGCTGAGGACGTGGTCGTCGAAAGCCGAGCCGGTCGTGCAGCCGTTCGAGATCCACCTGGGGAAGTTCTCGTGGAAGATCGGCGTGTGCGCCTGCCTCATCGGCATGGCCGACGGCGTGGTGCGCGCGGTGTTCATCACCGCGAACGAGGCCAGCGTCGAGAACTTCTACCGCTTCCCGCTCCTTTGGTCGAGCCTGCTCACCATCGCCATCGTCTACGGCTGCGTGCTGCTCTCCAGCAAAACGGGCCTACGTCCCGTGTACCGCTCGGTGATGCTGGTCATGGCCGTGTTCTTCATGCTGCTGCCCGTGTTCACCGGCTTTTCCGAGATCGAGAGCACCATCGCGCTGGCCGGCTACGGCACGTTCAACGTGCTCATCTGGATACTGCTCGCCGACATCTCGTTCACGTACCGGCTGTCGGGCGTCATGGTGTTCGGCATCGGCTGGGGCATGGTGACGCTCGGCGTGCTGCTCGGTTCCTCGCTGGGGCAGTTCGTGTGCACGTTCGCGCCGTTCTCGCCGCAGAGCCTCAGCCTGATCGCGCTGCTGGCCACGCTGGCCATCCTCATCTCGTACATGTTCGTGTTCAACGAGAACGACCTCATCGCGCTGGCGAAGGGCGATGAGGACAAGGGCGGCGCCGAGCCGAGGCGCCAGCGTTTCCAAGACCGCTGCAAAGACGTGGCCGGGGAATACGGTCTGTCGCCGAAGGAAACCGAGATCATGATCCTGTTCGCGAAGGGCCGCTCGAGCACCCGCATCCAGGAAGACCTCTACCTGTCGCGCGGCACGGTGACCACCCACCTGCGCCACATCTACCAAAAGATGGACGTCCACAGCAAGCAGGAGTTCCTGGACGTGATCGAGGGGCGGGAGTAGCATAACGCCCTCAAATGAAAAAACGCCCGAGGGAGGCAACTGCGTACCGTTCGGGCGCTTAGCACTTTGTACTATATGCGCAGCCCTACTTTAAGCAAGCAACCAGCAGACCGTCTCTCAGCGAATGACCTTCAGACAACCCGCAAAGGACCTGCGAATGACCCTTGCGCCAGAGTTTTCCCGATTTCTGGCAGGTTTTGCACGATATTCGTGGTTTCAAACCGCTAAAAGAAAGCCCTAAGGAACACCGCCGCGAAGCAGTTTGCGTTTCGCCTGCTCGCAGGGTTGTGCCGAGAGTGGCTTGGCCGAGCATTCCTCAAATGACTACGAATATCGTGCAAAACCTGCCAAAAGTTGGCTTTCCCGTGGCGCTTGCCACGAAGCCGAAAAAGTCGCAGAAACGGGTGCCGAATCCGGTTTTCAGGAAGGGGTGCCTGGGGACGGAAAGGCCGCCAGCCCTCTTCGAGAGCGATTCGTCGTTTGCAAGGGGGTTTGGGGAGACGAATCGCGCTCGAAGAGGACTGGGAAATTGGGATGTTTCACGTGAAACATTCGTTCTTTTGTTGCTGATGTTTCACGTGAAACATTCTGCGTTGCCGCGCACGGGCGAGGAGGGGCGGGGGGGGGCTCCCCCCCTCTTGCGCCTGCGGAGGGGCTCGCCTGGTCGGCGGCGCCCCCGCGGGCGCTATCGGGGGACGCGCTAGTAGAACATGAAGACCGAGAGCCCCAGGTTGTAGAAGACGACGCGCATGCAGACGGCTCCGACGAGGGCGGCGATTATGGCTGCCGGGGCCCAGAGCTTCCAGTTCCCCGTGCGCCTGCCTAGGAAGGCGGCGGCCAGGGGGACGATCGCGCCGACGGCCACGGCGCCCAGCCACAGGAGCGGGGCCTGGGAGGCGACCGTCGCGGCTGCGTCGGCCATGGCCTTGGTGGGGTGCGTCGGGTCGAAGTAGAGGCCGACGTCGGCGAAGGAGCCGGCGGAGAGCTGGAGGAAGGCGGCGAAGGCGAGGGTTGCGAGGGCGTTGGCGGCTGCGCCTACCAGGGGCGTCCTACCCGCGGGGGCCCCGGCGTCGGCTGCGCGCTCGGCGGGCTGGTCCCGGGGTCCCCCTGCAGCCAAGGCGGAGAGGAGGGCGAACGTCGCGGGGCCCAACACGCAGGCGTTGCCGAGGACGTAGAGGATCCAGAGGGCCGAGTCCCAGGCGGGGCGGGCGGCCATCGTGTACGAGTGCGCCATCACGGCGACCAGCACCACCGACAGCGCGACGGCGACCCAGGCCAGCCACTTCGGCACGCTCGCGCCGTCGTCGGACTTGCGCATGAGCACCAAGTAGACGATAGCCACCACGGCAAGCACGATGATCGCGATCAATTCCTGGGTGATCCCGCTCGTCAGGTGCCCGAACCCGTTGAATATCCGCTCCCAGTGCTCGAGATGGAAGAACACCGCGATCCCGCCGGCCGCCAGCAGCACGGCCGAGCAGACCCAAGCCGGCACCTGCGCCTTCTTCCCGACGCCGAACACCGCCATCAGCGCCTGCGTCCCGAACAGCCCCGCCGACCAGGCAACCAGGGTGGTAAACACGATCAAAGGCCATTGCAGTTCCATGGTCTACCCCCTCCACTTTCGGTCGGAGCGCAGCAGGTACATGAGCTCCGGGCCATTTCCAACATCGGGCAGACGATGGATCTCGTCTTCCGTATACGGTTCGACGTACTCCTTCAGCGTGACGCGCGTCTGCTGCATTTCGGCGTAGTCGCACGACAGGGCTTGAGGCGGAGCCGGTGCCTCGAACCCGTCCACGCCCTGCTCCAAGTCGCCGAAGAAGCGCGCACGCGAGCCGCATTGCGCCACGCACTGCGGAAGCTCGCCTTGGGCGATCTTCTGCTCGCACAGCGTGCACTTCTCCACCACGCGCTCCTCTTCGTTGAGGTAGCGAACGTTGTAGGGGCAGCTCATCGCGCAGAACTGGCAGCCAATGCACTTCGACTTGTCGATCTGCACGGTGCCGTCGGCTGCCTTATGCGAGGCGCCCGTGGGACACACCTTCACGCACTCGGGATCGGCGCAATGCTGGCATTGGATGGGCAGGAAATACATCTCAACGTCGGGCCAATCGCCGCTTCCGCCCTCGATCGGATTCGGACCCACGCGCAGCGTCTTGATCCAAAACGCCCCGACGGGCACGTTGTTCACCGCTTTGCATGCGACCGTGCACGCAAGGCATCCGACGCACCGGTTCAAATCGGTGATGATTGCGTACTGTGTCATCGTCTACGCCCCCTCTCCGGTCCACGCCTCTTCGCCTTCAACGCGAGATCGCAATCCCGTTCCCATCCATTCCTTCAACCGCGGATCGCCCGCATCGCAGATGCACGGGTTACCCTGCGGATCGCACGGCACCGGGTTGCCGAACGGCGAGTTTTCCGCCGTAGCCTTATAAACCAGCACGGGAACCGAGCGCATCGTTGCTGCACCGCACACCACATCCTGGCCGTAAGGATCCATCACGCAGTTGATGTTCACCAGCTCGTAGCCGTGGCTGGCCGTGTCCATCTCGGGGAACCACCACGCGTGGTTCGCGTTCACCACGCCCTTGCTGATGCCGTAGTACAGATCCAGCACCTCGCGCACCTTGCCCCACGGGCTCTCGATCCACACCCAGTCGCCCTGCTCGAGCCCCAGACGCGCAGCGTCGTTCGGGTTCATCTCCAGGCGCGGCGCGGGCCACAGCTCGCGGCACCACGGCAGCTGGCGATGCTCGCTGTGGAAGTACACCGGCTGGCGCGCGCCCGTGGTCATGAGGAACGTCGCATCGGCGTGCTCCTGCAGGCTGGCGGGATAATCCATATTGCGCAGCTTCGACTCATCGATGTCGGCAACCTTCGCGGCGTCGAAGTACTCGGGCGTGGTCACCGGCGAGTTCGTGGGTTCGCGGTACACGGGGAACTTGTCCTCGTCGCCTAAGTACGCCTCGCACACAAGCGACCAGATTTCAATGAGGCCCGACGGCGTCATGAAGCCCGGATGGTCGTCCACCAACGGGAACAGGTTGAAGCCGCCCTGCTGGCGACGCCAGCCCATCTCGTGCCGGCGATACGTGCCCCAACGCTCGGGATGCCACGTGCGGCAATCCATCCAGCCGTTCTTCTGGAAGTGCTCCTTCGCTTGCTCCCACGTGGGACCGTCGGGGAACTCGGCTGTCTTCCACGCGTCCACGTTGTCCTTGAGCACGCGGCTGCGGTTCGGCCAACGGTAGTCGGTCTTCTCGCCGAAGTTGAGGATCTCGGACGGCTCGGCCGACTCGTCCTTCGTGTTCCATGGCACGCCCATGGCCTTGTACATGCCCACGTTCCAGTCGGGATCGTAGATGCACTCGCCCGGCGCCTCGACAGCGGCGCACCCGCAGCCGAAGAACCCGCCGGCGCCCTGGCTGACGCGCGTCGTGTCAACTTCCAACCAGTGGTAGCACGGAAAGATGACGTCGGCGTTGCCGTTGTTCGGGCAGAACCACAGGTTGATGTCGGTGAAGAAGTCCAGCTTCGTCATGGCCTCCCACGCCACGTCGATGTTGCCCATATTCATGAAGTCGCCCGACTGGCACACGCCCGCATGCAACTGGTACGGCACGTCGTTGTCCAGGCAGCCGTCCCAGATGGAGTTCGCGTCCGCCCAGCGCGCCCAGTAGCGGTTGAGGGGGAATCGCTCGGCGTCAACCTCGTTGGCTTGTCGCTCGAACACGGTCTTGGGGTTCGGCCACGCCTGCGACGTGCGGAATGCGCCGCCCATGCGCTTGGCGATAACGAGGGCTTCCTCATGGCTGGGCACCTTGTTGCCGTAGCGCTCGGCCAGGGGCGAATCGTTGTCGATGAGGTACTGCACGAAATCCTGCATCTTCGCGGCGAGCCCTTCGAGGTCGACGTCGCGGCCGTCCCACATCTTGGCCTCGTCGCCGTACGGCGCGCCGGCCTGCATGTTCGAACGCCCTGGATTGCCGTCGAACTGCGCCTTCGACGAGCCGCGGTTGCCGGCCGGCTCGTCGGAGTTGCCGGTGATGCACGACAGGATCTGCAGCGCACGCACGTTCTGGATGGAGTTGCCGTTCTGGTCGGTGGCCAGCTGGAAGTGGATGCCGCCGTTGCCATGCAGCGGATTGACGCGCGTCGTCCAGGCGCGTACAGCCTCCTCGCTCTTCGCCGCCGGCACGCCGGTGATCTCCTCTGCCTTCTCCATGGTGTACTCGCTGGTCATCTGATGGAACGCATCCCACACAGAGCGAGCCTTGTGCACGGTTCCGTCTTTGAGCGTTACCTCTACCTCACCAGGAAGCAGAGATGGGCGCTTCGGCAACCCCTTGGGATTGCATTCCTCGAAACCGTCGGGGAAGCGGTCGGGCTCGGTAGCCGGATCGGCGAACGTCGACTGATCGGGCAGCCATGCATCGGCAACAAGCGGCTTGTACGGATGCTCGATCCATGTGCCGGTGGTGGGGATGCGGTGCTCCTCGCCCTCCCACATGCCAAGCTCGGCATCCCAGTACGTGAGACGCTCGTTCGCCTCGTCCCACACCATGAAGCGCTGGTACTTGCCATCTTCCTTGAGGTCGGCCTCGGTCAGCAGCTTCGTCTTCATGTTGATGCCGCCGTTGCCCTCCACCAACCAGCCTTGCGTCAGCTCGGGCTTGTCGTCCACGTAGAGGAACGACGCGTTCGACCAGCGACGCACCATCGTGTCATCGTAAGCTTCGTTTTCGATGATCCAGTTGAGCCACGACAGCGCCAGCGCGCCGTCGGTGCCGGGACGAAGCGGCAGCCAGATGTCGGCTTCCTTGCCCAAAGGCGTGACGCGCGGATCCACCACGATATGCTTAGACGCACGATGCGCGACGTCGGTGACCGTGCGGTTCGTGGAGTCGTAGTTGGAGTACTCGCACGCCGTGCCCCACTGCACGTACACGCTGGGCTCGGCCTCCACCTCCATCCACGGGGACCCCATCTCGTCGGTCATGATGCCGCCGAAGTGGCGCGGGCCTTTGCACACCTGGTAGGCCAAATGCGCGTTCGGCGTGCCGAACAGCTGCTTCATGCCCTGGTAAGGCCCGAGCGACCACACGCGCGACGTGCCGCACATCACGAAGATGGACTCCCCGCCGTACTTCTCCTTCACTTCCTTGAGCTTCTCGCCGCATATCTCGAACGCCTCGTCCAGCGTGATGCGCACCCAACCGGGATCGTCCTCGCCCTTAGGGTTCGTGCGCTTCACCGGGAAACGAAGGCGGTCGGGATGATATAGCGCCTGCATCGATGACTGCGACTTCGAGCAGCAGTGCCCGCGGCTTTGCGGCGCGGACTCGTCGCCTTCCACCTTGACGACCTTGCCGTCGCGCACGGTTACCCAAACGCCGCACTCCACCTTGCCGCAAGCGCGGCAGCACGAGCGAACGCGCTTGACTTCCCCCGCATCGGCATCGACGCCCTCGGCAAGCGCCCGCATCGGCTCGGCGACCGCCGTGAGCGACGCAGCGGCACCGGTGACCGCCATCGCCTTCATGAAGCTGCGGCGCGTGAGCGTGAGCTGAGTCATTGATCCCCACCTTCCTTTCTCGTCTCTCGCTTCATACCTGAAACGATGGAGCCATCCTAAGCGGCGAAGGCGGGCATCCCCTCCCAGCAGCGCTATGATTTTGCGTCGAGACGGAGTGGCGGGGCATCATACCGTGGCTATGATTTTTCGCAAAACCCCAGGAAACAGCCATCGACAAAGGGGAAAGGTGGCAGGCGCGGAGCAGCAACCCGATGACGGTGCAGTATGATGAACAGCAAGGGTTCGCAGACGAGGGGAAAGCGGGTACCTGATGGAAATCAAGCTTCCGCGGGTCAAAGTGGAGGTGCGCGAGGATGAGGGGTTCTCGCTGGGAAAGCTGTCGCCAGCGCTCATCGTCGGCTTCGGCGCCCACTGGGCGTGGGTCTACCTCACGATGTTCAACGGCCAGCAGCTGTTCTTCTGGAACGCGGCCGATCCGGCGGTGCCGGCCGGGCTCTTCCACCCCGTGTCGCTCGTGTTCTTCGTCATGACGCTGCTGTCCTACGGCGTGCTATCGCGCGCATACCGCCGTTTGTTCGCCACGCAGCGCCGACGCGCACGCCTACGGTTCATCGGCGCGACGCTCGGTTTCGCCGGCACGCTGTTCATGTGCTTGGCGGACGTCGGAAGCGCAGCGGGCATCGCCGCGCTCGCGGCGGGAGGTGCGACCACCGGCATCGGCTCGGCCATCCTCCTGATGAGCTACGGCGTGTCGTTCGGGCAATGCGACATCGCCACCATCGTCACCAGTACGGCGCTCTCGCTGGTGGCGGGCATCGCGCTGTACACGGCAGTGTCTAACCTGGACCTGCTCCATCCGCTGGGAGCCCTGGCCGCGGCCCTCATCCCGTTCCTCGAGTGCTGGTGCCTCTACCGGTGCAGCACCGCGCTCGTCGACAAGCTCGAGTTCGCCGCCATCACGCTCAAGGTGAGGAAAACCCCGTTCGCGCTGCGCCTGTGCGCGCCCAGCCTGCTGTTCGGGTTCGCGCTGGGCGCCGTGCGCACGCAAGCCATCGCCGACATGCACTTGGTAGGGGGCCTGGGAACGCAGGTCGTCTGCATCGGGGCGGCCGCGCTCACGGCGTGCGCGCTCATGATCGCCGTCATGCTAACGCAGCGCCAGCACATCAACTTCATGTTCCGCCCCCTGCTGCCCCTTATCGCGATCGCGCTGGTCGCGGTCTACTTTATCGCCGACGCGACGCCCTTCACCACGTTCGCGCTGCTGCTGTGCTACCTCCTGTTCGAGGGCACCATGTGGGTGAGCTACGCCGACATCACCCAGCGTTTCCGCCTGACGTCGTTCGTGGTGTTCGGG
The DNA here is from genome assembly GCF_000024265.1 of Eggerthella lenta DSM 2243. Classification (NCBI taxonomy): domain Bacteria; kingdom Bacillati; phylum Actinomycetota; class Coriobacteriia; order Eggerthellales; family Eggerthellaceae; genus Eggerthella; species Eggerthella lenta. The sequence goes on along the minus strand of NC_013204.1, from coordinate 634,183 downwards.
TTCGGACGCGGGGCACTCGCGCTGGGCGCGCTCATCGGGATGACGGCCTCCTTCGCCATCCCCGCGCTCGACTCCGCAACCAATCCGGCGAACACGCTGATCATCGTGTTCGCATGCATCATTTTCGGCTTCGGCGCCCTGCCGCGCGGCAGCGAGCTGCGCGCCCTCATCGTGGGTGAATCGGACAACCCGGCAGGCGAGATGCTCCGCGGGCGCGAGCGCGCCGAGTCCCCCGAAAAAGCGCGCGCCGGGCGGTTCAAGCGCAAGTGCGAGCTGGTGGCTAACCGCTACCTCCTGTCGAAGAAGGAAACAGAAGTCCTGTTCCTGCTGGCGAAAGGCCGCAACGCCGCCTACATCCAGGAGCAGCTCTACATCTCCGAGGGCACCGCCCGCACCCATATGCGCCACATCTACAAAAAGCTCGACATCCACACCCAGCAAGAGCTGATGGACCTGGTGGAGGGCTCAGAGGAAGAAGTCGCGTAAGCGAGGCGGCCGCCAGAGATCCAAGGGCGTACCGAGCCGGGCGCCCGACTGCGGCTGCCGCTTCCGGATGGGCTCCTCCACCACCAGGATGTTGTCCGCGATGTCGAGCGTAGAGAAGTCTTAGATGCGTCGCCTTGGCGCAGTCGGAAGGAAGCTGCGCGCTCCCCTTCGCGGACGCCGAGGCGCGCTTTCCCTACTACGCGTTGTTCCGAGCCGATGAGCGCACCAGCGCCATCGGCTTCTTCCCCGACGCTCTCGAGGAAGAAGCCCGACGCTTCGGCCCCGACATCGCGCACGAGGGTTAGCGCTCGTACACCTGGTCGCAGTTGAGCAGATCCTTCATGGAGTGCCAGATCTGGTGCGGGTTGCCCGGCGGGTTCTTGAGCGGCTTCATCGGATAGCGCTCCTGCGCGCCCGACAGCAGATCGACGGCGAACACTTCGTCGGACAGCTCGAGCGCGCCTTCCGGGCAGATGTCGGTGCAGCAGCGGCACTTCACGCAATCGACCGGACGATGCGTCACGCCGATCGAGCCGTCCTCACCCGCGTACTTCGCGATGGCCCCGGTGGGGCAGAACGTGGCGCACATCTGGCACGACGAGCACTTCTCGGGATCGATGATCACATGGCCCCACAAGCGCGTGTCCATGAGCACATCCTGCGGCTGCCCCAACGAATCGAGCGCGGCCAGCAAACGTTCGCGGCGGTCGGGAATGAAGTGAGGCAGCGTGCCGTCCTTGCCCACCTTCACGAACCTCGGCTCCCGCCGCTCCTCCACACCCAATGCGTCCTTGACGGCGTAGTCAGCCGTCACCGCCGCAACGTTCTTAGCCTCGTCCTTCATGCTGGAGAAGAAGCTCCGACGGCTCGCGTCGTAGCCCTCGTCGCCCGCCCGGCGCACGGATGAGGGAAGCTTTTCCGCCAGGTCGATGCGCATATCGTTGTTCCAGGTTGCAAGCAGCGCGCTTGCCGTGTCGCACACAACCCGCGCCATCTCGAAACCCGAGACATGCTCGCATTGCGCGCAGCGCGCCTGCACGAGGCTCACGCGGCGCACGCCCAACGCCGCCAGCGTGACCAGCAGGCTCTCCTCCACGCGCCCCAGGCACGTGACGCCCACCACCTTCTCGGGGTCGTACAACCCGTCGGCCGCGGCAAGCAGCTGATCGCAGGCGATAACCACCTGTCCGTCGGCCACGTCAGCCGCCGCGCGGCATGCTTGCAGAAGCTCGGCATCGTTCGGACGATGCGCTTCAAGCGCGCAGGTGGGACACACGGTGGCGCAGGTTCCGCACCCGATGCACCGCTCGGGTTCGATGACCAGCTCGTTGTCGTCATAGGAGATGCAACCGCTCGTGCACACGTCGGCGCACTTCATGCACGTTGCGTTGCGATTGCGCACAATAGCGCAACGACCCTGATGAACCGTAATGTCGGCGCTCTGAAGTTGTTCGAGCAGACCGAGGAAATTCGTCACGTGAGCCATGACTTCACCCTTTCTCGTCTACCCCCTTGCACCGCACAGTATAACCACTTTCGCCGTCTCACGCGAGAAAAAACGCGCTTGACACCTTCGACAGGCCTCCCTATCATGTGGCCTTGGGGAGTCCGCCGGCACGCTGATCGCGTGCGAAGCGGACATTGTTTGCAAAAGTGGGAACCTCAGGGGTGAGGTTTCGCGGTGCTGTGCGCCGTAAGTGCAAACAATGTCTGACGAGGGGCGGAACATGACTCACGATTCCACGAACCAGCATCTTTCTCTTGAGCCCGACTACGACGGGTTCGATCCACTTGAAGATTTCGAAGACGATGCGACCGAGGTCGAAGGCCGTGCCGACGAGTTCGTCGCCACGGTGAGCGCCGCCGAAGACGCGCTCGCTCACGACGCGATGGCACCCGCCACGCCCGCCATCTGCGAAAAGCCCGCTGAAGAGCGCATCGCCGACTTGTTGGAGGCCATGGCGCCGCGCCGCACGGTGCTGCTGGGCATCCTGGCCGCCTGCGCCGAGCCGCAGCCGGCATCCGCCGTGAACGCTCGCGTCGACGAGCTGCAGGAGAACAACTTCTCGGTGTACAGCGCGGCCAACCTGTGCTCCTTGCTGGAGAAGGCGGGCGCCATCGAGCGCGTCACGGCCGAGGGCGAACCCGCGGAGGACATCGAAATCGAGCCACAGACCGTCGTCGTCGACGGCGTCGAATACCTGGAAGCCCGCGAACCCGTCGAGATCTACTGGCACATCACCGAGCCGGGCCGCGCGGCGCTTGAGGCCGACAAACCGCTCGAGCGCCTGCGCGCCCTCCTGGACGAAGATGCCGCCTACGCGCCCATCTACCAGCGCATCCTCCGCTTGTGCACAGCAGACGGCGGCGCCACGACACCCGCCATCAACAACGCGGTCGACCACAACCCGCTGGTGCAGAAGCCGCGCTTCTACGCGCCCCACTTCGTCGACCGCCTGGAGAAATGCGACGCGCTGGCCTGGAAGAAGGCGTGGTGCATCACCGACATCGGACGCGCCGGCCTCGATATGCTGGCAGACGTCGTAGACGAGAACGCGCCCGCCACCCAGCCCGAAACCCCCGCAACCCCTGATCCCGCCGCATCCAAGGAGGACTAACCATGACCGAAGCAACCGCGCCCGCAACCGAGACCCTCGCCGACGAAGCGACCATGCAGGAGCTCGTCAAACTGAACGAGCAGCGCGCCGCCACGTACGGCCTGCTGTCGCGCCTGTACCGCGTGGAGGTGGACCAGCCCCTTCTCGACGAGCTGCGCAGCATGCGCTTCCCCGCCAAGACGGGCAACGAGAACGTGGACGAGGGCTACCGCCTGCTGGCCACGTACCTGAGCAACACCTGGGACAACAGCGTCACCGACCTCGCCATCGACTACGTGCGCGTGTTCATCGGACACGGCATCGACGCGTTCTCGGCCGCCTACCCGTTCGAATCGGTGTACACCTCCGAGAAGCGCCTGCTCATGCAGGAAGCACGCGACGAGGTGCTGGCCATCTACCGCAGCGCAGGCCTCGACAAGCAGGACACATGGAAAGAGGGCGAGGATCATATCGCGCTCGAGCTGGAATTCGAGCAGATCATGGCCACGCGCACGGTCGAAGCGCTGCGCAAAGGCGACGAAGACGAGGCCGTCGCGCTGCTGACCACGCAGAAGAACTTTCTCGAAGACCATCTGGCGGCATGGGCTCCCATGATGACCTCCGACATGAAGCGATTCGCGCAAACCGACTTCTACCGGGGCTTGGCGTACTTGACGGACGGGTTCCTCCAAACCGACCAAACGTTCCTCGACGACGTGCTGGCCGAAGACTAACTGCACAGGATCGAAAGAAGGAGCGATGGACAACAAGCAGGAGAAAACCTACGCCGGCATGACGCGACGCACGCTGTGCCTGGGCGCAGGCGGCGCTGCGGTCATGCTAGGTCTAGGCGGATTGAAGTACGCGGGATCGCAACCGCTCGTGCGCCCGCCGGGAGGCCAGGACGAGGAACGGCTCATCTCGGCCTGCATCCGCTGCGAGAAGTGCTACGAGATCTGCCCGCGCGACGTCATCGCGCCCGCCCACCTCGAGGACGGTGTGCTGAACATGCGCACCCCCACGTTCGACTTCTCGGCCAACTGGTGCGACTGGTGCGCCGAAGAGCACGACGGCACCCCGTTGTGCGTGAGCGCCTGCCCCACCGAAGCGCTCAAGCTGCCCGACGACGCCACGGCCGAGAACACCATCATCGGCAAAGCCGTTATCAACACGGACTGGTGCTTGGCGTACAAGCTGATCGGATGCCGGTTTTGCTACGACGCCTGTCCCTACGAGGCCATGGAGCTCGACGAGAACAACCGCCCCGTCGTGATCGAGGACAAGTGCAACGGCTGCGGCGCGTGCGAGAGCGTGTGCGTCTCGCTGCAGAACGGCTCCATCTCCGAAGGAGCCACCGCGCGCGCCATCGTCGTCCACCCGCTTGACGAAGTTGAAGGATAAGGTGCCCTCATGAAGAAGAACTCCAAGAAGCTGCGCACCCTCGTCGCACTGGCCATCGTGGCCGTCGTCGCCGTCGGCTTCGTCACGAACGTCGGGATCGGCACCATGTCGGCACCGGGCATCTGGGACATCTCCATCCTATGCCCGCTGGGCGCCTTGGGAACGATGCTCGCCTCCAAGATGATGGTGCCGCGCGCCGTAATCTCGCTGATCGTGATGGTGCTGCTCATCGTTCTGTTCGCCCGCGCGTTCTGCGGATGGATTTGCCCCGTGCCGCTCGTGCAGAAGTTGCGCGGCTTGTTCGCGAAGAAGCAACCCGTCGAACGCGGCGACGATGCCGATCCTGCCGCGGCGCCGCTCACGAAAGTCGAGATCGACGCGCTGGGCGTTTCATGCTCGAAGGGGTCGAAGAATGGCAGCGGATGCGCGTCCTGCGCCTCCAAGCGCGGAGCCGCGCTCGATGCTCGCCACTTCGTGCTGGGCGGCGCGCTGGCGTCCACCTTCATCTTTGGATTCCCGGTGTTCTGCCTCGTCTGCCCCATCGGACTCACGTTCGCCACCATCCTGCTGGTCATCAACCTGTTCTCACACGGCGATGTCACCTGGTCGCTCATCGTGGTGCCCGCGCTGCTTATCGCCGAGGTGCTGCTGTTCAAGAAGTGGTGCCATAAGCTGTGCCCGCTTTCGGCGTTCATGAGCCTGATCGCGAAGGCGAACAAGACCTTCGTGCCCACGATCGACGATGCGAAGTGCCTGGAAACGGCGAAGGGCGGCGCGTGCGGGGCCTGCGGCCGCGTCTGCGAGGAGGGCATCGACCCGCGCCACCCGCAGCTTTCGCAGGCGGCATGGAGCGAGTGCACCAAGTGCCGCGCCTGCGTGGACGCATGCCCTGCGAACGCGATCACCATGCCGCTGCTGCCGCGGCGAACGCCGTCTACCGCAGAACCTGTCGCCGTGCCAACGAACGCCGAGAAGATCGACGCGGAGAATGCGCGCCCCGTTCCGTAAAGCCCCTCCTGCGCGACCCGGCTCGCAGCTGCAGCGGTCTGGTCGCGCATCCGGAATCGGGCCGAGCCCGACCCCGGGCAAAAGGCGGCTTGGCAAGGGCTTTGGGGGACGAGCCGCCTTTTGCCCGGGAGCGACATCCCCGCTCCCCCTCCCTGCGAAAAGAGGGATGCCGCTTCCGGCCTTCATCTGACAACCACGACGTGGGAGGACGAAAACCCATGGCATACGAAACGACAAGCGAATCGACCGAGGCCCTGCTCGTCACCGGAGGCGTCGGCACCGGCAAAACGCAACGTCTCGTCGAGCGCGCTGCCGCGCTGCTGGCCGAAAACGCCGCCGCGGGCAACGTGCTCGTGCTGTGCGCGACGCCCCAGGCCGCACGCCTGTTCTCGGAGCGGTTGACAGCCCGCGTCGGTGCCAAGCGCGCTGCCGGCGCAACCGTCGCCACCGCACGCGCCTTAGCGCTCGACGTGCTGGCCGACGACGGCGCGCGCCGCTGGTCGGGGCGCGAGCCGCGACTACTGACCGCCTTCGAAGAGACGTTCCTCATGGAGGACATGAAGGTGAGCGGGCTGCGGCCGAAGCGGCTGCGCGAGATGCTCAAGTTCTTCTACCGCTCGTGGACCGAGCTGGCGGACGACGATCCCGATTGGCTGCTACCGGGCGAGGAGGCCGATGTCCATACGCTGTTGAAAGAGAACCTGGTCTTCATGCGCGCCGTCATAGAACCCGAAGCGGCGAACCTTGCTGCACGCTACCTCCGAGAACACGACGAAGCGCGGGCGGCGCATTCCTACGCGCACGTGCTGATGGACGACTACGCCTGCGCAAGCCGTGCCTCGCAGACGCTGGCGAATCTCGTCGCAACCTGCTCGATCACCGTGGCGGGCGACGCGGAAACCTGCATCGAGACATACGATTCGTACCCCTATGCCGCCGGAATCGACGAATTCCTCGCAACGCATCCCGATGCTGCTTGCGAGCACCTGGATGCCGACGCGCCCGATGCCGTCGAACGGGTCGCTCTGGCAAGCGACACGCCCGAAGCCGAGTTCGAACAGGTGGCGCGCACGGTGGCCGAAGCCGTCGCCGCAGGAACGCCCGCACGGCAGATCGTCGTGGCCGTACCGAACAGCGTGTGGTCGCGCAACATCGCAACCGCTTTGCACGCACGAGGCGTGCCAACCGAAGCGCTCGCCATCTCGCAGCCCCTGCGCGGCGACGTGCGGGACAACGCCCGCTGCACGCCTGCGCGCATCGCCACGGCCCTCAACCTCGTGGCGAACCCAGACGACACCGCGGCTTGGCGGTGCTGGTGTGGATTCGGCGACTACCTGGTGAACAGCGCGGCTTTCGCCAGCCTGCGGACTTGCGCGAAGGAGCGCAGTATCGGCCTCGTGGACGCTTTGGAGATGCTAAGCGAAAACGACTGCGAGCACGTAGTGGGCGCGCAACGCGTGGCGACCGCCTACAAGGACGGTCGCGCGCTCATCGAGCAGGTACGAGGATTGCGGGGCACGGCACTGCTGGACGAGCTGACGCGCATCGTCACCGACGGAGCGGAATCCCAAGCGCCCGCCGTTCTGCGCGAGCTCTGCCTCGAGCACGGCAACGCAGCCGATGAAAACCCGGAAAGCCTTTACGATGCCGATGCTGCGGCGATGGCGCGGCGCATGGCCGAGCGCCTGCTCGCGCCCACGCTGGAGGTTGCCGACGCGGTAGCCGTCGTCCCCTACGACTTCGCCTGCGGCTTCTCGCCCGACCTGCTGATCGTCGCCGGCTTCGTGAACGGTTTCATCCCCTCCCGCGACTATTTCGACGCCACGGTGACCCCGCCCGAGCGCCAGGAGAAGATGCGCGCCGTCGACGAACGACGCGTGCGCGCGCTCACAGGAAAGGCCGGCCGCGCGGTGGCGCTGTCGTACTTCACGTCCACCGACCTCGAAAGCGCCGGCAAGCTGAAGCTCAAGATCAGTCGCATCCGCCTCAAGAACGGTATCCGCACCTGCACTATAGAGCCCAGCCTATTCCTGGAGCAAATCGCAGCGCAGGAGTAGCCGCGACTGGGGTGGCTTTCGCAGACCCGCCGATTTGACGATCTCGAAAAGCACGCCTCAGCGAACGAGGCGTGTTTTTCGAGCGAGGATCGGTCGGGGCGAGCTATCCGGCGTCCACACTCTCCAGCAGCTCCAACAGCTCCTCCCGGTTAGCGGTCTTCGTTTTCGCATAAATGTGGTTGAGGTGGGTCTTCACGGTGTTCTTGGAGATGAACAGCTGTTTCTCGATGTAGGCGCCCGTGTGGCCGGTTGCCCAGATGGCCAACACCTCCTGCTCGCGCGGCGATAAGCCGCATTGCACGGCCACGCGCTTCACGCGGAGGGCAAGGGCGTCGACCGCGTCCTCTTCGACGACGGCAGGCGATTTGAGAGACAGAGGCGATCCCATGATGACCAGCAACGCCGCCATAAGCGACAGCAAGATGGCGATGGCCACCGATTCGGACGTGGGCAGCACATCGGTCATGATCTGGCCCAGACAGCTGCCGCCCCATTGGGCGAATCGCATAAGCGCCAGGCACAGCAGCGCCGACAGGCCGTCCTTGAAGAAGGAATCGATGAGCAGAAACCATACCAGGTACTTAACCAGCTCCGCCCCCACCAGCGCCACACTGAACGTAGTGCCGCCCCCGAAAGGATCAAGCGATGCCGGGAGCAGCGAAGCCATAGCCATCAAAGGAAACGCCAGGTAGAAAGCCAACATGGCGTTCTTGCGATAAAAGAGGTACGCCAACAGGATAGCGACGAACGACGCAAGCGCAGGCACGCCGGCCAGCGCGCCGTGGAACTCGGAAGACACCTCGAAACCGCCGATCACGCCGTTCGCCCGCGTCGCCCCGTAGCCGAAGAACGCGAGCGAAATAGCCGCCATCGGCTTCCAGGGAACGCGCGACAACGATACGCGCAGACTGTCGCCGTCCAAAGAAGCGGGCAGCATCCGCACCTCCGATGCGCCCCGTTCCCGTTCGCCCCGCACCGCGATTTCGAGCAGCCCGAACGCGCCGAACGGCAGCAGCACGGAGACCGCGAGCACCGACAGGGCGGGCAACAGCGAGATCAGGGCGAACAAGAGGAATCCGAGCAAGTACGCCGTCCCTGCGCACACGGCGGTGCGCTCCACGCCCTGCACGCTCATGCGCTCTTCCCATCCGAGACGCAGCGTGCTTCCCAAGCCGCTCAGCGCGAAGGCGATCAGCATCCAGCCCATCGGCGCCCGCCCGAAACCGGCAAGCGCGGCAACTACGATGGCCAGGCTCGACACGGCGGCGAACACCGCCAACAGCACGGTGCGTCGCCTAAGAGGAGCCGTCCTGCGCGCTAGCAGCACGAGCACGAGCGCGGCCAAGGCCGTCAGCGCCGCCTGCACGATTTGCGCCTCGCCCACGGGCGCCTCATGGCGCAGGTCGCCGAACAGCACCGATCCGTTCCAGAACACGAAGCTCCAAGCGATGTAGCAAGCCAGCCCCGCGCTATCGAACAGCATCGCGCGATTGGGTTTGGGGAACGGCACGGCACCGCCTGACCGGGAGGTCTTTTTCGTCGTATCGTCCGCTATGGAAGCGTTGCTGCGCATGCGGCACATACTAGCCGATGGAACGCGTTCGCACAAGGCGAACCCGTCCGAAGCGCAAAGCCGTCGAACGGGTTCTGGGAGAGGGAGGAACGTCAAGGCTGGCGAGCGTTATGCGAGCGCCGCCGCGTTCGCACCGGCCACGCGGCCGAACACGAACACGTCGGTGATGGAGCAAGAGCCCAGGCGGTTCGTACCCATCTTATGGCCTGCCTGCTCGCCGGCCGCGAACAGGCCGGGGATGGGCGCGGCGTCGCTATCGAGCACCTGCGCGTCGGTATTGATGTGCAGGCCGCCCATGGTGTAGTGCACCGACGGCTTGTACGCCAAGATGTAGTAAGGGCCGCCCTCGATGGGATTGAGCGCCGCGCGGTAGTTGAAGTCGGGGTCGGCGCCGTCCTTGCAGTAGCCGTTCCACTTCTCCACGGTCTTTTGCAGCTCAGCGGCATCGATGCCGAAAGGTTCGCACGCCTCGGCGATGGTCTCGCCCTTCGCCAGCTGGCCGCGCCCGAACAAGCCGTCCATCTCGGCCGCGTTCACCGTGGCGATGTCGGTGTGGTCGAGGCCGTCCTGGTTGAAGATCATGTAGCCGATGCCGTCCGTCTGCTCCTTGATGGCGTTGGAGATGACGTCGCGGCGCTCCATCTCCTCGACGAAGCGGTCGCCTTCCTTGTTGATGCAGATGGCTCGATTCTCCAGGCGCATGTTGCCCACGTACAAGAGGGCGCCCGTCTGCGTGTCGCAGGTGGGATACGTCTGGATGTACTGCATGTCGATGAGGTTCGCACCGATCTTCTCGGCCATGACGTGGCAGTCGCCCGTCGCGCCCACCGAGTCGGTGGAGAGTATCTTCTCGTCCATCTCGGGGTTGTACTTCATGCGCATCTCGACGTTGGAGCCGAAGCCGCCGGCCGCGAGGATGACGGCCTTCGCCTTGAAGTCGTAGGTTTCGCCCGTGGCCGTGTTCGTGGCCTTCAGTCCCACGACCGCGCCCGAGGCGTCCTGAACCAGCTCGTCGGCCTTCGTGTTGCGGCACACCTTGAGGTTCTTGAGACCCTCGGCGCGCTTGTCCAGCTTGCAGATGATGCCGCTTCCCTCGTTGCCTTCGGGGATGAGCGAGCGGATGACCGAGTGGCCGCCGAAGAAGCGCTCGTAGGGCTGCCATGCCACGCCTCCGTTGAAGATGAGCCACTCCATGGCGCCGTACGCGCCTTCGCAGATGACGTTGACCAGGTCGGGGTCGCCCACATGATCGCCGCCGACGATCATGTCCTCGGCCATCTTCTCCACGCTGTCCTCGATGCCGTCCCGCTTCTGGAACCAGTTGTTCGGCACGGCCATGGCGCCGCCGGACAGGATGGTATCGCCGCCGACGATGCCCAGTTTCTCCAACAGCACGACGTTCTTGCCGGCCTCGGCCGCGGTCAGCGCGGCCGCATAGCCCGCGCCTCCGGCACCCACTACGACGACATCCACATCGGTCGTCAGGCCCTCGGGAGCCTGCGGCACGGCCTTTTCGCGCTTCTTCCATTCGCTCGATTTCATGCCCGAGGCGTCGACGGCGTCGGAGACGGCCGTGAGGAAGGCCATGGACGAAACCGTGGCGCCCGTCACCATATCCACGTTGAGCGTCTGGTTCTTCACGATGAGATCGGAAAGCACGTCGATGCCGGCGGTGCCCACGCCGTAGGACTCGCGCGACTTCAACGGGTTGATGCGGGCGATGGAATCGCCCTCGGTGATGACCTCGACGGTAAGCTCGCCGCCCTTGCCGTTGGCCGTGCCGGTCCATGCCTGCGCACCCTCGCCCGCAGCGCCTGCGACCGTCGACGAGCTTTCGCCTTTCGGAGCGCAACCTGCTATCGCCAGCGTCCCGCCCAAAGCAGCAATAGCTCCACCGGTAATGAAATTTCTGCGTGAAAGATTCGACATGACGCCCTCCTTGTTGTGATGGTGCTCGCTTCTCCCGAATATCCCGATTCGGTAGGCCGATGCTGCATCGAGAAGGACGCCCACCGCATCGCCGCAGAGGTTTGAACCGAGCGCAATCTTCCGAAAACGCGCATCAAACCTCAGGGGTGATGCCGCTGATCTGGGAATACGAAGAAAAACAGAGGTGAGCCGAGGGGACGGACGGGGTCGACACCTCTTCCCCTCGCTTCGGCCGCTCCGGCCTCGTCCCGGGTGGACGCAAATCGGTAGCCATGTCAATTCTCAAGCGCTCGAAACGCGCTTCTCGCTGGAAGCACACGCAAAAGGCCTGGTCGCATTTCGAACCTACGACGATATGCGGCTTCAGGCGAGGGCGTAATTGCCATGGCTCCCGATTCACGCCCACGTTCGAGGAATTCGAGCGAAGTTCGCCGGTTCGAGACGAGACGTTGACTCATTCCCGTTGACTCCCAGTGACGAGACGAAGGGACGGGGTTGACAGTTCATTACCTCCCTTCGCTCGTCCCGCGATTCACGCTCCCAGCATGATCCTGATGATCTCGTCGTTGGTGGCGCGCATGCCGTCGCGGCCGAGGCGGGCGATGCTGTCGATGGTGTTCTCGACGCCCTTCTTCACGATGCCGTCGCCGCCGTAGAACTGCTGGCCGTCACGGTACATGACGTAACCCAGGATGCCCGCGTTCACCGAGAACGCGATCTTGCCGGCGCACGATGGCTTCGCGCCGTCGCACACCATGCCGGCCACGATAGACAGCGCATTCACCACGGCATGACAGGCCTCGCAGTAGCCGCCGCCATCCAAATACGCGATGCCCGCGCCCGCAGCCGCGCCCGCGCACACTGCGCCGCAGAACGCCGACAGCCGTCCGATGCCCGTCTTCTGATGGATAGCCACGAGGTTCGACAGCACGAGCGCACGGTAGAGCTGCTCGTCGGAAGAGCCCAGGTGGCGCGCGTACACGATGAGCGGAACCGACACCGTGATGCCCTGATTGCCGCTGCCGGAGTTGATGACCACGGGCAGCTCGCAGCCGCTCATGCGCGCGTCGGACGCCGCCGCGGCGCACGCGCACGCGCGCACCTTCACGTCGTCGCCGTAGGCGCCCAGCATGACGCTGCCGATGTTCGCGCCCCAGTCGCCCGCCAGCCCCTCGTCGGCGATGGCGCCGTTGCAGGCGATCTGGCGATCCAGCAGGTCGCGCACGTCGTCCAGCTCCACGGTCATGGCGAAGTCCCAGATGCCCTCCATCGACAGCACGCCGCGATCGGTCATCCCGTCGCCCGAGCCGCCAACGGAGGGCACCGCCACGTCGCGCAGCACCTTCACGTCGCGCTCCTCGCGCACGATGTTCGTATGGAAGTCGGCGATGCGCACGAGCGCGCTGCGAGCGGGAGAGGCGCAGGCATCAGCCGCGGCCGCCGCCTGCGCCTCCGCGTCCGAGAACACACGCACGACGATGTCGAAGTCCAGCTCCGATGCGGCGCGCTCAACCGCGATGGGCGCGCGCTCCACATAGGCCGCGATACCCGCAATCTCCTCGGGAGAAACCTCGGCGATCACTTCGAGGCTGCGCTCGGCGCGCCCCGCCACGATGCCCGCCGCCGCAGCGGCCTCGATCCCCTTCAGGCCTCCGGTGTGGGGCACCACCACGCTCTTCGCGTTCTTGATGATGCTGCCGCTGGCCTTCACCTCCACGCGAGCAGGCTCCGCGTCCAGCAGTTCGCGCGCCCGCGCGGCTGCCAGCGCGATGGCGATGGGCTCGGTGCATCCCATCGCGGCGACGAGCTCCTCTTCGAGGATGGCCACGTACCGCCCGTATCGCTCGTCCGTCCGCTCCATGAAGCACTCCCTTTCGCCCCGCCCGTCGCATGCAACGCATCATGATAGCACCTCGCGCATGGCGCCACGCGCCGCCCGACCTCGTAAACCGCGTTCGGCAGCCCTCCCCCGTTTTCGGGTATCTTCGTCGTTTTGCCTGGACATGGACGAATATACCCGGATCCGCGCGATGACGCGGCCCCGCGCCCCGCGTAGCATGCACCTCGTTGAAACCAAACGACCGAGGAGGGAATCATGGGAGAACGAACCATCAGCCGCCGCAACTTCCTGGCGGGAATCACCGCGACGGGCGCGCTGGCCGCAGCAGGGGCGCTGGCCGGATGCGCGCCGCAAGCGCAGGCCGAAGGCGGAAAGAGCGGCAAGGCCGACGCCGACGCTCAGGGCAGTTGGCGCGACAAGCCGGAGATGCCCGCCGACATCGCCGAGACGCTGGAAGCCGACCTCGTGGTGGTAGGCGCCGGCAACGGCGGGCTCGTGGCCGCCACCACGGCCGCGCAGAACGGCGCGAAGGTCATCGTGCTGGAAAAGGGCGGCAACATCGCCGCCGCACGCGAGGCTATCGGCGCGCTCAACTCCGCGCTGGAGCCCGACCATGTCGAAGACGTCCCCACACTGCTAAACCATGCGAACCAGACCCAAGCGGGCGATGCCAACATGCTGCTGTACAAAACCTGGGCCGAGAAGTCTGGCGAGATGATCGAATGGATGAAGGAGACGCTTGAGCCCAAGGGCATGCTGTTCCCGTTCGAATGGCACAAGCCCGACGACCCTCACGCCTACTACCCGGCCATGTGCTATAACCCCTGCATGGGCGAGTACAACCCCGACGGCCCGAACTACGGCGCGTACGCCCACCTTGAAGTGATGAACGAGGTGCTGGGCGAGCTGGGCGGCGAAGTCATGCTCATGACGCCCGCGAAGATGCTCGTGCAGGACGAGTCGGGCAAAGTGTGCGGCGTCATCGCCGAGAGCAAGGACAAGGGCGTCATCCAAATCAACGCGAAGAACGGCGTCATCGTGTGCACGGGCGGCTACGGCGCGAACGACGAGATGCTGCAGGACCTGTGCCCCGGCAACTCCAACTGGTGCGTGCTGCGCGACAGCGTCACCGAGGAGGGCGACGGCATCCGCATGGCGCTGTGGGCGGGAGCCGAGCTGGAAGCGGGCGGCGCCTGCATGATCTGGAACCGCGGCATCATGTTCGACGATACCGAGTTCGACGGCTCCTACCAGGGCGGCGACATCTTCCTTCCCGGCAGCCAGCCGTTCCTCCATGTGAACGCGAACGGCGAGCGCTTCATGAACGAGGACCAGTGCTACCCCATGAGCTACGCCGGCGGCGCGAACCAGCCCGGCCACTTCTCGTGGATCGTTTGGGACGGCAGCTACTGGGAAGACATCGAGCGGTTCGACACCTGCGGCTGCTCGCGCCTGTTCCCCGCGCCGTCGGGCACCGCGTTCAACGCCGACGTGTACGACTGCGAGGCCATCACGAAGGAGCACCTCGACTCATTCTGGCTGGAGCCGCGCATCGAGAGCGGCGCGCTGAAGAAGTGCGACACGCTCGACGAGCTGGCGAAGGAGATGAAGTTCGACGCCGACCAGACCGCCACGTTCAAGGCCACCATCGAACGCTATAACGAACTGGTCGCTGCAGGCGAGGACGTCGACTTCGGCAAGCCTGCCTACCGCCTGAGCGCCGTCGACGAGCCGCCGTTCTACGCCGCGCGCATCGCCGGCGAGCTGTTGGTCACCATCCACGGCGTGATCACGAACGCCGACTCGCAGCCGCTGCGCAAGGACGGCAGCGTCATCGAGGGCCTCTACGTTTGCGGCAACGACCAGGGCGGCTTCTACCCGCACAACTATCCCAGCAACTTCACGGGCATCAACGCGGGCCGCACCGCCACCTTCGCCCGCATCGCCGCCAAGCACGCCCTCGGCGCAGCGTAAGCACCACCCGAGCCAACCCTCCCTCCCTTAACGGAAAGCCCCGCACGCGGGGCTTTCCATGCGCTTGCTCAGGACGGCAAGGCAACGTGCGAGCTAATGCACGAGGTCGATGAGCTCTTGGCGGGAGTGCACGTCGAGTTTGGCGTAGACGTGCTTGGCGTGGGTGGCGGCCGTCTCGCGCGAGATGACGAGAGCGTCGCGCACGTACGGTATCGATCGGCCGCGCGCCAGGAGGTCGAACACCTCGGTCTCGCGCGGGGTGAGGCCGCCGCGTTCGGCAAGCTCGAGGATGCGGGCGGTCAGCTCGTCGATATCGGCTGCAGGCGCGGGCGCGGATGCAGCTTCGTCGGCGTTCGCGCCGCCCGCATCCGCGCCCGCCGGCATCGACCGCTTCGAAGCGGCATCGTGCAGCACGCCATCCTCGTTGCGCGCGCCGAACGCGAACGCGCGGCCGTCGCTGAGCACGAACATGGTGGCGCCCACCAGCAGCGCGATGGACACGACCGCCACCTGGTCGAGCGAGAACACCCCGGCCGCCATGCCGGACTCCACCAGCACGAGCGTCACCACGCCCAGCAGATCGCCCAAGTGCACGAAGATCCATCCCAAACCGTACGACTGCACGGGCGTGGCCGCGCCCTGCACAGCGTAGCGCGCGAAATACATCTGCGTGATCAGGCAGAACGCGAAGCGCGCGGCGATGGCCACCACGTAGGCGACGTACGCGCCCGCGGTTTCCCCCAGCACGATGAACGCCGCGAAGCCCACCACGAGCGTCGGGCACATCCATCGGTACAGAAACGACAGCGACACCCGACGCGGCCCCGCCGTGGCCGAAAGACCCACCATCAGCATGAACGCGATGCTCACCACGAGCGCCACCTGGGCGGCCGTCGCATCCTGCCCTGACGACCCCGACCAGAACGACCCCTCCACGCACACGAACAGGCACGCCGCGAGGATGCCGAACCCGGCGCGCCCCATCGACTTCAGCACGCGCGGCAGCCCCTTCCGCGCGCTGTCGTGAGCCTCGGCGAACGCGCGCTGCTCGGCGGCGCCCCGGTACTCGGCGGTCGCGTCGCGCCCTTGCGCATCCCGCCACGACAGCAGCAGGCACAAGCCCGACATCAGGGGAAACGCCGTCACCACCACGAGCGCCATCCATCCCTGCATCGCCGACACCACCAGCACCAGAACGGCGGCCGCCACAGCCGACGACGGCGCGAGAAACTCCACTTCCTCCTGCGTCACCTTCGCGTAGTACTCGCCCCACATCACCCACATGAAGCCGCTGCCAAATCCCGTGAGCACCGCACCTATCACGAACAGCGCAGCCGTCGCGCCGAAATCGGGCAGCTCACAGAACAGCAGCGGCGTGGAAACCGCGGTGGCCAGCGGCGCGATCCAGAACAGCGCCGCATGCTGGGCGGGCGAGCCCAGCCGCTTCTCCAACACCACGATGAGCACGAGCATGACCACCGACATGGACACCGGCAGCCCCGTGAAGAACAGATCCCAGCCCGCACCAACCGCCAACGTCGAGGCCTTCGCGCCCGTGTAGCCGCTCACCGCGTTGGTGTAGAACACGCAGAACACCCAGGCCAGCAGAAACGCCCAGCCCAAGCGCCGCAGCGGCGCGAACCGCTCGACCGCCGCCAGCACGGCCCGCTCGCGATCGCGCTGCGCGCTCGTCGTCTTCCCGGTCATCCGCCCGTCCCTTCCACCGTCATCCCATTCGGCCATTTGTACCACAGGAAGCCCCGCTTGGCAAAAAGTGCCCCCCCCCCCCCGACGCGTTTCGAGCTGCTAGAATGCCAGACAGTGGCAGATCCCGGCAAAGGAGGTGCCGTATGACCAGGAAACGCGGCATGGCGACGGCGTTCGCGGCGGCGTGTCTGGTTCTGGCCGGTTGCGCAGGACCCCTCAATCTGATGCAGGAATCGATCTACTGCGACGATGCCCGCATCGCCCAAGGATTCGACACGTACACAGTTGCGAACAGAACCGGCTCCCTGTTCGACAGAAAGATCGGCGGACTGACCGGCCTGGAAACATGGCTTCGGATCTCCGTCCCCAACGAAGGCGGGGAGTTTCGCGTCGACTACGATGCGACCGTATCGGACGGCGACTTCAAGATCGTATTCGTCGATGAGAAGAACGTTGATACCGTCTGCGAAGGAACGGCTCGCGGAAGCCGCGTCTTCACGCTCGACCGGGGAGGGTACGCCCTCAAAGCCGTCGGGGCGCATGCGAGTGCCGAAATCGCCTTCGAACTGCAAGCGAGCGAAGGCGTCACCGCCGTTGCCACGGGTGACGCGTTCGACGACGACCAGGCAGTGGATCTCGAACCGATTGAAAGCTGATGCCGCGGATTTGCCTGCGTGGACGCGAATGCGTTTCCACAAGAAGCGAACAACTGCCTAAGTCCCACGCTTAAAGCGCGAAAGCGTTTCGGCGAACGGCATCTGCACGTGATTCGCCCTTCAGCGCACAAAAATTGGCGACGTACGAGACTTGAAGGCCGTTGAACGGCCGTCTCTCGCGAATGCACCGCGCACTGCAATCGAGGGCGATTCAACGACCTGGGGATTCTTCAAAACCGATCAGAGTGGGCGACAAGAAAACATCGGTTCAGATCGCACGTCACGGGTTTTTGTGCAACAGACGCCTGACCCCATGCAAAACCAGCAGCTCTTCCCCGCCGCCCCTACCCTGCGGCGCGCATGACCATGCGCTTGACGTCTTCGCGGTACTTGGGGCGCACGAGGTAGTACGCGTAGGCCTCGAGCACGGTTTGGAAGGCCACGCCGCGGCCGACGATTTTGAAGTACCCGATGCCGTACTCGTCGTGCAGGTCGCGCACCTCCTGATCGGTGAAGATCACCGGGTGGCCCGGCTCGTGGTCGAAGAAATCGGCGCGCTTCGCAACGCACTCGAAGGGGCGCATCGCGCCCGACCGCTGATCCTCGCTGTTGTGGAGGTAGTGCTGTGCACGATGCGGGCACTGGTAGGCGCAGAACTCGTTCACCATGACCTCCACCTTGTCGCGGTCTTCGAGCGCCGCGAGAAACGCCGGATCCTTGTGGCGGTTGTAGTCGAGCACCACGTAGTCGTAGCGCTTCGTCATGCGGTTGACCTCGGCTGCGTCCGCCAGCGCGCGCGTGGTGGACAGCACGCAGCGCATGCCGTAGCGCTCGCGCACGTAGTTGCCCACGAGGTCGGCGTACACGATGGCCTCGGCATCGTAGCGGCCGGCGATGGCGAGCATCGCGTTCAGGTACTCGTCGCGCAGGTCGTCCTCGTCGGCCAGCATGTTCGTCAGCGTGAGACGCGCCTTTACGCCGTGCTCGGCCAAGAGCGAGAACGCCTCCTCCATCTGCCGGGGCGTGGCTCGCTCGCGCAAGAACGCGCGGCCGCCGTTCAGGTCGCACGCGGGAAAGCAGCCGTACACGCTGTCGATGCGCACGCCGTCCTGGAACAGCGCCGGGCGCTGCTCCAGCAAGCGGATGAAGAACAGGTTGAGCCCCAGCCCCACCGTGAAATCCGGCAGCGTGTAGTTGATCATGCGTTCGTTCCTCCAAAATCACCGGTCGTTCGTAGCGTCAGCGAGGGGCTCCCTGGTGCCCGAGATCGTGGGGAGGGCGAGGGCGAAGCGTACTTCGGTACGCGAGTCCTCGGCCTCGACGCGAGATCGGGTGCCAGGGAGCTCCGCAGCGTCGAGCAGTTCCGGCGGCCGACAAACCGCCGGAACTTCCCTAGAACATGCACATCTCCAAGTGTTCGCCGAGCGTCGCGTGCAGTTTATCGTACATCGATGAGGGCTTGTTCGGGGTCCAGGTTGGACGCTTCATAGCGAAGCACACGGCTTCCTTGCCCATGAACTGCTTGATAGGCACGCGCCCGCTCACCGCGATGGCCTGCTCGGGACAGATGTGCTCGCACAGGCGGCACTGCATGCAGGCGCTCGGACGGTGCACGATGCCGAACACGCCGCCCTCGTCGAGCTTCTTGATGGCGCCCGTGGGACAGAACACCGCGCACATGCGGCACGAACTGCACTTCTGGGCATCGATGGACACGGCGCCGATGACACGCGTCTCCACCTCGTCGGCCGTCGGTTGCCCCACGTGCTGCAGGTAGTTGTACAGCCGCACGCGGCGCGTGGGGACGAACTGCGACAGCGTCCCATCTGCGCCCACTTTGCGATACGCCGCAGGAACGGGCTCGGCCTCGACCATCCCCAACTCCTCGGCCACCGCCGCGCCAGCTGCGCGGGTCGATGCGTCCTTGGCCGAGCGGAAGAAGTCGCGCCGCCCCACCCCGTCGCTGCCTGCCTGGCCGTGCGACCCGCCGGGCTCCAACACGCGCTCGGGCACGCATTCCTCCAGGTCGATGGGCATGGAGGATCCGAACGCCTCAAGCAGGTTGCGCGCGCCCTCCACCACCTCGCGCACGAGCGCGCCGCCCGGAGCATGTGGGCACGTCTCGCACGAACCGCAGGCCAGCGTCGCGTCGAAGGCGCGGTACGCCGCCAACCCCACGAGCGCCGACTCGTCCATGCGCCCCAGGCACGGCACCGCGCACGCGGCCGACGCATCGTCGGCCGCGACGTTGGCCGCCTCGAGCGCCTGCTCGCACACGATGACCGGATGGCCTTTCGTCGCCACGATGGAGTGCTTGAGCTGCGCCGTCAGCTCGGCATCCGTCGGGTTGCGCAGCTCGATGGCGCAGGTGGGGCACGCCGTGGCGCACGTGCCGCATCCGATGCAGCGCTCGGGCTCTACGAGCAGCTCGCCCGCGCGGTACGCCAGCGCGCCCGACGTGCACGCCTCCACGCAGCGCAGGCAGTCGGCATTGCGGTTGCGCACCGAGATGCAGCGCTCCTCGTGCACGGCGATGGCATCGCTCTCGATCTCGCCCAGCAGGGCCAGCAGGCCGTTGATCAGGGACATGACCTACCCCCTTTCCGGGATCTCGTCGTCGACGGGCAGCGGCGTCGCCTGCGCCTGCTTCTTCGGCAGCAACGGGAACGTGATGGCGTGCTCGGGGCACACGTCGGCACACGCGCGGCACTTGCTGCAATCGTTGAGCGTGGTCTCGCCCGCCGCGACATCGTGCAGGTTGATGCCCTCGGGGCATGCCTGCTCGCACAGGTTGCAGGCCTTGCCGCGACCCTCGCGCAGGCACTTCTCGGCGTCCATCTGGGGGCGGAACGTCCGGTTCAGCCCGCTGAACAGCGAAAGCAGCGCGCCCAGGGGGCAGAAGCGCTGACACCACTTCGGCAGCAGCAGGACCTCCAACGCGATGATGACCGGGAAGGCGACGACCGTCCACGTGGCGTCGCCGAACGCGAACAGGCGCATGACCAGCAGCACCGTGGCAAACGTGAGGCCGATCGGGCAGACGAGGCAGAACACCGGAAAGCCGAAGACGAGCGAGGAGCCCAACGCCGCCGCAAGGATGCCATGGCGGCTGTCGATCTTGATGCCCTTGGCTTTGCCGCAGGGGGAAGCGCACGCGGAGCAAGGGGAAGCAACCTTGCCCCCTTTACCCTCCTTGTCCCCCTCATATATTGTTCTTGCCACTTCTCGCGCAGTGGCCGCGCTCTTTTCTTGCAGACGCGAATGTGAGATAAGGGATGCGTATGGGGCGGAGGGCGCTTGCCGCACCCCCCCCCAGGAGCCAGGCTCTTCAAAAAAGGCTGGCGCCTCCGGCCCGCAGGTGGACGCGAATTAGGCAGGATGGCGCGCGGCGCCGTATATCCAATGAGGTTGCGCCTGCGGTTGCCAGAGGAAGATCCTCTGCCTCACCATAAAGCGAGGGATCGGAGGACGCCATGATCTGCATCGGGATAGACATCGCCAAGAGAAGCCACGTCGCAAGCGCCGTCGACGAGGACGGGGGCACCGTCGTCGAGTCGTT
This sequence comes from Eggerthella lenta DSM 2243, assembly GCF_000024265.1. Classification (NCBI taxonomy): domain Bacteria; kingdom Bacillati; phylum Actinomycetota; class Coriobacteriia; order Eggerthellales; family Eggerthellaceae; genus Eggerthella; species Eggerthella lenta. The sequence continues at coordinate 613,396 of NC_013204.1, read as the reverse complement.
CAAGTTCAACAACACGGCGAGCGGCTTCGCGAAGATGCTGAAGAGGCTTCGCAAGGCTGACGCGACCCCGGAGAACAGCTTGGTCGGAATGGAAGCCACGGGGCGCTACTGGGTGGCCCTGTTCGACTTCCTCTCCTCCCACGGCTACGAGGCCGCGGTGATCAACCCCGTCCAGACCGACGCCTTCCGCGACGTCTGGACGGTCCGCAAGGTCAAGACCGACGCCCTTGACGCCGCGATGATCGCCGACCTCGTCCGCTACAAGCGCTACTCGCCCTCGGCGCTCGGCGACGAGGCGACCGAGGAGCTGCGCAACCTCGCCCGCTACAGGATGTCGCTCGTGGAGCGCTCCACAGCCTTGAAGAACAGGGCGACGGCCATCCTCGATAGGACGTTCCCCGAGCTTGCAGGCCTGTTCAGCAACGCGTACTGTCCGACCCGCCGCGAGCTGCTGCAGCACTGCGCCACGCCCGACCAGGTGCTCGGAACCGACGTCGGGACGCTCGAGCGCATCCTCAGGGAGGCTTCGCGCGGGAGGTGCGGGCGAGCCAAGGCCGAGAGGCTCAAAGCGCTTGCCAAGGAATCCGTGGGCGTCGGGTTCGGCTCCAAGACGCTCGCCTTCGAGGCGAGGCTTTTGATGGAGGAGCTCGACTTCGTGCAGGACCAGGTCAAGGAGGTCGAAAGGGAGCTGGCCCGCCTGCTGGAGCGGACGCAGGGCAAGTGGCTCGTCACCATCCCCGGCATAGACGTCGCCCTCGCCTCCGTCATCGCGGGCGAGATCGGCGACCCGAACGCCTTCGACGACCCCCACAGGCTCATGGGTTATGCCGGCATGGACCCCACGAGAAGCGAGTCCGGCGAGACCGTGAGGTCCGACGGGCGCATGTCCAAGCGAGGGCCCGGGGCGCTGCGATGGGCGTTCATGCAGGCCGCCGACTGCGCCAGGAAGAACGACCCCTACTTCGGAGACTATTACGACAGGAAGAGGGGCGTGGACGGGAAGCACCACTACGTCGCCCTCTCGGGCGTCGCCCGCAAGCTCATGGGCGTGGCGCTGGCGGTGATGAAGGAAGGGCGGCCCTACGAGCCGGCCCCTCCCCGCAACCACCGCCCCGGCCACCTGAAGGAGGCGTGAAAGCCCACGTCGATCGCAAAAACCGAACTTCGCCAATGCCCGGCACCCTGCATGGGGCCGGGTGTTGGCGTGCGCTTTCTTATCTCGCATTCACTTTTCAAGGTTCCTATCAAAAAGTCTCGGATTCCCCCTTGACTCCTAATAGCAGGTCTTCTTCCTACCTCGCGACATAAAATGCACGGGGCACGCCCAGGCGCAGAACACCTTGCCTAGCACGATACACACCAGCAGCACGACCGCAACGCTGATCACGGCCATCGGGATGGCTGTGCGCTCGGCGATCATGGCCAGCAGCGCGCCCAGGGGGCACAGCAGCGTGATGGACTCGAAGCCGATGCCGCAGAAGTTGCCGATGCCGCCGGCCGTGAAGTACCCCACGGCCACCACGGCCAGCAGGGCCAGCATGATCAGGAACCGCAGCCGATAGGTTTTGAGCTTCTTCATCCTGCTCACGCCTCCACTTCTTCGGTCGGACGGACGACGATGGCGCGATCGGTGGCGCCGGCCGTGATGGAACCTGCCGACAGCGAGATGCACGCCAGCTCGCAGGCGCCGCAGCCGTTGCACGCATCCACGTCCACCACCGGCACGTTGTCGGCGCCCAGCTCGAGCGCCTCGTAGTTGCACACGTCGACGCACTCGTGGCAGCCCATGCCCTTCGCGGCAAGGCACCAGTCGCGGTTGATCTCCGCCTTGCCGATGATCGCCTGCGACGGATCGGGGCACGAAAGCGCATGCGTCGGGCACGCCGCGACGCACTTCGGCCCGCCTGGCTCGTTCTCGCAGAAATCGCACCAGCCGCTTTTGAAGTCCATGCGCGGCGTGCGCGCGTTCAAGATGCCGTCCTCGATATGAGCGGGGGCGATGGCATGCTTCGGGCACACCTCGCGGCACTTCTCGCAATGCAGGCAGCCGCGCACCAGCTGCTCCTCGTCCTGCCCGCCCGGCGGGCGCAGCAACGTTGCGCTGGGCAGGTACTTCACGCCGCCCAGCCCGATGACGGCGCACGCTCCCACGGCTCCCAGGGCGAACGTGCGGCGCGACACGCGGGGGCCCGCATCGCGCTTGGGCTCGATGCCGTGCTCGTCCATCATGCAACCTCGACTTCCGCTTCGTTCTCGGACAGCGCGGCGTCCAAAAACTCGCGGTCGTTGCGCAGGAAGCCGTCGGTCAGCTTGCCCAGGCCCTTGTAGAAGTCGGTCTGCGGGAACTTCTGCAAGTCGGCCGCCATCATGGGGTACCACGCCAGCAGGTGGTCCTCCAGAAAGTTGCGCTGCGACAGCAGCAGCTTCAGGCACTCGTCCTCGTCGCCGGCCTCGTACGCCCTGATAGCGCGCTCGCATAGGATCTGCTCGAACTCCAGCTCAAGAGCGATGTGATCCTCGCCCTCCTTCCAGCTTTCCTGCTTGTCCAAGCCGAAGGCGCGGTACAGCACCAGCACCTCGTCGCGAGCGTCCTGCATCATGAGGCGCTTCGGGCTCGTGTACACCGACTCGTACGGGTACGCGGCCGAAAAGCCGTCGTTGCCCGACCCGATGAACGCGCGCACGTAGTCCACCGCCAGCTCGGTAAGCACCGTGCCGTCGGCCTGGCTCAGATAGCCGCAGATCATCCGGTAGCCCTCGTCCACCAGCGCGTTGCCGGTGTTCGTCGGGAAGCGCATGGACACCAGCGTGTCGTACAGCTCCTGATCCACCTCCACACGGAACAGGCGCGAGAGGAACTGGTAGGTTGCCATGCGGCCGCGCAGCACGTCGGCGATGGTGGTTTCCTGATCGTGGGACATGGGTGGCTCCTTCTCTAGCGTTCGGACGGGGAGGCAGCGGCGAACAAGCCGGACGCGAGCACGCTGCGCCCCAGATCGGTGATGGTCCAGGCGTCGCGCCATTCGATGGCGCCTGTTTCTTCCAGCTTGCCGCGGAAGAACCCGCAGAAGCGGCGCGGCTCTTGGCACAGCGGGTCGCCGTCCACCGCCTGGTCCAGCTCCTTGGTGGGGCAGCCTCCTTCGCGCGCGCACATCTCAAGCACGCGCTGGAAGATGGGCAGATAGCGCTCGTCTTCGCTGATCCGCTCCGCCACGAGGCCCTCGTTGACGTGCGCCGCGACGGCATCGAGGCCCGCTTGCGTGGCACGGTAGCGACACGGCGGAGCGGGCGTCACCGAGATGAAGCCCTCGTCCTCGGCGGGCGTATCGGCAGCGTCGCCGGCGGCCGCATGGGCGGCGTCCTCGTCCACGATGCGCTCCAGCGCGCCGTCGCGCTCGAGCAGCTGCACCACCTGCGCCGAGCCGTACACGCTCGTCGTGTTCGGATACGCCGCGTCCAAATCGGCCACGGCCTCGTCCATCGTCTTCGGCTCGGTGCAGAATTCCACGGCGTGCAGCAGGCGGAACTGCTGGCCGGGAATGCCCGCCAGCAGCTTCTCGATGCGCTCGGTCGCAGACAACGGCACCACGGGAGGCACCACGCTCTTGTCGGCATCGGGGATGGGCGGCAGGTAGTCGGCCTCGGCATCGTCCCGCTCGCCGTCGTCCAGGCTCAGGTCGGCCAGGGGATCGAAATCGTCATCGATCACGAATACATCGACATCGCTCATATCTATCAGTCCTTTCAAGCTCACTTGTCAGATAAAGTCAGCGAGGGTTCGCGCGGTGCCCGACATTGGCGGGATCGCGAAGGCGAAGCGTACTTCGGTACGCGAGCTTTCGGGATCGTGCCAAGGACGGGCGCCCCGCGAAGTCGCAGCGTCGAGCAGGTTCGACGGTCGTCAGACCGTCGAAACGTTATACAGCACCTTTGTCGGCAGCTCGCGGGGCGCGTCGGGCGCAGGAGAGAGCACCTCGTCGGTCAGCGACGCGAACTCCGACGGCGTCACGCGCGCGAAGCGCTCGCCGTCGCGCACGAACACGCGCGAGGTCTGCACTTTGGTGAGCGCGGTGTTCTCTAAAAGGTCGCGCACGAAGCGCGTGCATACCGCTCGTTCGCTCGCGCAGGACAGCACGTCCAGGAACAGCGCGCGCTCGCGTTCGAGCGCCACGCGCCGATGGTCGATGGTGAACTTGTCGTCCACGGCGTCGTTCGCCGGCAAGAAGCCGTTCACCAGGCCGGTGACGAACACCGTGCGCACATGGCGCCCGTGGCAGCGCGCATAGGAGACCACATGCACGGCGTCGCGCGCGACGTTCTCCACCGGCTTCGCGAACCCGCAGCGCGCCAGGCGCTCGATGTCCGCATGCGCAGGGTCGTCGCCCAGCAGCTCCACGTGGCGCGGGGACAACGGCATTCCGTGCGCTTCGAACAGCGCTACGGCAGCATCGCGCGACAACCCGCCAGCGCAGGCGCGCAGCAGCTCGTCCAGCTCGTCCAGCGGGCCGTCGAACTTCCCGAAGATCGTCGAGGAGCGGTCGGCGTCGCGCTGCGTGCGCAGCTGCGCCACGGCTTCGGGCACGGTCGTCTCATGGTCGCGCGCGTACGCCATCAGCTCCAAAAACGCATCGGAGCGCAGCAGCCAATCGCCGAACCCCAGCCACGAGCGCAGCGACGTGAAATCGTGCGGATCGAGGTACAACCGCAGGAACGCGGCCAGCTTGAGGTCGGCGTAACGGCCCTCGGTGCGCGGGTCGCCCTTTATCTTCCCGCTGTCGAACCCGCGCTCCACGGCGATGCCGCGCCCTTCCAGCTCGGCGGCGATGCGCTCGCCCCAAGCGGCGTTCGGCACGGCCACAGCCACGTCGCCTGGCCGGAAGCCATCGACCAGGCACTCCCCCACGGACGCCGCCGCGAACGCGAACTCGGCCGCCGGGTCGTCCAGCGCGCGGGACTCGCGCGCCGCGGCCGGCCGCTCGCACGCCAGCGTCACCAGGCAGTCGGCCTCGTCGGCAAGCGCGCGGAACCCGTCGAAGCACGGGTACGGCTCCTCGGAGCTGGACGAGGCCAGCGTGCGGCCGGCCGCCACGAGGCCGTCCGTCGCCAGATGGCGCACGAGGCGCTGCGACGCCTTGCTGAGCGACCCAAAGTCGTCTGCCACCAGCGTCAGCGGCTCGCGCTCGACCTCGGCTTTCACAAGGCCGCGATACGCCAGCGACGAAACCTCGCACGGCAGCAGCGCGCGGCGCGCCTCCAGGTTCTCGGTGAGGATGGCGTGCACGGTCTGCTCTTCGGCGGTGATCAGCCAGCGCTCGTCATCGTCGGCGCAGTCGCTGATGCTCTTGTAGAAGAACTTGAGCATCTCGCGCAGCCGGCCCGGCTTGAGGCCGCTCACCTTCACGTCCTCCATGAGCACGGCCAGCTCGTTCTCGTCCAGCACGCGCGCGTCGCGTCCCACGGCGTCGCCGACCCGCGCATCGCCCAGAATCGAGAGGGCCAGCTCGCGCACCGACACCACGTCGAGCGCGCCCAGCAGCGGATCGTCGGCCGCAAGCGCCCGAAAGCGCGCGGCTGCAACGGCGTCGGCGCACACGACGCGCACGTTCGACCCCGCCTCGACGCGAGCGCGAGCCGCGCGCAGCAACGCCGGCGCAACGTCGTCGGACGCATCGTGCTCCACGCACAAGCACTTCGCGCCGCTATTCAGTTCCTCAAGAAGATTGTTCGCCGCGTCTTCGACGGACGCAGCAGTACAAGCACTCATATTCGGTCTCCATCCATTCTTCGGATGAAGCCCTTTGCTCGAAGCCCCCCAGCTTCATAGCGCTTTCACTTCTACGCAGTATGCCCAACCGCCGCGGGCGCGTCTACCATCATTCCGAAACGGAATGGATGAAATCGAGCGCCTCCTGCTTGTCGCCCACGCCCAGCTTGCGGTACACGCTGCCCAGCACGTCGGCCACCTCGTCGCGCGTCAGCGCCAGCTCGCCCTGGATCGTCTCGAAGCCGTGCTCCTCCACGTACAGGATGAGCGCGCCCAGCTCGCGCCGGTCGAGCCCGCAGCGCTCGGCCGCGAGCCGGCACTTGCAGCGCAGCGCCATGTCCCCCGCGGCCGCGGGCGAGCCGTCGACAGCACCCTCGCCCGCCGCGACACCGGCAGTCGAGCCCGCAGCCTGCCCGTCGCGCGCCGCGCGCACCAGCAGCTCGGTGGCGCGCAGCAGCTTCTCCATCTGCCGCGCCTGCGCGTACAGCACGCCGCCCGCCTCGGTCAGGCTCACGCCGCTGCGGTCGCGTACGAACAGGTCGGCCCCGAATTCGCGCTCCAACAAGGCCACGTGCTTGCTCAGCGTCGACTGCGTCAGATGCAGCTCGCGCGCAGCCGCCGTGAAGCTGCCGCACTCGGCCACCTTCGCGAACTCGTGCAGATACGCCGTCTCCATCGCCTCAGACCGCCTCGTCCTGCGCGGCCGTCTCGTGGGCCAGGTCGATGAGCTCTTGGCGGTTGTCCACGCCCGTCTTCTGGTAGATGTGGCGGATGTGCGTGCTCACCGTACCCGCCGAGATGAACAGCGTCTCCTGGATGCGCGAGATGGTGCGCCCCTCCAGCAGCAGCGGAAGCACATCGGTCTCGCGCGGCGACAGGGCGAAGCGCTCCGCGATCAGCGCACACGGATCCACCGGGTCGGCCGGGTCGTCGGCGGCCTCTTCGGGCACCGTGCCCATCAGGCTGACCTCGCCGATGCCGATTTTGATGAGGTCGGTCTCCGTGAACAGGAACAAATGCGCGATGAACAGCAGCGACACGGCCACCAGCGTGACCAGCGTAAGGTCGAACATGCTGACCCCGGTCGCCTCCAGCGAATGGGCGAACAGCTGGCCTGCAGTCTCGCCGCCGTACAGCGCCACGAACCCCAGGCCGATCGTCCGCGCCGGGCTCACACGGAAGCTGGACGCCACGTCGATGCACACCACGCACAGCACCAGCACGAAGCAGTGGTAGCCGCCGAAGATAAGCGCGCTCGAATACGTGTTGTTGTCGGCCATAAACGGCGTGGACAAGCACCCCAAGCACAGCATCAGCATGGAGACGCGGTACGAGAAGAACACGCTGTCGCGCTGCAGGAACACGGCTATCAGGCAGACGGCCAACGCTCCGATGAAGCCCGCCAGAAACAGGTACGTGCCGAAGATGTCCTGCACCTCGTAGGTTTTGAACCCCGACACCACGTCGAAGAACCCCATCAACATGCCGATGAGCACCGCGCCCAGAAGCGCCTTCGCGAACAGGGTCGCCGTATGGCGCGACAAAGGCTGCTCGGGCTCGCGCGGCAGCTGCGGCGTATCGGGCGCGCTGCGCCTGAGAGCTGCCGCCGAAAGCACGGGCATGACAACGATGAGCACGATGACGGGTATCGCCGGCCCTACGATCAGCAAGAACCCCACGACGAACGCGATGCACAGCGACGAGGCAAGCTCCACAAGCGCCAAGCGGCCTCCCAGCCCCGACTCGAGCTCGATCCAGCACAAGAACAGCACGGCCGAGCCCGTGCCGGTCATGACCGCGCTCAGGCCCAGCACCAGCATGCCGACGGGCGTGGTAGGATCGGAGAACGGCGTGAGCACGCTGCCCGCGCTCATCATGATGGCCGATCCCAGCACGATGGAGCGGTTGCCGCTCACCCGCTCGCGCCGCACGATGACGGAGACGAACAGCATGGTCACCACCATGGCCACCAGCGATATGATCAGGCTGACGTACAGCGAGCCGCGCACGTCCGACGAGAAGCCGTACGGCACGATGCTGTAGAACATCATGAGCATCCAAAGCCATTGCAAGGCCGCACCCGCGATGCGCGTGAGGGAAAGGCTCGTCCCCAACGCAGTATCCCATGCACTCCGAAGCTTTTCCATGCCCCACCCCCTGTGAGCCCGTACGGAACGTCGCTCGCGCCGACCCCTCTGTCGACGGGTTCGATTATACGGAAAAGATGAGCATCCCTCTTTGAGGAAGTTATTCTAGTTTCAGAATAGTTTATGACCTTCGTTTGATGTTTTTCCAGTTCAAATCGTCATCGATTTTTTCATGATCACAAGATCATAAGAATTTATGATGCGGTCGAACCCGCTTTCCAACCTTTGAACGATGCTCTGCATCCCCTCGCATCCGTATGGTCAACCCAAGCGACACGGGGACTTTGCACCGGTCCGGAGCCCGAGGCTTCGCCCGGAAGCCCCCCTCCCCGATCGCCCGAACGAAGACGAGCAAGACGAGAACGAGGAGAAAGAAGGAGGAGGAGTATGGGTAACCTGACCATGTCACGACGCACGTTCGTCAAGACCGCCGCCATCACCGGTGCGGCAGCCGCGGCGTTCGGCGCTTCGACGCACACCGCGCTGGCCGAAGAGACGTACAGCAGCGTGTCCGGCAACGACACCGTGGCCGTGAAAACGTGCTGCCGCGGCTGCGGCAAGATGGAGTGCGGCGTCAAGGTCATCGTCCAGAACGGGCGGGCCATACGCGTCGAGGGCGACGAGGGAGCGTTCCAGTCCATGGGCAACTGCTGCACGAAGTCGCAGTCGTCCATCCAGGCGGCGTACCACCCCGACCGTCTGCACTATCCCATGAAGCGCACGAACCCGAAGGGCGAGGAGCCCGGCTGGCAGCGCATCTCGTGGGACGAGGCCATGCAGTCCATCGTGGACAACTTCATGGACATCAAGGCGAAGCACGGCGGCGAGGCCATCGCCTGCCAGGTGGGCACGTCGCGCATCTGGTGCATGCACTCGGAGTCCATCCTGAAGAACATGCTGGAAACGCCGAACAACGTTGAGGCCTGGCAGATCTGCAAGGGCCCGCGCCACTTCGCCACCACCATGGTGTCGCAGTTCGCCATGTCGTGGATGGAAACCATCACGCGCCCGAAAGTGTACGTGCAGTGGGGCGGCGCGTCCGAGCTGTCCAACTACGACGACTCCTGCCGCACCACGGTGGACGTGGCATCGCGCGCCGACGTGCACATCAGCGTCGACCCCCGCATGGCCAACATGGGCAAGGAAGCCGACTACTGGCAGCACCTGCGCCCCGGCACCGACGGCGCCCTGGCCCTGGCCTGGACGAACGTCATCATCGAGAAGAAGCTCTACGACGAGCTGTACGTGAAGAAGTGGACGAACGCCCCGTTCCTCGTGTGCGAGGACATGGAGCCCTCCGGCTTCCCCACCGTGCGCACCGACGGTTCCTACTGGGACGTGAAAACCGCGCTGCTCAAGGAAAGCGACATCAAGGAGGGCGGCAGCCCCTATAAGTTCCTCGTGTACGACAACAACTGGGAGAAGCTGAAGGCCGAGGGCGTCGAGCACGAGTACGGCGCGTTCACCTGGTTCAACGCCGACCAGGAAGGCGTCATCGACGAGACCGGCGGCTTCTGGGAGGGCGAGAACTACGACTCCGAGAAGGCGCGCCAAGGCCGCGAGGCCGCGCAGGACAACCTGCTGCCGGGCCAGACGCAGGGCTGGCTGCCCGATCCCATGCCGTTCGACCCCGCCATCGACCCCGCGCTGGAAGGCGAGTTCGAGATCACGCTGAAGGACGGCAAGACCGTGAAGGTCAAGCCGGTGTGGGAGCACTACAAGGCCCGCGCCGCCGAGTACAAGCCCGAGGTGGCGGCCGAGATCACCGGCATCCCCGCCTCCGAGATCGAGGCGGCGGCCACGGCCTACGGCACGCGCATCGACCCGTCCACCGGCTACGGCAACGGCGGCATCCAGTACATGCTGGCGGTCGAGCACTTCTGCAGCGCCATCCAGAACTGCAGCGCCTTCGACAACCTCGTGGGCATCACCGGCAACATGGACACCCCGGGCGGCAACCGCGGCCCGACCATCGTCCCCATCGACGGCGACCTCCAGGGCTTCAGCGCCTGGGCCCCCGGCGCCACCACCCCGCCGGAGGAAGTCAACCGCAAGCAGATCGGCATCGACAAGTTCCCGCTTCTGGGCTGGTGGCAGTACTGGTGCGACAGCCATTCGCTGTGGGACGCCGTCATCACGGGCGACCCCTACCCGGTGCGCGCCCTCTGGAACGAGTCCGGCAACTTCATGAGCCAGACGAACACCACGCGCGCCTGGGAGGCCCTGTGCTCGCTTGACTTCTACGTGGACCTCAACCTGTGGCACACGCCGCAGAACGACACCGCCGACATCATCCTGCCGGTGGCCCATTGGATCGAGCTCAACTCGCCGCGCGCCAGCCAAGGTTCCGCCGGCGCCATGGGCGCCACGGTCAAGTGCGTGCAGCCGCCCGCGGAAGCCAAGTACGATCCCGAGATCGTCATGGACCTCGCCCGCCGCATGAACTGGAAGTGGACCGACGAGCCGGGCAACGAGTGGCCCGACATCAACTGGCAGCTGGACGACTCCATCAAGCTGCTCACCGACGACGAGCTGACCTACACCACGTGGCACGTCGAGAACGGCAAGCCCACGTTCGAGCGCCACGGCGTTCCGATGGCCGAGGTCACGCCCAAGTACAAGACGTGGGACGAGTACGTCAAGGCCTTCCAGGAGCACGGCTGGTGGCAGGCGAAGGACATCGAGCCGCGCAACTGGGGCACGTACCGCCGCTACCAGACCGGCGCGATGCGCGCACGCGACCGCGTGTGGGGCCGCCTCGACTACACGGCCGGCAAGGGCATCGGCGACTGGAAGCCGGGCTGGTTCACCCCGACGATGAAGCAGGAGATCTGGTCCACCGTCATGGAATCGCACCATCCCGACCATCCCGAGTGGAGGCTTCCCACCTACACCGAGCCGCCTCACGGCCCGAAGGACGGCGACCGCATCAAGGAGTACCCGCTGACCGCCACCACCGGCCGTCGCATCCCGGTGTACTTCCACTCCGAGCATCGTCAGCTGCCCTGGTGCCGCGAGCTGTGGCCCGTGCCGCGCGTGGAGATCAACCCGAAGACGGCCGCCGAGTACGGCATCGAGCAGGGCGACTGGGTGTGGATCGAAACCGAATGGGGCAAGATCCGCGAAGTGGCCGACCTGTACTACGGCGTGAAGGAAGACGTCATCAACCTCGAGCACACGTGGTGGTACCCCGAGGTGAAGGACGCCGGCCACGGCTGGCAGTTCTCCCAGGTGAACCAGCTGATCGACCACTACGCCCAGGATCCGCACTCCGGCACATCCAACCTGCGCGCCTACCAGGTGAAGATCTACAAGGCCACGCCCGAGAACTCGCCGTTCAACAACCCCGTGCCGTGCGACTCCACCGGCACGCCCATCATCCATACCTCCGACGACCCCCGTCTGAAGGAATGGCTGCCTACCTACGAAGGGAGGGAGTAAACCATGACGAAGGCTATCATCACCGACCTCAACCGGTGCGTGGGCTGCCTGGCGTGCTCGGTCGCCTGCAAGGCGGTCAACAACGTGCCCATCGGCAGCTACTGGAACAAAGTGGTGCGCGTGGGGCCGAACCCCATCCCGGGCGGATCAGGGCAGTACCCCGACGTGTACATGTACTTCCTGCCCATCAGCTGCCAGCACTGCGAGAACCCCGAGTGCGTGAAGGTGTGCCCCACCGAGGCGTCGCACGTGGCCGAGGACGGCTCCATCCAGATCGACAAGGAGAAGTGCATCGGCTGCCAGTTCTGCGTCATGGCCTGCCCCTACGGCGTCCGCTACCTCAACGAGGAGGAGAAGGTCGTCGAGAAGTGCACGCTGTGCGAGCAGAAGCTGTCGCAGGGCGAGCTGCCCCAGTGCGTCAGCCAGTGCGGCGGCAACGCCCGCTGGATCGGCGACACCGAGGCCGGCTACGAGTCGTTCGAGGGCTCCGAGGACCCGCTGGGCAAGCGCCGCAAGATGGTGGAGTTCCTGGAGCCGTTCACCGACGCCGACGTGCACAAGCTGCCCGACGTGGGCAACAAGCCGTCGTACTCCTACATCCTACGCGACCATCACTGGGAAGGAGGTGATGAGTAATGGAAACGCAGTGGCCTCTCGTCATCTTCACGCTGTTCGTATGCTTGACCTGCGGCACGCTGGGCGGCATGTCCATCCTGGCGCTCAAGGGCCAGGGCAGGAACCTGCAGATGACCGCGCTCATCACGTCCGCCGTCTCGCTGGTGGTAGGCGGCATCGGAGCCTTCCTGCACCTCGAGCACTGGGAGCGCATCTTCAACGGCTTCGGGCACATCACGTCGGGCATCACCCAGGAGCTCATCGGATGCGTGGCGCTGGCCATCGTCATCGTCGCATGGTTCGTGGTCCTTCGAGGCGGCAAGCCCGTTCCCAAGGCGCTGGCCTGGGCGACCCTCGCGGTTGCCGTGCTCATGATGGTCGCCACCGCGCACTCCTACCTCATGCCGGCCCGTCCCGCGTGGGGCCTGGCGCTCGTGGCGTTCTATCTGGGCAACGCGTGCCTCCTGGGCGCCGCGGCCGTCTGGCTGATCTCCATCCTGAAGAAGGACGAGGCCGTCGAGGCGACGGGCATCCAGCTGACGTTCATCGCGGCCCTCGTGCAGATCGTGGCCGACGTGGTGTTCGTCATCGCCTGCGCCATGGCGAAGATCGCGCAATTCGGCTACTACGCCGACCCGACATCGATGACCACGGCCCCCACGCACGTCGACAGCCTGATGACCGTCATGGTGTCCGGCGCGGGAGCGCCCATGTTCTGGGGCTCCATCGTCTCCGTGATCGTGGCTGCGGCCTGCGCCTTCGTGGCGAAGAAGAAGGTGGGCGCCTCCAAGACGCTCATGGTCGTCGCCGCCATCGGCGCGCTGGCCACCTCCGTGATGTTTCGCGTGCTGATCTACCAGCTGGGCTACCCAGTGGTCCTGATGTACTAACCGCACGACGCCCGGCATCTTCGGATGCCGGGCGGCACCCCGGTCGCGTTCCGGGAAGGAAACTGCAGCCTTCCCGGAACCGATCGAGGCAAGCGGGGCGATCCCCCTCCCCCGGCCCCGCTTGCCTCGATCTTGCGCCGCCGCCCCTCCCCTCATGCGGCGAACCAGATCGACCCATCGGCCCGGCCGTCCGCCCCTCCCCCTATCGCGGACCGCCGGGCATCTTCATGCCCCGATCCCGACCATCTCCTCTTTTCCCGTTCACGTCGTCGGAAAAGCCGGCGCGGACGCCTCGTGGGCGTCCGCACACGGACGAACAACCGGAGACCATGGCATCATTTTGCGCCTGCCGAACCCAACCCGTCGCCGAAGCCCTACAATGGATCAAAGAGCTTGAGACAGGAGATCCGATGCCGGGCAGCCGACGAAAAAGCGCCTCGACGCAAGGCCATACGTATGTCATCGACCAATCGTATCGCGTCGTGTATCTCGACCGTGCGGCCCGTCGTGTATTCCCCGGTGGACGAGTGGGCGAACTCTGCTACGAATGCTTCCGCGGGCAAAGCGAACCGTGCAAGGACTGCCCCTGGAACGCCGAGTCGAACGAGCACGCGACGCAAAGCGTCATCTACAGCGCGCGCACGGGAAGTTGGTACGAGATAACCTGCCTCGAGCTGGACTGGTTCAACGAAGGCCCCTGCGTGCTGTTCTCCGGCCATCCCGTCGACGAGCACAGCCGCAGCTTGTTCACGTCGTTGAGCGAGCCGTCATCTTACGATGAGCTGTTCGAACTCAACCTCACCGACGATGCATACAAGATTCTCTACCATGAGCCCGGAAAATTCACGACGCCTCCGCTCGAGGGACGCATCAGCGACATGTTCCCCGACGTGCGCGACCGCATGATCCACCCCGAAGACCGCGATCGCTTCCATGCGTTCTGGGATTTCGACACGTTGCTCGACCGCATCGAACAAGCAGGCGGCGCACTGCGCGGAGAGTTCCGCAAGCACCTCGAATCGGGGGCATGGAGCTGGACGTCGCTGACCGTGGCACCCGTCAAGCGCGGCGGAAGCGGCGAGCGCGTGGTCATGTGCTTCATCGCGGACATCGAAGAAGAGATGCAGCGACGCACGGATCAGGCAGAACGCTCGCAAATCCAGCTATTGCGCGAACGCGAGCAGCTGACCGGCCTGTACAATGCGGCTACGTTTTACGACAAAGCCGAACACCTGGTAGCCGACATGCCCGACATCGCGTACGATGCAGCGTACATCGACATCGAGCACTTCAAAATATACAACGAGTGGCATGGGCGCGAAGCAGGCGACGCCATCTTGCGCGCCATCGCCTCACGTATCGGGGAGATCGCCCGTAAGCACGGCGGCATAGCCGGCTACCTGGGCGGCGACGATTTCACGCTGCTGCTGCCTCACGGCCTGATCGACGAAAAACGCGTGGAAAGCGAGCTGAAGAAGGAGCCGTTCGATTCCGAGGACACCATCGGGTTCCAGCCCGCTTTCGGAGTGTGCGCCATCGACAGCCCGGACGTGTCCGTAGTCACCGCCTGCGACCATGCGATGATCGCCATGAACTCCGTCAAAGGCGCCTACACCAAGCGCATCGCCTGGTACGAAGCCGAGATGACCGAGGAGATGGAGACCGAGGCGAAGATCCTGCTCGAGGTGAAGCGCGCGCTGACGAACCATGAGTTCGTGCTGCACTGGCAACCGCAATGCAACACGCGCACCGAGCGCATCGTGGGCCTCGAAGCCCTCGTGCGCTGGCAGCACCCTTCGCGCGGCATCGTCATGCCGGGCGCGTTCATCCCCGTGCTCGAGCGCAACAACTTCATCGCCAGCCTCGATCTGTACGTATGGGAGGAAGCGTGCCGCCATATCCGTTCATGGATTGATCGCGGCGGTGTGCCCATTCCCGTATCGGTGAACATCTCCCGGGCCGACCTGTACGCCATCGACGTGGTCGAAGCGCTGGAAGGCCTGGTCTCAAGATACGACCTCGACCATCGCCTGCTAGAGCTCGAGATCACCGAAAGCGCGTACGCAGAAGACGAGAAAATGGCCGATGCGGTCGCCCGTCTCAAAGGACTCGGCTTCACCATCCTCATGGACGATTTCGGCAGCGGTTATTCCTCGCTCAACATGCTGAAGGACATCACGGTCGACATCTTGAAAATCGACATGGGCTTCCTCGCTCGACAGGATCAGTCTCAACGCAGCGAAAGCATCCTTGAGGCCATCGTGTCCATGGCTCGATTCATGGATCTGCGCATCATCGCCGAGGGCGCCGAGACGAAGGAGCAGGTGGACTTCCTGCAAGGCATAGGTTGCGATTACGCGCAGGGCTACTACTTTTACCGTCCCATGTCTACCGAGGCGCTCGAGCAACTGCTGTCGCAGGACGGCATCGTGGACTACCGAGGCGTGTTGAACCCCAGCATGGAGCTCATCGACGTGAACGCGCTGCTGCACGACGACATGGTAAGCCGCGCTGCTGTAAACAACCTGATCGGCGGCTTAGCCGTGTACGCCGTGTACGCCGACCGTTTCGAGCTGCTGCAAGTGAACAACGAGTACTACCACGTCACCGGATGCAACTCGATCGATCTGCGCGAACGACAGAACCGGATCTCACGCCAAGTGCACCCCGACGATCTGCCCCTCGTACAAAGCATGTTCGCCGAAGCGTACGAGCGCCCCGTCACGGGAGCCGAAGCCACCTTTCGTCGGTACCGACTGAACGGCGAGATCATGTGGATGCGCATGCGCGCCTTCTTCCTGCGCCGCGAGCAAGACCGCACCATCTTCTTCGCCTCGCTGGCGGACGTGACCGAGCAGAAACAGCAGGAAGACGAGCTGCGCGAGTCGCAGGCGGTGCTCGAATTGGAAGACGAGGTCCTGCATCGCATCATTCAGCAATCGGATCTGAACGTGTGGGTGTACGACATCGCTTCCGACCGACTGTCGTTCCAGAACCTCTCGTCGAACGGCATCGCCTCCCTTTTGGCCGCCTCGGCGGACGAGGAGGACACCGCCAGCCTGGGCGACGACGTGAGCAATGTCCTGCGGAGGCTGTCGCGCGAAACGTTATGGGGCAGACCTGCCTCTCGCACGATCAAGGTATGGTCGAATACGGGAGAGCCGCTGACGCTGCATATAGAACGCGAGATCGTGCCAGACGCGAACGGCAAGCCCGCCCGCGTCATCGGCTACCTGGAAGATCCTTTGAACGATTCGCGGGCGAAACTGACGCGCTCGGACGACAACCGGCTGCTCGACATCCTCAAGGGCGCCGCGGTGGATCACTGGTATATCAACGTGAACACGAAGAGCTTCCTCAACTCGGCCGATCGCCGCGCATGGCGCTATTGGGCCGGAATCTCGCTGGACGACTGGTCGAGCAGCATGCTCGAAGACCGCCTTGGCAAATACATCGGCCCAAGCCAGGACGCAGAAGCCATCGAGAACTTCCTCGATTTCGACGACATGCTGCAGCGTTTCGCCGACGGAGAGCGCAACGACTCCCTCGAGTACCGACTCGGCGAAAACGACGATGAACGCTGGATGGAGCTGAGCTACCGCATGGTGCAGCTCGAGGAAGACGGCTACGTGTACGCCTATCTGTCGGTCACCGACATCGACGAGCGCAAGCGTCGCGAGCTCGATCTGGAGGACAAGGCCGAGCACGACGCGCTGACCGGCCTGCTGAACCGCCAAAGCGCCTCGGTGCGCATGGCCAACGCGCTGGAGCGCACGCTGCAGCGCGGTTACCGCGGCGCGTTCGCCATCATCGACCTCGACGACTTCAAGCAGGTGAACGACCGCTACGGCCACCTGTCGGGTGACACGGTGCTGGCCGACGTGGCGCAGCATTTGTGCGGTGCGTTCAGGAAGGGCGACCTTATCTGCCGCTGGGGCGGCGACAAGTTCGTCGTGTACTGCGAGGACATGGAGCGCGACGATATCGAGAGGCGCCTGGTCGAGCTGTCGGAAGGCCCTTGGAACGCGACGCTGCCCGACAACCGCGTGATCGAGCTGTCGGTGTCGACCGGCATCGCCATGGTGCCGCAGGACGGCATCGCGTTCAAGACGGTGTACGAGCGCGCCGATCGCGCGCTGTATCGAGCGAAATCGAAGGGCAAGGCGCACTTCTGCTTCTTCGAGGCGGACAAGGACTCCTAGGCTTATACGCCCAGACCCACCGTCATGTGCATCATGTAGAACGCGAACCGCATGACGAAGATGCCGGCCAGCACGAGCACGGCAGCTCCCGCCGCGCGCCCGACCGACAGCCGAACCCGTCGAGGCCACAATTCGACGGCGTCCAGGCCAATGCCCGCCATGCCAAGCACGCCGAACGCGCATACCATCAAACCGTACGAGGGCACCAGTTCCGCCGCCGTAAGATACGAGTTCTCGATCGAGGCCAAATCCGCACCCTGCACGCCGAACGTCACCACGTTCACGGCCAACGCCGCAGCGGCCACCATCGTCAGCACGCGTCCCATACGGCCTTCAACCGGCTCGTAACCCGCGGCGCGCAGCCCCGCGATGGCGAGTATGGGGCCGCCCACCAGCGCGTTCAGCATCAAATTGAGCGGCACGTACACCGTGTGCCACGACACTATGGTGTCGGCGGCATAGGCGCAGCCCACCGCAGCCACGAACACCGCGCCCGCCAGCATGGCCAGAACGAGCCACGCTCGCTGTAACTGCGGTTTGGGATGCTCGACGAAGTTGTACAGCCAATACAATCCGGCCAGCGCCAGAAACACCACCGCACAGAACACCTCGGTGGACAAGGGGCTGCGTCCCACCCCAAGGAACACGTACAGCGCGTTAGCGGGGTTGCCCAGGTGGGTGGCCGAGGCGACGAGACCCACCATGGCAACCACGAGGGGCAACCCCAAGAACACGTTGAGCCGCTGACGCAGGGCAACGGACGCGCCGCGCCCCAGCACGGGAAGCCCCATGCAGATGAACGCAACCACGCCCGACGGTGCCAACGTCGTGAACAGCACGAGCGTAATCTCGCCGAGCGCGGTATCGAATCCTGAAATCATGCAGGCTATCCTAGCGGTAGAACCTCGGGTAGACGACGTCCAGGCCCAACTCGGCCTGAATGCCTTCGAGCGAAGCCTTCGTGAGACGCGCGAGACCTTCATAGAAGGGCTGGCCGGCCGCCTCGATCAGCTGGTCGAGGAAGTGCGACGACCAGGTGAGCAGATGCAGCCGCAGAAACTCGCCTAGATCCTGCGGCTGGTTGCGCGCGATCCAGGCCATGAGCACCAGCATGAGGCCCACATGATCCTCGGGCGTCTTGTCGTCCGTCTGACGCGCGATGCCGTGAGAGCGCATCCACGCGCGCAGCTCCAACGTGGTCGCACCGAACACGACGCATTCGCGATCCGTGTACACCGAGCCCCAAGGCGGCGCGGGCTTCGGCGCGGGACCGATGAACAGGCGGCGGTATTCCCACACCAGGCCGTCGGCGTCGATGCCTTCCGCCAACCCCGAGCGCATGAGATCGAGGTCGCACCGCGCCTCGGCTTCGTCGACGAACGGCCACTCCACGGCGGCCTGCGCAACGTCGATCGCGGCCATGGCCGCGAAGGCCGGGCCGGCATCGCCCTTCACCGGGTCTTGCAGGTAGAACGGCCCCAGCGTCTCGCCGACGAACGCGATGGCCTCGCGCACATCCTCGGACAGCGGCACGGTTGCTTCTTCGCTCATTCCATGATCTCCTTATCGGTTGCCCGAAATCCAACTTCCAACAGGTTCGCCACGACGCCGTCCTTCGATTCCGCAGGACGGGCATCGGCGGACGGTTTGACGAACAGGTTCGGCACGGTCGCCTCGGGCCGGGGAAACGGCGCGATGGCCGCGCGCTCGCCGAGCTTCTCCATATCGCCGACCGGCCCGAAGTCCAGCGCGCGAGCCGGGCAGGCCTCGACGCACACCGGCTTCTCGCCCACGGCCACGCGTTCGATACAGCCGTCGCACTTCACCGAGTGCCCCTTTACGCGATCGACGCGCGGAGCGCTATACGGGCACGACAGATGACAGTATCCGCAGCCGATGCAGTGCCGGTCGTTGACGCTGACCAGCCCGGTCTGCTCGTCTTTGTGCATGGCCTCGGTGGGACACACGCGCACGCACACCGGATCGTCGCAATGGTTGCACGCCACCGACACGTTGTACGAGAAGCAGGTGGAGCCGAAGGTGCCGTCGCCGTTGCGAACCGTATCGCCTCCCGTGTATTCGAGCACGCGGCGGTAGGCGGTGCCGACGTCGAGGTCGTAGGCGTCTTTGCAGGCGAACATGCACGTTTTGCACCCTGAGCAACGCGTTCCATCGAAGAAAAAAGCCTGCTGGGACATGTGGCGACCTCCTCTCGTCAACACGGAACCGCAAGCGCTCCCCCTATCCCAAAAAGCGGGGTACGCTGTATTTTAGCGTACCCCGCCAAGACGTGCGCCTCGCGCCGCAGATTGCCACGAGCCCCTCACGGAGGGAAGAGGGGCCGTGGCGTCGTACGCGAACAGTCCTGCTACGCGACCTCGAGCGGGTTGGCGATTTCCGCCGCGCCCACCGGCTGAGCGTCCGCGGATGCCTTGATAAAGATGTTCGGGGTGGTTTCGGACGGGTCGGGAAGCGGAGCGATGTTGCCGCGCTCGCCCATCTTCGCCATCTCCTCGGCCGTGCCGAAGTCCAGGGCGCGGGCCGGGCAGGCCTCCACGCACACCGGCTTCTCGCCCGCGGCCACGCGCTCGGCGCAGCCGTTGCAGCGCACGGCCTTCTTCTTCTCCTCGTCCACCTTCGGCGCGTTGTACGGGCACACGATGGCGCACGTGCCGCAGCCGATGCACTTCTCCTCGTCGATGGACATGAGGCCCGTGTCGGCGTCCTTGATGATGGCGCTCTGCGGGCACTTCTCGAAGCAGATCGGCGAATCGCAGTGGTTGCACGACATGGACAGCGGATAGCTGACGCACGTGGTGGTCAGGATGCCGTCGGCGTCCTTCACGGTGTCGCCGATGGTCACCTCGTACACGTGGCGGAACGAGATGCCCAGATCGATGTTCTTGTAATCCTTGCACGCCATCTGGCAGGTCTTGCACCCGGTGCAGCGCGTGCCGTCAAAGTAGAATGCCTGTTGAGACATGGTATATCACCCTTTCTGCGGCTCGTCGCCCTACGCCTTGGTAACCTGGCAGATGTTGCTGTGCTGAGGGTTGCCCTTCGCCAGCGGAGACGGGCGATGGGTCGTCAGCGTGTTGATGCAGCCGCCCTTGTCGACGCGATCGCCGTACATGTCGGCGTCGTGCCATGCGCCCTGCGAGATGCACACCGTGCC
Source organism: Eggerthella lenta DSM 2243 (assembly GCF_000024265.1). Lineage (NCBI taxonomy): Bacteria > Bacillati > Actinomycetota > Coriobacteriia > Eggerthellales > Eggerthellaceae > Eggerthella > Eggerthella lenta. Next base: position 593,162 of record NC_013204.1, on the reverse strand, counting down.
GGGAACCACGCGCGGCGTGACCTTCGCCAGCAGCTCGATTTCGCCGAACGCGTTCTTCACGCGGATCTTGTCGCCCTGCTTGATGCTGCGCTCCTTCGCGTCGGCGGGGTTGATCCACGCCTCCTGCGGGTTGACTTCCTTGAGCAGCTCAATGCCGCCCCAAGAGGAGTGCGTGCGACCGCGATAGTGGAAGCCGCTGCAACGCAAGGGGAACTCGTCGGTGGGCACGTCGGTCTCGGTGAAGCCGTGCGTGTACACCGGGATGGGCGAAATGAGATCTTCCTCGCCAAGCTCCCAGGTGGCGGCGATGCCGGCCAGCGTCTCGGAGTAGATCTCGATCTTGCCGGTAGGGGTGTCCAGCGGGTTGGCCGCCGGATCGTTGCGGAACGCCTCGAACGCGATGGTCGCGCCCTTCGGGTTCTTGCGCGTGTAGACGCCCATCTCCATGGCCTCGTCGTACGTCGGCAGCTCGGTGTCCTTCTCGCGCGTCTTCTCGTAGAGCTCCTTGATCCACTCTTCCTGCGTCTTGCCCTCGGTGAACTGCTCCTTCACGCCCATCTTGTCGGCGATGAGGGTCAGGGCATCGTAGAGGGTCTTGCGCTCGAACTTCGGCGTGGTGCACGGCTGGCCGCTGATCATGTACGCGTTGTCGCCGCCGGTGCCGATCTGCGACACCTGCTCGAAGCGGAACAGGTCGGGCAGCAGGATGTCGGCGTATTTGGCGGAGTCCGTCATGGCCGTCTCCCACACCACGATGAACTCGCACTTGCTCTCGTCGGCAAGGATGTCGTGCGCGTAGTTGATGTCGCCATGCTGGTTCGTCAGGCAGTTGCCGGCGTAGTTCAGCATGCACTTGATGTTCTGGTTGAGCTTGTCGGCGCCCGTCACGGCGGAGTTGAGCGCCGTCATCTCGGTGCCATGGTCGATGGCCTCGGTGAACAGGAACACGGGGATCTTCGCCTTGATGGGGTTGTCACCGGCCGGCAGGGACTGCAGGCTGATGGAGTACGAACCCTCGCGGCAGCCGTTGCTCGTGCCCGGCAGACCGACCTGGCCGGTCAGCAGCGGCAGCATCATGATGGACCAGCAGTTCAGCTCGCCGTTGCTGCGGCGCTGCGGGCCCCAGCCCTGCACGACGTACAGCGGCTTGGCAGCGCCGATCTCGGCCGCCAGCTCCTTGATGCGGTCGGCGGAGATGCCGCAGATGGGGGCGGCCCACTCGGGGGTCTTCTCCACCATGTCGTAGCCGGTGCCCATGATGTAGTCCTTGTAGGACTTGCTCTGGCCCTTGGCGCTCTCGGGCATGGTGTCCTCGTCGTAGCCGACGCAGTAGGTGTCCAGGAACTCCTTGTCCACCAGGTCGTTCGCGATCAGCTCGTGCGCGATGGCGGAGCAGAGCGCGGCGTCGGTGCCGGGGTTGATGGGCTGCCACTCGGCGGAACGGCCCATGACGGAATCGTTCATGCGGGGGTCGATGTAGATCATCTTGCCCTTCGTGGTTTCGCGCAGATGCACCCAGTCGTAGTGCGACACGGCGCCGCCCTGGCGCGTCTCGGTCGGGCTCGTGCCGAACGCGAGGATGAGCGCGGCGTCCTCGGCGGCGTTGAGCGTGCTGCCGCTGAAGCCCGATGCGCCGTAGGTGTGAGGCACGATCATTTCCATCTGCATGGCGCTGTAGTCGCCGTACGATCCCAGGCAACCGCCGATGCAGTTCATGAAACGCGGCAGCGAGCGAGCCGTCGTGGAGCTCACGCCCGTCGCGTAGGGGATGTACACGGACTCGTTGCCGTACTCGTCGATGATGCGCTTGAGCTCGCTGGCGATCGTGTCAACGGCCTCGTCCCACGAGATTTGCTCGAACTTGCCTTCGCCGCGCTTGCCGACGCGCTTCATGGGGTAGTTGATGCGGTCGGGGTTCGCGAGCCAGCGGCGGTACGTACGACCGCGCAGGCAGGCGCGAGGCTGCACCTCGTCGAAGCCGGCGTCCTTGCTCGTGTAGGTTTCCACCCAGGCGACCTCGTCGTCCTGCACGTGGAACTTCAGGCTGCAACGGCCGGGACAGTTGATGGCGCAGTGGCCCCACGTCGTGGTCTCCTCGACGGCCTGCGTCGCAGCGGCGTCGCCGCCCTTCGCGCCGTCGGCGCTCGGCGAGCAGCCGAACAGCGACACGGCACCCGTGCCCATCGCAGCCGCACCCAGGCCGGCCAGCGCCGAGCCCTTCATGAACGTGCGGCGAGACACCTGAGCATTCTCCAACATGTTCGTCATGGTCCCTCCCTCTTTCACTCTCTCGTCCTGTGCTCCGCTTCCCAGGCGGAACGCTTCGCATTGTGGCACTCCCCCGCGACCGCCGTGTCACATAAAATATGCGAACTTATCGTTTCCCCAGGTCACAAGACAGCACTTTGGGTAATGCGTCGCACGATACTTCTGACAATACCGTTATACTGATGCAACGGGAACAGTGTGCGGGAACGGAAAAACCGCATATGCGCGCGGTCTCGGGGGAGGATCTTTGAACGCAGCCACCATCGTCAGCATCATGAAGCCGAACATCACCTCGCTCGGCTACGGCTTGTTCTTGGCCATCAACGCCGCGGGCGTATGGGGCGGCGTGTTCCCGTTTCTTCCGATGGAGTTCCAAACCACCGAGATCGTGTTCTGGTTCTTCCTCGCGCAATCGCTCGTGTTCTCGTTCAGCTACTTCGCCAGCGCCCTGGGATCGTACTTCTTCCCCGGCCCCACGCGCACATTCATCGTACGGCTGGCCACCATGCCCTACCTTTTGGGATGGTGCTGCCTCATCGCGGCCATCTATCTGGACGCATGGGCGCTGCCGCTCGTCGTCAGCGGCGGCGCGCTCCTGGGCCTGGGGTCGGCCGGTTTCTACATGCTGTGGCAACGCCTGTTCGCCAGCCAGGATTCCGACACCGGCAACCGCGACCTCATCAAGGGTACCCTATACGCGGCGGTGCTGTACTTCTCGCTGTACCTTATTCCGCAAGCGGTGACGGCGTTTCTCATCCCGCTCGTGTTCCTGCCGCTATTCGGGTTGACCATTGTGCTGAAAAGCCGCGAGATCGACCTCGATCAAGCCATGTTCCAGGACGTGCCGCGCGACCATCCGCTCGTGTACCAGCGCCTGGTGAACGACTACTGGCGAAGCGCGCTATGCGTGGGCGCGCTGGGGTTCTGCACGGGCATCATGCGCTCCCTGGCCATCGGCGAGCCGGCGGTGGGATCACTCGTGAACGTGCTGTCGATGGGCGGATCGTTGACCGCGGCTATATCGCTGCTGGTGCTGTGGCAGTTCAAGAACCTCAGCGTGAACGTGGTGGGCGCCTACCGCGTCTTCTTCCCGTTCGTCATCACCTCGTTTCTGCTGCTGCCGTTTCTGCCCGAGGAGTACGCGCGCTGGCTGGCCGGCGGCCTGTACGCCGTGTACAGCGTGGCTATCATGCTCATGATGATTCAATGCGCGCAAGCTTCGCGCGACCGCGGCATCAACCCCGTGTTCATCTACGGGTTCTTCGGCGGCATCGTGTACGCGCTGCACGACGTGGGCTTCATCGGCGGCACGTTCGCCGAGCAGACCATGATCATCGGCATCGCGCCGCTCGCCGTGGTGGCGCTCGTGGCCGTGTACCTGCTGGGGCTCATGTACTTCATCGGACAGGGCGGGTTCCGCCGCATCTTCAAACACGACAGCGATGCCGCGGCCAGCATCGAGCTGGTCGCCCTACGCGCGCATGCGCCCGAGAAGAAGCCTGCAGGGGCGAACGCGGAGGGCGAAAAGCCCGACGACGCGGTGCCGAAGAAGGCGGGCAAGCGCGGCGATCGGCCGCCTCGCGCGAGCCGCAAGCCGCAGCGCGAACGCAAGCGCGAGGAGCGCGTGTACCTCGACCGCATCTCGAAGCAGGCGGCGCTGTTGCAGCAGCATTACCGTCTGAGCGAGCGCGAGACGGAGGTCATGGAGCTCATCGCGCGCGGCAACACCGTGGCGCGCATCGCCGAGGATCTCGTGGTCACCGAGAACACCATCCGCACGCACTCGAAGCGCATCTACGCGAAGCTGGACATCCACAAGAAGCAGGAGCTGCTCGACCTCATCGAGTCCTTCGACCCCAACGACTTGCAGGAATAGAAACGCTGCAGTGCGCGGAAGCCCGCTTCGAGACCCTTTGCCTAAGGTCGCGCGCGACCCCGATTGTTGTACATCGATTCTCCTTGCGGAGCACGGCCGTTTTTGTATAATAAGGGCGAGCCGCAGGGAGCGCTAACTCCCCACGGCTCTCGGATCGCTTCGGCGGTTTGGGTTTACTGTGAGCGCTCCTTTCCCTTGCGGGTTTGGAGCGCGTCTCTTATCATCAGGAAAATCTCGATGATTCGGGACATCAGCCTCATAAGCACTTCAGCCAACACCAGCAAATCCAAAACGGTCATGGTCATCACCTCCGTTCATCTAGAATATGAGAGGGAGAGGCACCAAGCCGCCGGACCGAATCCGTATCTATAAGTATAGCGAGCCCGTTCCACGTTTCCATGGCACGCATCACCATGGAAAACCTTCCCGACCTTGCCCTTTTCCAACGCCGCTCCCACGCAAATTCCACGCGCCTTGCCATCGTTTCCAACGCGGATTCCACACGCCTTGCACGCGGTTCCAACGCCGTTTCCACGCAGCGGGACGAACGCGCGAAAACGCACCGGGCGAGCTCTCGCGACGTAATCAAGACCGTCCCTCAGCAAAGTCTCACCTGATCGCATGCTATACTTCTTGCCATCTTGGTTCGCCGCACGTTTCCCTGATCGGAGCTGCCATGAACGCTGCATCGCATGTCGAATCGCCAATATCCGGACGGAAGCTGTGCGCATTCGCACTCGCCGCGGCGCTTGCGCTCATGGCGGGAGCACAGTTCGTTCCCGCGCATTACGCCTGGGCTGAAGACGAGCCGGCGGCAACGGCTCAGGCGGATGCGACCCTCCCTGACGCGGCCCCACTCGAGGAAGCCCCGCCCGAGGTGGCAGCCTTGGCGCCCATAGAGAATGCGCCGCACCTCGACCTGAAGGACGGTTCCATCCTCTTGAAGGACTCCGGCTCGAACCTCCAATACAGCCAGGACAACGAGGCAACGTGGACGTCCTATTCCGGCAACGTGACGATCGGTGGAACGGCAGGCAGCGGCACGAACGTGCAAGTGCTCAACGGAACCCATGCGATACTTCTCAACGGCGTTACCATCAACGAGCCGCGCGCCAATCACGCGGCGATTGAAATCGGCAGCGACACGCAGGCTGCGCAGCTTACGCTCTGGCTGTATGGCTCGAACAAGCTTTCCGGTTCGAGCGGGTATCCCGCAATTTTCGCACCTGGTAAGGCTCATCTGATTTTCAAAGGCGATCTCTACGGCAGTCTGGAAGCGCAGGGAGGATACGAGGCTCCCGCCATCGGTGCGGACAGCGCGGTTTCAAGTTGCGGCACCATCGAGTTTTGGCAACCCGGCAACGTAACCGCGCGAAGCGGCAACGGCGCCCCTGCCCTCGGCGACCCGACCTCGAGCGCTGTGGATGCAACGGGGTCGGTGTCCTTCTTTTCGGGAACGGTGACCTTGCAGTCCTCAGGCACTTGCGACATTACCGCGAAAAGCATCGTCACCGGCGGCGGCAACATTCACCTCTCGCAGCGCCCGCCCGCCAACACGACGCTCGCCGTCGATCAGGGCGGCTCCTTCCCCAGTTCCGCGTATGTTCTGGTGTCGGGCTTGGCGGCAGGTGAGAATCTGCTCGGAGCCAGTTTTGGTGAGAAAGGCCCTGTCTTTGTCAGAGGCGATCGGTGGGTGGATGCCAAGCATTACATCGTAGACGGCTTCGCCACTTGGATGGACGACGGCGATCTGGGACTTTTTCTCGACAGAAACCTGCTTAAGGACGGCAGCTCCGTCAAGATGAGCTTTAGCGAATCCGGCAACGTGTACGAAGGCACGATCAAGGGTTCTGCCGAAGCCGGATACACGCTTCATCTGGCCATTCCCGACCCGCCTGTTGAAAACCCCGTCGTCAGCATGCACGAAAAAAAGGGCTGCAAGCTCATCGTCGATGTGAGTTCGGAGGGCATTCCGCAGTACACCCTCGACGGGGGAGTGAGTTGGACGCGCTACAGCGGGTACCTGGCTGTCACGGGAGCCGCAGATTTTACCTCCTTCCCCGTAAGCAATCAGGTGATCGTAAGGAAAGGCACTCACGCACTGCGCTTTCAGGATCTGAGCGGCGTTGCGGTTTCAATCGAGGGATCCTCGAACGCGACGCTCACGCTGGTGGGAAGTAATTACATATGCGGCCACAGACTGGAGGCGTCGCCGGGGGTGGCGGTTCGAGGCACCTCGTCTCTTACCATCAACGGCAAGGGAACCTTGAATACCGTGGGAGCAGGCACAGGTCGTCAGCCTTGCATCCTGGGAGAGCCGAACACGACCATCTCGATAGCGGGCGGCACGGTTCTCGCTCATTCGGGAGTAACGGGCGGTAATGGCATTACTGCAGGCAAGCTCGTTGTTTCCGGAGGCACTGTCGAAGCGCTCAGTCAGTCGAGTGGAAGCGCAGCGATCACGGCGAGCAAGTCCATCGCCGTCAGCGGCGGGTCGGTTACCGCCAAAGGCTCCAAGTTCGTCGCTGGCATCGGGTCGGATCATTACGGCTCGTGCGGCTCCATCACCATCAGCGGCGGCATAGTGAACGCGCACGGCGGCGACCTGTCTGCAGCCATAGGTTGCAGCGTCGGCGGCTCGTGCGGGGAAATCAAGATCAGCGGGGGCACCGTCAACGCCGTCGGCGGGCTGGGCACTCATGGAGCCGGCCGGGTCGCGGCTATCACAAGCTCCGTCAAGGCGCCCGTCATCACCGGCGGGACGGTAAAATGCAACGAGGCGGTTTCAACGAGGGCGGCGTCTTTGGCGTCGGCATCAGCTTCGCCGGCTCCGGCAGCGTTGAACTTCCTGCTCGCCTCCCCCGTCGCGCTCGCGTCCGACCTGGACGAGGAAGCAACGTCTCTTGCCTCCGAGGACGAGCAGCGCTTCGTCAACGAAAACAACGACGACCTCTCGCTTGTAACGATACACGGGCTTCCGGCGAACACGCCCATCTCCTCCTTGCAGATGCGCCTGCTCGACACGGAATTCGTGGAAGAGCCGACCGGCGGCAGCACCTACGGCATGCGCGACGTCCAGACCGACGACCAAGGCGCGCTCTACCTGCACCTCACGCCGCTCGAGGCGACGGACAAGCTGGTCGTCGCCTCGTGGAACGGCCGCAATTACAGCGGGCTGAGCGAGAGGAACCTGGACGGAACCTTCGCCATCGCACTCGCCCCCACCGAGGCCGCCGTGTACTACCAGTGGCACAGCTTCGAGGACGGCTGGGCCTACGAGGACGCCGGCGTCGATTGGAGCATCGACGGGCAGACGAGCGGAAACGCCGCCGGCCACGACGTGACCGCGCTGCGCATCGAGACGTCCATCGGCGGCTTGAACGTTTCCTACGCGGTCGACAACGGAAGCGGGTGGAGCCCGGCGGTTGAGAACGGCGACATCGCGGGCGAGATGGAGCAGCCCGTGCAGGCGCTGCGCGTCAGCCTGTCGGGCGACGAGGCTGCGCGCTACACCGTCTACTACCGCCTGTACGTGAAAGGCGTCGGCTGGATGGCTTGGGCGCATGACGGCACCGCCAACGGCACGTCGGGATACGGCTACCCCGTCAAGGCGTTCCAGGTGGCGATACTTCCTGCGGGAGCGACGCCCACGACCGGCGAGGCCAGCGCGACCGAGTACGCGTACCTGGTGAAAGACGGCCAAAGCCAGCCGGGGCTCATCGGCGAGAAGCCTTCCGCCGGGCATGAGGAACGCGAGGCTGCGCCCCCTGCGAAGGCGCTCGCCTCTACCGGCGACAGCCCGGCTTTCGCCATCGCCCTGGGCGCAGCCCTCGCAAGCGGCGCGCTGGTTCTTGCGTCGCGCGCCCGTCATCGCAGGTCGCTGTCCTGATCGGAGCTCCTGCCGCTCGCGCGAGACACCGCGCCCGCAGAGGGAGCATCGCCTCTGCGGGCGCGGCAGGGCTTCCGGGCGCAAGCGGCGCGACGAGCGTCACAGGTCGCCGTCTTCGGGCACGACGATGCAGTCGGTAGTCGTTCGGCCGTTCTTCATGGAGACGGTCACGGACTTGCCCGGCACCGTGTTCGAGGCCGCCGCCAAACGCTCCATGCTCGTACCGCCTTTGCATCAGAGGAGCCACCCCACCTGCACGGCGCGGGGAAGCCGATGTAGAAGATGGTTCCATGTTACCACATGATTACACCGTTTCGGACGCGCCGAGCCAAGGCCGCGCGCAAGGCGAAAGCGTGGGAAAGAGACGAAGGAACGGGGAGATCTCCCTCCCGCCATCCTCGCCCGGCTCCGGAATGCGCGTTTTTCACCTGTCTGTTGCGTCCCGATCGTTGCGCAACGATCCTCTTGGCGGAGCACGGTCGTTTTTGTATAATAAGGGCGAGCCGCAGGGAGGTGGTGCTCCCCACGGCTCTCGGATCGCTTCGGCGGTTTGGGTTTACTTGTGGCGCTCCTTTCCCCTGCGGGTTAGGAGCGCGCTCCTTATCACCAGAAACAGCTCGATGACGCGGGTAGCGAACTCCAAGAGCAAAATCGCCAACGAAGCAATCCCCAAAACGGTCATGGTCTTCACCTCCATCCTTCTAGAATAATGAGAGGGCGAGGCACCAAGCCGCCGGATCGAATCCGTGCTTCTCAGTATAGCGACGCGGTCTCACGTTTCGTTTGCGCAGATCCAACGCGCGTTGCCGCCAAATCAAGCGCGTTTCCCACGTCGTTCCAACGCGGATTCCACGCGCCTTGCCGCCGTTTCCAACGTCGTTTCCACGCGTGTCACATCCCAATCCAGCGCCGATCAAACGCCGAAGCAGCGGACAACATGCGGTCGAAGGGCTAGCGCGAGCGAAGGGTCGCCGCCGACGCCCGATGAGGCGAAATTTCGTTTCCGAGGGTAAAACTAAGCCGGTTTGGCAATTTCGAGAGCGCGATTTCAGCCCGGTTGGCACCTATCTTGGGCTGAAATGTCAGGCGTGCTTTCAAAATGCCTGATCAGCGCGATGTGCTATTTAATGATTATATCGATCATAATTGCCAAACTGACTTGTTTTTACCGCTCCGCGGGACAATTTGCATCACCAGCGCGCCTGCCCCCTTCGCGCGCCCCCACCGCCACTGCGCGTGCCGCCGCGCGACACGCGCCGCCACGCGACAAGCTCAGGCGTGCGACAAAAACAAAAAAGCCGCCGACGGCCTTTCCGGCGTCGGCGGCTTGAAGGTCCTCGAGGGCCGAAGCCTCTACACCTGCAGCGCGTAGAACATGAGGCGCGCCACGAAGATGCCGATGAGCACGGCCGCGTTGCCGGCCACGAGCAGCGGGATGGCCGAACGGACGCCCACGGGAGCATCAGCATCGACGTCCTCGCGATCGCGCAGCGGGATGGCCGCCGCAGCACCCGCCGTCCTTCCCATCGCCGCCACATTGCGGCCGCCGGGCATGAGCGTGGCGCGCAGAGTCGCCAGCATAACAACGAACCCCACGATGGATATCACGAGGTACACCCACGAACCGGGAAGCACGTCGGAGCCCGGAAAGAACGCGTTGAACGTGGACTGGGCGAACAGCAGCTGCGCGCTGACGGCGACGATGGCCGCCACCACGCCGATAAAGGCCGTGACCAGCGCTACCGTTGGCAACCGCGTCAAGCGCGCTTCGGGCATCCCACCCGCGAGAGCGACGACCAGCACGCCGAGCGGCACGCCGCCTGCGATGCAGAACCCGATGATGCCGAGCGGCACGAGCGGAGAGTTCCAGGTGAGCACCGCGGAGCCCATGTACATCACCCCGATGCTAAGCGACAGCAGCAGCGAAGCCGCGCCCACCACAGTGGCGAACACCTTGCGCGGACGCCCGTCCAGATTGCCCGTCATCGCGATGATCCAGTACACCACGGCCAGCGCGATTAACAGCATGCCAGCGATGCCCACGAAGGACAACGGCGCGATGTCGACGCCTTGGAACAAGCTCATCGAATACTGCGGCGACGAGAGCGCCACGAACGACGCGATGTAGCCCACGGCGAGGATCGCCATCGGAAGCAGCGTCCAGCGGTCGATGCGGGCGAGGCGCTCCTTGCTGAAACGCGTGGTCAGAAACGCCAGCGCCAGGCCGATGAACGCGCCCGAAGCCATCGGCACGAGCGTGGTGAACAGAACCATCGGCATTTGAAGCAATGCGAGATCCATACGATTTCACCTCCTCAGGATTCACGACGAATCCCCTAGCTGTCATATAAACAGCCCTCATCCTAGGAGCGCGCACAGGCAGGGCAGCTGACCCGCCGCCCCGTTTGAGAAGGTGTTGCCCGATCGTGACTTCGATGTCAGCGCGTCGCCCCCACCCCTGCAAGGCAAGCTGGTACCGTAGATGCTTCGACGAAAGGAGGGCCGCCATGACCCGCATCCAAAGAGGCTGGGCGGTGGCCGCCGTGCTGGCCGGCGCCCTGTTCGCCTGCACGATCGCCCTGTTCCTCGGTGGCACGATGCCGCTTGCGCCCGCGGCGGCGCTCGCGCTCATCGCCTGCGCCCTCTTCGTGACGGCCGCCCGCCAAGCCCGCCGCCCCTAGAAGGCGGGCGGTACGCTAACGCAGGTCGAACACGTCTTTAATGCTGTAAACGCCCGCGGGCTTTCCTTGGAGATACGCGGCGCAGTCCACGGCGCCGCGGGCGAAGCAGTCGTCGCTGTAGGAGTAGTGGGTGATCTCCAAACGCTCGCCCATGCCTCCGAAGTACACCTTGTGGTCGCTCGTGATATCGCCGGCGCGCAGCGAATGGAAGCCCACGCCGCCCGGCTTGCGCGCGCCGTGGCCCTCGCGGCCGTACTCGGCCAGCTCGTCGAGCGTGGTGCCCTTGAGCTCCGCGATCATGTTGCCGATGATGACGGCGGTGCCGCTGGGCGCGTCCAGCTTATCGCGGTCGTGCTGGTCGATGATCTCGATATCCGTCTCGTCCACGAGCGCCCGCGCCGCGATCTCCACCAACTTCAGCATCACGTTCACCATCTTCGAGGTGTTGCATTTGAAGATGATCGGGATGTGCCGGCCGGCCGCTTCGAATCGTTCGAACTGTTCGGGCGAGAACCCCGTGCTGGCCGTGACGAGAGCTTTCCCATGCGCCACGGCCAAGTCGAGCGTTTCGAGGCACTGCTCCACGCTGGAAACGTCAATGAGCGCGTCGCACGCGTCGATGACGGACGAGAGGTCGTCCGCCACGGGGATGCCCAGATCGCGTCCGAGGCCCACCACCTGGCCGAGGTCGCGGCCGATGTAGTCGCGTCCCGCAGGGCCCACGCCTCCCACCAGCTCCATACCCTCGCGCTCGGCGACGAATCGGCTGATGGGCTGCCCCATCTGCCCGTGGCATCCGACGACGATCACCTTCATGACGTTCTCCCTTCTCGACGCGCACCGATGCGGTTGATGCCGCCAGTATAAGCCCCGGCGCTACTCGGCGCTCGGCTCTTCCTCGCCGAACAGCACATCGAACAGGTAGCGGGTGATGGTGGCGCGGCGCACCATGCCGATGAGCCTGCCGTCCTCATCGATGACCGGCACCTTCTTGAACTTCTTCTTCGCCAGCACGTCGGCGATCTCGCCGATGGTCTGGTCGGCCGTGGCGCACAGCACCCGCTGCACGGCCAGCTCCATGACGTTGCGGCGCTTGAGCGCGCGGGCCTTCTCCTCGAAGGACTCGCTGTCGTACAGCACCATGTTGGAGTACCCACCGCTGAAGATGGAGCGCGTCTTCTGCGCGGCGACCGCTTTCATGATGTCGCCGTCGCTGATGAATCCCACCACATGGCGATCCTCGTCGATCACCACGAGCCCGCTCGTGCCCAGCTCGTTGAACAGGGTTACCACCTCGCCGAGGTTCTGGTCGTAGCGGCACGTGTACGCGTCCCGCTCCATGATGTCGCCGATCGTCCGATTCATCGTGCAGCTCCTTCCCGAGCTTCTTCCATTTCGATCTCAAGCGGCGCTTCGGCCCGGGATGCAGGCGAGGCGACCGCCTGCTTCTTGACGTTGCGCACCTTCAAGACGGCTATGACCAGCGCGACAGACGCCACGGCCGCGGAGATCCCGTACGCCACGTCGATGCCCGCCGCCGTGGACAGCACGGGGCCTGCCTCGGCGTTCGCCGCGGTCACCATGGTCATCACCGTCACGATGAGCGCCGTGCTCACTGCGCCGCCCACCTGGCGGCCCGTGTTGCTGATGGCGTTGCCGTGCGCGATCATGTCGTTCGGCAGCGCGTTGATGCCCCAGGTGGTGACCGGCATGTTCGCCAGCGTCAGACCGGAGGACTGGATGACGTAGAACGCTACGAGGTACGCGACCATCGTCTTGTCGTCGACGAGGGACAGCGCCGCCAGCGAAGCGGTGAGCCCCGTCAAGCCCATGATGGCTATGACGCGCGGCCCGAACCGGTCGAACAGCATGCCGCTGACCGGGCTCAGGAAGATGGTGGCCACCGCGCCGGGCGTCATGAGGATGCCGGTTTCGAACGCCGTCAGCCCCAGCACGTTCTGCAGGTAGATGGGCAGGATGACGCTGCCCACGGCCAGCGCCGAGTTGACCACCGTCACGATGACGGCCGAGTACGCGAACGTGGGGGTTTTGAGGGCCCGCAGCTGCAGCAGCGGCTCCTCGATATGCAGCTGGCGATGGATGAACCACGCGAGCGCGACCACGCCCACGACGATGCTGCCGACGACCACGGCGTTGCCCCAGCCCAGCGTGCTTGCACTGGAGAAACCGTACAGCAGGCCGCCGAACGCGAACGTGGACAGGACGATGGACGGCACGTCGAGGTGCGGGCGCTTGAGCTCCCCCACGTTCGTAAGTAGGAAGAAGCTCACCGCCAGCACGAGGATGGCCAGCGGGATCATCGCCCAGAACATCATGCGCCAGCCCCACGCGTCGATGATGCCCCCGGCCAGCACCGGGCCGGCCGCAGGCGCGCAGCTCATCACGATGCCGGCCATGCCCATGGCCGTGCCGCGCTTCTCGGGCGGGAAGATGAGCATGGGAACCACGCCCACGAGCGGCAGCTGCACGCCCGCGCCGGCCGCCTGCAGCACGCGGCCTACGATGAGCAGCTCGAACGTCGGGGCCCCCGCGCACAGCGCCGTGCCCACGATGAACGACATCAGCGAGACGAAGAAGAGCTTGCGCGTGGAGAAGCGGTCGATGAGGAACCCGGTGATGGGCACCATGATGCCGTTGACCAGCATGTAGATGGACGTCACCCACTGCGCGGTGCCGGCCGAGATGGAGAACGCGTCCATCAGCTTCGGCAGCGCGGGCGACAGGACGGTCTGGTTCAGGATGGCAAGGAACGCACCTGCCAGCACGATGCCGATGACGGTGATTTCCTTGCGGGTTACTTTGTGCTGTTCAGCAACCAATTGTTGTTCGTTCAAGAGCGCATCGACTTCCTTTGCGGACGCGTCGACAACCGAGCCCATCCCCTCGCTCGCGCGCAGGTAAGCGCACAAAGAGAACGGCCGGCGATCGATCGGGGAATATGAATGAGGAAAGCGAAAACGCGGAGGCCGTCGAACGAGGTCGTCCGCTTACGAGAGTCCGCTCATCGATGGCCTTGCCACACGCCAGGACCCACTTCGCCCGGCGCGCGGAACGCAGCCGTGCGCGAGCGTCGCCGCGAAAGCTGGCGAAGGCTGGTGTAGCGCTCGAATATGTACAGAAGCGATTTCACAGCGGGCAAGTATAGCGGAAGCCGAAACCCCCGTATCTTCGAGAAAGTGGCCCGCTCCAAGCGAAATTCACAAACCAGCTCGCGCCCAGCGCGCGGCTGCCGCGCCCTCCCTCATAGCGCATCCCCCTCCACGGCAGCGGCAGAGGTTCCGGGGAACCGAACGTCGCACGCCGCGCCGACCGCACGCCGCGCCCATCACGAATCGGCGCGGGGAAGATCGCTGGACCGCATGGCCTTCCCCGCGCCCTAGAGTGCGCCGAATTCCTACACCTTCCGCACGTCCACCCAGAGGTCGAACTGGGCGGCGCCGCCTCCAATAGGATCGGTCACGCCACCGCCTCCGGCAAGCGTTTCCTCGGGCAGCAGCTCGTTCATGCAGAAGCCGCGCCCCCGCCCGCCGGCGAAGCCGGTCTTCTGCTTGCCGGGCTCGTCGCCGTCGAGGATGCCCTCTTCTTCGAGGTAATCGGGAGCCGGGCCCGTCAACATGCCGTCGATGGTGACCGCGCGCGCGGCGTAGCCCTGCTGGCCGAACGAGTAGTTGGCCCCCACCACGCCGGGACGAATGCCCTCGGTCACGCGCACGTGACCGGAAAGCGTGCCTTCAGGCCCCACGACCTCCACGGCATCGCCGTTCTTCAAGCCGCGCTCGGCAGCGTCGGACGGCGACATCCATACGAAGTTCTCGGTGGTCGTCTCGCGCAGCCACGACGCGGCGATGGTGCGGTGCGTGCCGTTCGTGCGCGCTTTCCAGTTGATGAACGCGAACGGTCGGTCGGCCGGCCGCGCCATCGGCGTGCCGTCGGCGAAGGCGATCGGCGCCGTATGGGCCAATCCGTCGAAGTTCTCACCGGTCAACGCGTCTTTCAGCGAAGCCGTCTTCGGGTCGTAGAACGCGCACAAGCCGGCGTACTTCGTCTTGATCAGATCTCCGTCGTAACCGTCGCCCTTCGCAGGGTCGGCCGACGCGAACCGCCCGCCGCGGTTCAGCACGTACACCACCTTCGGCCATTCCTCTTCGGTGACGGCGGCTTTCCACGCCTCCAGATCGAACGCCTCGCCCAGCGCGCGCTTGCGGGCGCGCTCGAACAGGGCGAGCTCGTCGTCGTCGGCGTCCGGCACCGGCTTCTCGCCGGCGTAGGCGATGTTCGCGGCCATCTTCAACCAGTAGTCGTACTCGGTCGAAAGGGCCGCCGTGCCGCCGTCGCCGTCCTTGCCCACCGGCACGGCATGCTCGCCGACGCCCGGCAGCCCGAGGCGTTGCATGATGTCGAAGTACACGTCCTCCACCGAGCGCGGGCCGTCGAAGGCGCGCACCGCCGGCTGCCCCAGCTGGATGAGCTGGTACTGCTGGTTCGGATAGATGGATTCCTGGCTGAAGCGCTCGAGGTACACCTTGTCCGGTAACACGAAGTCGGCAAAGCGCGACGTGTCGCCTATCTCCACGTCGAACGACACCAGCAGGTTGATCTTGTCCTGGTCGCCCAGCACGTCGGCCAGTCGCCGCCCGCCGGGCGTGGAGTCCACCAGCGAATGGCGATGGATGAACAGCGCGCCCAAATGATCGTACACGTAGCCCGCGCGCAAGGTGGGCACGATCTCGTGCGACAGGTTGCCCGGCAGCGGGTACCACGGACGCGGCGCCGGATAGCCGTCCTGCTTGAAGTAGCTGGTCTTCTCGTACTCGGTCTTCTGGCGCGTGATGGGAATGCCCCATCCGGCATGCGCGTCCGGCACGGTCTTCAAGTCGTAGCGGCCCTCGAACGGCGCGAACTTCGCCGCGGCGGCGATGTGACCGCCCTTCCAATCGTGGTTGCCGATGAGGAAGTTGAGATACCCCACGGCGCGCACCGCATCGAAGCCGTTGGCGTGCATAGCCGGGCCGCGGTAGCTCATGACGCAGGCACGTTTGCCGTGCGACGTGAACTCGCGCGCCACCTCTTCCACCACGGAGGGCTCGATGCCCGCATCGGCGGCGTACTCCTCCAGCGTTCGCTCCTCGACGCGCTCTTTCAAAAGCTGGAACACGCTCTTCACGCGCGCAGGCTTTCCCTTGATGTCGATCTCTGCGTCCACTAGCAGATCGGCGGCGCCCTCGGCGGCATCGGCGAGAGTCAGCTCGCCGTCCACCAGCACGAAGCGCGCGTCGTCGGCCAGCGCCTCGCCGTTCGCGCCGACCTCGCCCGCGCGCCCCAGCGCCTTGGCCGTGACGATGGGCCGGTTCGGCAGGTCGACGGCCACGAGGTGCGTCGCATCGGACCAGGTGGGCTCGCCCAGCGCCGCGGCTGCCTTCTTCGAAGGCGCCGACAGGTAGGCCGCATCGTAGCGCTCGTTCGCGATGATCCACGACATCATGGCGAACGCCAGCTCGGCGTCCTTGCCGGGAATCACGGGCAGCCACACGTCGGCCTTCGAGGCGCTACGCCCCTGGCGCGGGTCGACCACGTACAGCTTCATGCCGCGCTCGCGCGCCACCGACAGGCGCGGAGCCAGCCACGACGGACCCTTGTTCGCCGTCATGGGCTCGGTGCCCCAGATGATAAGGCATTCGCAATGGTCGATGTCGGCGTACATGCGCTTATGGTTCGTCGTGGGGTGCGTGCGCACGTTGGCCATGACGCCCGTCATGCCGCACACGCCGCCGTGGTTGAAGTTGTTGACCGAGCCGAACCCCAGCTGCGTCAAGCGGTCCCCGATGAGGAACATGCGGTCGCCGCCGGCCGAGCAGAACAGGTTGGACTTGGGGCCCAGGTCGGGATGCTCCACGTCGATCAGCTTGTCGGCCCATTTCGCCGCGAAGGCGTCCTTGGTCATCTCGCCCGACTCCACAAGCGCGACATCGGCCTCCACCTGCTTCTTCGGCGCGTAGGCGTACCATTCGGCGATGCCCGGCGTGCCCAGCGCGGGCGACCCGTTCACGATCTCGTCGAGGGCCGTGTCCCAGCTGACCGTCTCCCACTCGTCCGACCCGCGCTCCCCCACGCGGCGCAAAGGCTGCGTGATGCGGAACCGGTCGTGCACGAGCTGAATGCCCGCCTGGCCCTTGAGGCATATCATGCCCCCGTTCGAAGCGCGACCGGCCACGGCCATGTCGTCGCCGGGGGCGAGCGCTTCCTCGGGCCGCGTAGCGTAGGGGATCGGCGCGTAGGGCTGCGAGTTGAGCGGCGAGTACGGATTGCCCGCGATCTTGCGCACCAGCGCGGTGGCGCCGTCGTTCGCCTGCTTGCCGTCGGCCGCATCGGTCACGCGCACCTTGATGGTGCAGTAGCTGTTGCAGTTGTTGCACATGGACAGGATGACGTCGTCGGCCGCGCACGCGCCGGTGGCGTTGCCGCGCCCGTGAGGCTCGTCGGTCAGCGGGTCATCAGCGGCCATGTACGCGCCCAGCCCGCCTCCGGCGACCAAGGCGCCTGCGGCGACCGCGCAACCGGCGCCGACCACGGCGCGCCGCGAAGGCGTTCCGAACAAGCTCGAACGCTGAGGCTCGCTTGCGGCATCGCATCGCCGTCCGTCTTTATGCTGCGCTTCCATCGCGCACCTCCTTGCCCGTCGAAACCCCGCCGCACGACACGGCGGCCGAACCTGCGCCCTCGTAGGAGCTTTCCAACCGCGCCTCGCCCTCGCTCGCGCTCCTGCGCTCGAGCGGCAGCAGGCGCACAGCCAGTCCGTAGCAGCCGACGGCCAATCCCAGAACGAACAGCGTCACCATCGCCTCGCCCAAAGTGGGCACGTACGCAGGCAGGGGCATGCCGCCCAGAAGCGGAACCGAGAACCCTGCCACCACCAGCACGTAGCGCAGCGCCAGGATGCCCGCCATGGCGGAGACGGCAGCAGCGACCGTCCAAACGCCGCCGGCCGCGCAGCGCGAACGAAACGCCCCCACGGCCAACAGCGCCGCGGGCACCGCCAGTCCCAGGCCGATCTCGCCGATCCAGAACAGCGGCGCCAAAGAACCCGACACCATCACGCCCACGGCCGTCGCCGACGCCGGATCGCCCGACAGCAACGGCGGGGCGATCTGGAAGAACACGCAGAACGCCAGCGCGAACAGCGACGCCGCCAGCACGCGGTTCAGACCCACGAGCGCGCTACCGTCCGGCCGCGCCCCGCGCAGCCGCGCGAGCAGCCGATATGCGACGATCAGGAACGCGGCAGCCGTCACCACGGCCATGACGTAGAACAGCACCGACGTGATGCCGCCCTCCCACAGCCCGCGCGTCTTCACCGCAGCGAAGAACATGCCCGTACCGCCCGGAGGGCCCACGAACGACGTGGCCACGCCCACCCCGGCCAGCACGCGGATGGCCAGGTTCACGTTGCCGCGCCGCCGAAGCGATTCCATGCTGGGCTCGCCAGCAGCCTCGGCAGCTCGCTTGTCGTTCAGCAGCACGAGCACGAACTGTGCGACGGCCACGACCATGAAGAACATATACGCCTTGATCTCCCAGGCCAACGGCGACGACCAATGGAAGAACAGCAGCGTTCCCAGCGAATGCCGGATGGCGCCCAGGTCGATGCCGATGAATATCATCGACACGACAAGCGACACCACGCTCAAACCCAGCGCCATGCGCGCGACGGGCGCGAAGCGGGGAATCCTCAGCAGGTAGACCAGCGCCGAAAGGAGGTACAAGCCGCCCGCCAAACCGGAGAACCAGATGTAGACGACCACCCACAAGCCCCAGGGCACGGAATTCGTGGCTCCCGCCATGCCCAGTCCGTTCGCCAAGCGGTCGTACATGAAGTACGCGCCCGCAACCAGCAGCACGGCTACGATCACCGCCCACACGATGGTAGCACGGCGCGAGAACGGTGCCGGCAGCCAGCGCCTGCGCTTCGTTTCAGATGCCATAGATGCTCACCTCGCTCATTTCAGATAGTAGACGGACGGGTTCGTGCCCAGCTCCTCGCGCAGGCGGAACGCCCGCGGCGAAGCGGCCAGCTGCGCCACCTTCGACGACGGATCGTTCAGATCGCCGAAGTAGCGCGCGTCGCCGATGCACGTCTCGCAGCACGCGGGCGCCTCGCCCTCGGCGATGCGGTGCGCGCAGAACGTGCACTTGCGCACGGTGCCGTACGTGCCCCGGTACTTCCCGCGCGCGCCGTGGTCCACGCCGTACTCGGGCGCCGTCACCTGATCGGCCGCCTGCATCTCGACTGCGTACGACGAACCCTCGTCGGCCGAGCGCGCGCCGTACGGGCACGCGGCGATGCAGTATTTGCAGCCTATGCAACGGTCGGCGTCGATGACCACGATGCCGTCATCGCCGCGGTACGTCGCGCTCACCGGGCATACCGACACGCAGGCGGGGTTCTCGCACTGCATGCAGGGACGGGGGATCGCCTCGATACGCACGTTGGGATACGCGCCCGTCTCCTGTTCCAGCACCACGTTGTACGTGACGCCCGGAGGCGTGCGGTTCTCGGCCTTGCACGCCACGGTGCACGAATCGCACCCGACGCACTTCGCAAGATCGATGACCATGCCCCAATGCGGAACGTGGGATTCTTCCATAGATGCCACCTCGATTCGTCGGAATACAGACGGGCGCTGCGCGGAGGGGGAGTGCGCAGCGCCCATGAAAGAGGAAAAGCGGCCGGAAGAGAAAGGGAGGGGGAATCCGGCCGCCAGCGCCCCGCCAGGGGGTGGGCGGGGCGCACGGGTGAGCTAGAGGAACAGCACGGGCAGGGCGGCCAAAATCACCAGCAGGCGCAGCATGAAGCCGCCCACCAGCACGCCGGCCTCGCCGATGACGCTGACCACCATCGAGGTCGTCGACGTTTCCACGCGCTTGGCGATGAACACCGGGTAGCCCTCGATAAGGAACGGCGCGACAAGACCCAGAAGGACGATGCCGCCCCAGAACGCCGGAGCGTACTGCCCGGCCACGAGCGAGTAGACCGACGCGGCGCCTTCGAAGCTGCCGGCGCTCACGATGATCAGCATCGTGGCCAGCACGACCATTTCAACGGCGGACAGGATGACGTGGCTCTTCTTGATCAGCCACATCTGCTCGAAGCGCTCGCGATCCACGATCAGCCCCACGAGCGACGTGGCAGCGAGGCCCGCCGACAGCGCCGACACCACGAACAGGATGGGCAATATGGCGTTGTTCCACAGCGGGTACGCCTTGACCACGCCCAGCAGGAAGCCGGTGTAGGCCGCCACGGCGAACGCCGCGACGATGCCTATCCACGTGAGCCACTTCGGCACGCGCTTCTTGAGTATCTCGAGAACGGCCACGGCAAGCGCCACCGGCATGTACACGCAGATGAAGTACACGCCCAGCGTCATCACGGAACCGGGGTTCGAGATGAGCCAGAAGAAGCGCAGCGGGTTGTGCAGACCGGCTTCGGCGTCCAACATGAGCATGAGCAGGCCGATGCCGACGAAGATGGGAGCGATGATGCGGCCAGCGACGCGCATCTTCACGCTCTCGGGGTACTTGGCTTCGACGAACGCGGACGTCAGGAACGCTCCCGCCGACGCGCCGGCCAAAAACAGGTACCATGCGATCATAGGTCCCCAAACCATGGTTCATCACCTCACGTAGTAGATTTTCGAAACGGTCAGGTTGTCAGCGAGCGGCTGTGCGTGGTATTTCGCGATAGCCTGGTTGATCTCGCTATCCGGGTCGTCCAGATCGCCGAAGATGCGCGCACCCGAAATGCAGGTTCCCACGCACGCCGGCGGATTGCCCGGTTTTTCGCCGTCCCAGCAGAAGCGGCACTTCTCCACCACACCGGTCTTCTCCTGCACGATGCGGGCGCCGTAAGGACACGCAGCCATGCAGTACTTGCAGCCGATGCACTTTTCCTCGTCCACCAGCACCACGCCGGAATCGGTGATGTAGGTGGCATGCGTCGGACACACGGCAGCGCAAGGCGCGTCCTCGCAGTGCATGCACTGGGTGGGGACGATCTCGTTGTACACGTTGGGGTATTCCCCCGTCTCGATCTCGTGGTACTTGATGAACGATTCTTCGGGATCCAGATGGTTCTTCATCTGACAAGCAATGCGGCAGGCCGAGCAGCCGACGCACTTCTTCGTGTTGATCAGCATTCCGTAGCGGGTCATGTTACGCCTCCACTTTCTTCACCGTGACTGCAACTTCCTGGCTCATCATGGAGCCGACGCCCGGCTCCGCGTCCAGCGGGATGAAGTCGGTCAGGCTGATGCCGTAATGGTATGCGCGGGTTTGTGCAGGCGCGTCGCCGCCGTAGTGCGTGGGAAGGAACACGACGCCGGGCTTGAGGCGCTGCGTCACACGCACTTCCACCTGGCCGGTGTGCTCGCTCGACGACACCTCCACGGTGTCGCCTGTCTGCACGCCCAGGTCGGCAGCGTCTTTGGCGGCCATCCAGAGGCGCTCCATGTGGTATTCGCGCGAGATGGCGTGCAGGGCTTCGATGTTCTGGGTCATGGTATGGGAGTGGATGCCCTGCTTGCCGCCCACGATGGCGAACTCGCCGCTCTGGGGCGTCACCTTGCGCGGAATCCAGCCGATCACCGGATTGAGGCCGGCCTCGCCCACCTTGTCGGTTTTGAACTCGAACTTGCCCGACGCCGTTTTGAACGTGGGCACGCCGTACTCGAAGTGCGGGTCAGGCAGCTCCACCACGCCTTCCTTCTTCATCTGGTCAAGCGACACGCCCACGGTTGCCAGCTGCGCCTCAGCCCAATCCTCGGCGGTGAACTGGAAATACTCGCCCACGCCGCACGCTTCCGCCAGGCCGTTGAAGATCTCGTCGCACGTCCTCGTTTCGGGATGGATCTTCTCCAAGGCCACTGTTCGCATGCCGACGTAGTGCTTCTTACCTCCCACGAACTCCGGAAGCTCCAGGCGCTCCAGGTACGTGACCTCGGGCAGCACGTAGTCGGACTGCTGAGCCGTCTCGGACATCTGCACGTCGATGGTGACCACGAGGTCGGTCTTTTCCAGAGCCTCGGTCCACTTCTTCGGCTGCGCGTAGCCCTTCGCCGCGTTCGAGTTGTAGAAGAACAGGCCCTTGATCTCACCCTCGAGCGTCGCCTGCAACGCAGCCACGTTGGTGCCGGCGCTGGCCAGGACCAGCGGGTACTCCGCATCGCCGATGCGCTTGGCAGCGGGCTTCGCGGGCGCCTTGAAGCGGGCGTCCTCGATAGCGCCGGCCTTCGGCGAGGACGTGATCAGCGCGCCGCCCTTCGCGCCCCAGCAGCCCAGAAGCGAGTTGATGGCCGTGATGGCGCGCGCCGTCTCGAACGAGTTCTTGTACGAACAGCCGATGACCGAGCGCCAACCCGACTCGATGGAAGCCGCCGGAGCCGCTTTCGCCATGGAGCGGGCAAGCTCCTGGATGGTCTCGGCCGGGACGTCGGTGATCTTCTCGGCCCACTCGGGCGTGTACTCCTTGGCTTGCTCGGCGAACTCCTCGAAGCCGTACGTGTTCTGCTCCACGAAATCGTGGTCGTAGAGGTCTTCCTCGATGAGCACGTTCGCCATTGCCATGAGCAGCGCCAGGTCGGTGCCGGGGTTGATGGGCACCCAGTCGCTGGCGAAGATGCCGGAGTTGTTGAGGCGCGGGTCGACGATGACCACGCGGGTGCCGTGCTCGGCGGCGTCGGCCAGGCTCTGCACCGACGAGGGACGGATGCCGTCGCCGTAGCTGCGGCCGATGAACATGACCATCTTCGCATTGGCGAAGTCGTTCGAATAGCCGGTGGCGCCGATGGTCAGCTGGTAGGCGCTCTCCTTCGACAGGTTGCACGAAGAAGAGTGCGCGTACACGTTCGCCGAACCCAGCGCGTTCATGAAGCGGGCGGAGTACTGCTTGCCCGACGGACGCGGATCCTGGATGATAGCCAGCGATTCAGGCCCGTTCTTGGCGATGATGTCCTGCACCTTCGCGCCGATCTCCTTGAACGCGGTGTCCCAGTCGATGGGCTCGAAGGTGCCGTCGTCCTTGCGACGCAAAGGCTGCGTGACCCGCTCGTCGGAGTACGCCATCTGGGCAAGACCGTGGCCGCGCCCGCAGATGCGTCCCTTCGAGTACGGATGGACCTCGTTGCCCTTGAGCGTCCAGAGCTGGCCGTCCACCGTCGTGGCGATAAGCCCGCACTTGCTGGAACAACCGTTGCACAGCGACGGGGCCGTGGCCGTGACCGCCGGTTCGGCCGCTGCCGCGCGCTCGGCCTGCCATGAGCCAAGCGAGATGGAACCCGCGGCGCAGGCGAGCGCAGCCGTAGCGGCCGAACCCTTGAGAAACGTTCTACGCGATACCGTTGTCTCCCTCATTCCTTTCCTCCCTTTCTTATCGTTCACTCGTCTTGCTTGTTCACCTATGGGCACGGCGCCTGCTTGCAGCAGCGGACGCCGGGTAGGTCATACGGCGACGGCCTCTCCTTCGGCGGCGTTCGCGAAGGCGAGCGCTTCGCCCACCGTCCGCTGCGCGAGCGCCGCGAGAGCCCGCAAAAACGCGATGCCGTCCAGCAGGTTCCGGCGGCGCACCGACGGGAGCGCTTCGTTATGCGCCACTATGTCGGCGCGGTCGGCCAACGCAGCGTCGTACTCGTCAAGCCAATCGAGATGGTCGGCAGCCAGCTGGCGGGCGGCTTCTCCGTTGCCCGCGTCCAGCAGCAGCGCCAGCAGCTCCAGCTCCAGCGTCAGATGGTCCGGCATCGAGGCGAACTCCGCGGGGACTTCGATGGCCAGCTCTCGATACACCTGGGACAAATGCCGCGCAGGATCGCCTAAGTACAGCCCGCGCGTAGCGCCGAACGCGTTGCCCTGCTGCGTGGACCACGCCTTGTACAGCGACTCCACCGGCATAGCGGCCAGCGGCATGCCTGGCACCAGCAGTTCATTCTGAAACGACGAGCGAGCGGGCCATGTCGGAAGCGACAGTGCCTCTTGCAGCGGAGCGCCTGCCGCCGCGCGCACGTCCAGCCATGCAAGGTTTTGCTGCATGGAGACGTAATCCTCTTCTTTCAGGTAGGAAAAAAGCGGTGCAATGAGCGATAATATGTAGGCTACGTTCGTCATAACGGACACGATCCGTCCTTTCTCGTCATCGCCAATCCTAGGCGCGACCGGAACGGGTCGGGTAATCAGTTTCTGGTGATTTGAACGTTTTACCTGATGAATAGGGTCATCAGCACGGTTGTTAAGCGGCTTCGACACGGAACGGCTACCCGTTCGTCGACCGGGAAAGGGAGGAATGTGAGCACTCGGATCGCGGTCGCGCGCGACCGCCGCAGCATGCGGATGGTTTGGAAGACGTTGCGATTCCGTCACGTCGGCCTCGCCTTCTTCTGGGCGTGCAGCATGCTCACGTTCCGCAGTTCCATCCTGCTGCAGGGGCCCGCGAACACGCCCGAGCTCGAGACGCTCGTCGTGCTGGTCTCGTTCATCGCGAACATGACCACCTTGTTCGCCATCGCCGCGTTCATGGAACGCGATCCGCATACGTTCGACCGCCTTCCCGGATGGCTGTTCTGCGCGCTCATCATGATCGGTCTCGTGGTCATCGACGTCGCCGGACGCCTGGGAAGCGACGCGACGATGATGGCGCTGCTGGTGGGAGGATCGGTGCTGACGGGTGTGGGTTACGGCTATTACTGGGGAAGCTGGGCGGAGTACCTCGGGCGCATGCACCCCTCGCGCACGTCGTTCTACGTGCCGATGGCGTTTTTGCTGACAGCTGCGCTGTTCCTGATCATCTCGCTCTCGGCCGAATACGAAAGCGCCCCGCCGCTGCTGTTGATGCTGCCGCTTCCCGTGCTGTCGCTCGTCTGCCTGCGCCGGTGCCATGCAGAGGTTCCCGACGGGCGCTACGCGCGCACCGTGGATTCGAAACGCTACCTGACGGCGCTCGCCTCGCTGGTCACGCTCATCGTGGCCAGCCTCGTGCTATCGCTGCTGTTCGGGCTCGTGTGGGAGATGACGGTGTTGTCGGTGGGATCGGTGAACGAGGCGCACCAGGCGCCGCTCGTTGCGAACCTCGTGGTGGCCGTATGCCTGATCGGGCTTGTGCTATACGCCCACAAGCGTCTTGACCTGGCCTTGGCATACCGTGTCATCGTGCCCGTCATCGTCATCCTGTTCGCCGTGCTTCCGTTCTTCTGGGAGACGAGCCCCGTGGTGCTCAACGCCGTGATGAGCGCATGCTACGGGACGTTCGACGTGATCATCTGGTACATGGTGGTGTCGGCCTCCTACGACTTCGCCGTTTCGGGCTTCGTCATCGGCGCTCTGGTGCGCGGATTGTCAATCCTGGCGCGCCTGCTGGGAATCGGCATCGGCTATCTGCTCATGCTCGTGCCGGGAAGCCCGTCGTTGCTGATCGTTGGTATATCGGTGGGCGCAGTGTACGTGCTTGCCATGCTGGGACTGTTCTACCGCACGCGTCGCAAGGGCATGCCGATCGTGGTGGAGGACGAGCCGATCGAAAAGAAGGCGGCCGCACCTGCGACGAACGCACCGCCCGCAGAGCCGGCGAACGCGCCGGCCGCCGTCATCGCCCCCGTCGTGCAGGCGGCTGAAGCTCCCGCAGCCTCCATTGCCCCTGCAGCTCCCGAAACCCGGCCGGACGACGCGCCCCTCAGCGAAGAAGCCGTGTTCGAGCAGATCGCCGAGGACTTCAGCCTGACGCGACGCGAGGCCGAGCTGCTGCCTTTCATCGCGCGCGGCCGTTCGGCGCGCGTCATCGCCGATGCCCTGTTCGTGTCCGAGAACACCATCCGCACCCACACCCGCCGCATTCTGGAGAAAACCGACCTGCACTCCAAACAGCAGGTCATCGACCTCATCGAGAAATACCGGTAGCCGCGTGACAAAGGGACGGGTGATTCGACACACTGTAAAGGGTGTCGAATCACCCGTCCCTTTGTCACACCTTTGCTGCACCCGCGCAAGAACCCGCGAGTGTTGGCAGAGATCGCGCCGATATGCGAGTCCTCCCGAGCCCCGGCGGACCGAGGGCGCCGCCGGGCGCTCTGCGGAAGAGGCCTCCCTGCGCCGCATGCCAAGCCCTTCACGCACGACGGGCCCTCGCATCGTGCGAGGGCCCGCTTCGTGCAAGGCGCCGCAGAGGGGGTTGCGGCGCCTGTCGGAATAGGCAAAGCTTACAGGTACAGCACCGGAAGCGCCGACAGAACCACCAGCAGGCGCAGCATGAAGCCGCCCACCAGCACGCCCGCCTCGCCGATGACGCTGACCACCATCGAGGTCATCGACGTCTCGACGCGCTTCGTGATGAACACCGGGTAGCCTTCGATGATGAACGGTGCCACGAGGCCCAGAAGGACGATGCCTCCCCAGAACGCCGGAGCGTACTGCCCGGCCACGAGCGAGTAGACCGACGCCGCACCTTCGACGCTGCCGGCGCTCACGATGACCAGCATCGTGGCCAGCACCACCATCTCGATGGCCGACAGGATGACGTGCGACTTCTTGATCAGCCACATCTGCTCGAAGCGCTCGCGATCCACCAGCAGGCCCACCAGCGACGTGGCCGCAAGGCCCGCCGACAGCGCCGACACCACGAACAGGATGGGCAGCACCGCGTTGTTCCACAGCGGGAACGCCTTCACCACGCCCAGCAGGAAGCCGGTGTAGGCCGCCACGGCGAACGCGAACACGATGCCGATCCACGTGAGCCACTTCGGCACGGGCTTCTTCAGCACCTCCAGCAGCGCGGAAACCAGCGCCACCGGCATGAACACGCAGATGAAGTACACGCCCAGCGTCATCACGGAACCGGGGTTAGCGATGAGCCAGAAGAAGCGCAGCGGGTTGTGCAGGCCGGCTTCGGCGTCCAGCATCAACATGACCAGGCCGATCCCCAGGAAAATTGGGGCGATGATACGGCCGGCCACGCGCATCTTCACGCTCTCGGGATATTTCACCTCAACGAAAGCCGAGGTCAGGAAGGCACCTGCCGACGCGCCGGCCAGAAACAGGTACCATGCGATCATAGGTCCCCAAACCATGGTTCATCACCTCACGTAATAGATCTTGGATTCGGTCAGGTCGCCCGCGATAGGCTGGGCGTTCGTGCGGGCGATCTCGCGCGAGATGTCGCTGTCGGGATCGTCGAGGTCGCCGAACACGCGCGCGCCCGAGATGCAGGTGCCCCCGCACGCCGGCGGGTTGCCCGGCTCGCCCTCGTACCAGCAGAAGCGGCACTTCTCGATGACGCCGGTCTTCTCGATCTGGATGCGCACGCCGTAGGGGCACGCCGCCATGCAGTACTTGCAGCCGATGCACTTCTCCTCGTCTACCAGCACCACGCCGGAATCGGTGGTGTAGGTGGCGTGCGTCGGGCACACCTGCTGGCAGGGGGCGTTCTCGCAGTGCATGCACTGCACGGGCACGGTCTCGGCGTACACGCTGGGATACGTTCCCTGCTCGATCTCCTTGTAGCTGATGAACGCCTCTTCGGGTTCCAGCTTATTGATCATCTGGCACGCCATGCGGCAGGCGTAGCAGCCCACGCATTTCTTGGTGTTGATGAGCATTCCGTAGCGGGTCATGTTACGCCTCCACCTTCCTCACCGTGACGGCCACTTCCTGGCTCATGGTGGCACCCGTGCCGGGCTCCATGTGGAACGGCACGAAATCGGTCATGTTCAAGCCGAACTCGTAGGCGCGGCTCTGGTACGGCGACGATCCGCCGTAGTGCGTGGGCAGGAACACCACGCCCGGGCGCATGCGCTGCGTCACGCGCGCCGCCACCTGGCCGGTATGCTCGCTCGAGGCGATCTCGATCATATCGCCGTCGGCGATGCCCAGGTCGGCGGCATCCTGCGCCGAGATCCACGCGCGCTCCAAGCCGTACTCGCGCGAGATGGCGTTCATTGTGGCCACGTTCTGGGTCATCGTGTGCGAGTGGATGCCCTGCTTGCCGCCCACCAGGTAGAACTCGCCCTGCTTGGGCTCCACGAGGCGCGGCATCCAACCGATGACCGGGTTGAGGCCCGCCTCGCCCACCGCCTCGGACGAGAACTGGAACTTCTCCGTCGGGGTTTTGAACTTGGGGGTCTTGTACTCGAAGCCGGGATCGGGAAGCTCCACGATGCCCTTCTCCTTGAGCTCGTCCAGGCTCACGCCCACCGTCTCGAGCTGGGCGGCTGCAAGCTCCTCCACCGTGAACGGGAAGTACTCGCCCACGCCGCACGCCTCGGCCAGGCCGGCGAAGATCTCATCGCACGGTTTCGTCTCGGGGTGGATGGGCTCGAGCACCTGCGTGCGCATGGCCACGTAGTGTTTCTTGCCGCCGATGAACTCGGGCAGCTCCATGCGCTCGAGGTAGGTGCACTCGGGCAGCACGTAGTCGGACGCGAGCGCCGTCTCGGACATCTGCACGTCGATGGTGACCACGAGATCGGTCTTCTCCAACCCCTCGCGCCACACCTTCGGCTGGGCGTAGCCCTGCACGGCGTTGGAGTTGTAGAAGAACACGCCCTTCATAGCGCCGTCGAGCGCCGCCTGCAGCACGGCCAGGTTCGATCCCATGCCGCTGGGAGCGAGCGGGTACTCCTTGTCGCCCACGCGCTTGGCCTCGGGCTTCGGAGCGGAGGGGAACTTCTGCTTGTCGATGTCGCCCGCCTTCGGCGAGGACGTGAGCAGCGCGCCTCCCTTCGCGCCCCAGCTGCCCAGAAGCGCGTTCACCGCCGTCACCGCGCGGGCGGTGTCGAACGAGTTCTGATGCGCGCATCCGAACGCCGCGCGCCACGAAGCCTCGACGGCCGCGGCCGGAGCGGCCTTGGCAAGCGCCCGGGCGATCTCCTCGATGGTGGCCGCCGGCACGCCGCACTGCTGCTCGGCCCACGCGGGGGTGTACTCCTTGGCCTGCGCGGCGAACTCGTCGAAGCCCACGGCGTTCTGCTCGACGAACTCATGGTCGTACAGGTCCTCTTCGATGAGCACGTTGCAGATACCCAGCAGAAACGCCAGGTCGGTTCCGGGCTTGATGGACACCCAGTCGGTGGCGAAGATGCCCGAGTTGTTGAGGCGCGGATCCACGATGACGATGCGCGTGCCCTTGTCGGCCGCGGCGGCCAGGCTCTGCACCGACGAGGGGCGAATGCCGTCGCCGTAGCTGCGACCGATGAACACGACCATCTTGGAGTTGCCGAAATCGACCGAGAAGTTGCCCGTGCCGATGGTCTGCGCGAAGCCCGCCTCCTTCGAGGAGTTGCAGGCCGCGCCGTGCGTGTAGATGTTGGCCGAACCGAGCGCGTTGATGAAGCGCTTGGAGTACTCCTTGCCCGAAGGGCGCGGATCCTGGACGATTGCCAGGGCTTCGGGGCCGTTCTTGGCCAGAATGTCCTTCACCTTGGCGCCGATTTCGGAAAACGCGGTGTCCCAGTCGATAGCTTCGAACGAACCGTCGGCCGCGCGGCGCATGGGCTGGGTCAGGCGCTCGTCGGAATAGGCGATCTGCGCCACGCCGTGACCTCGACCGCAGATGGTGCCCTTGGCGTAGGGATGCACGTCGCTGCCGCGCAGCGTGAACAGCTGGCCGCCCAGCGTGGTGGCCACGAGGCCGCACTTGCTGGAGCAGCCGTTGCAGAGCGATGCGCCTTCTTTGCGCTCGTACGAGCCTTCGGCGTGAGCCACCTCGGCCTGCCATGCGCCGAGAGAGCACACGCCCGCGCCCGTCGCAGCCAGCGCCGCCGTGGCCGCCGACCCCTTGAGGAACGTCCGCCGTGTTACGGATGAGTTCATTTCGCTTCCTTTCTTTCCTCCCTTGTTGGTGCCGTTTTCGCCTCGTTCGGCGTCGGTGCGCCCTGCCCCGCATGTCGCGCGAGCTCGCCCAGAAGCGCAACGTACGCGCGCACCTGGCCGATGCCGCGCGCCAGAGCGGCGCGCTCCTCCTCGTCGAAGGCCGAAGCCGAGGCCGCCCGCTCCGCGCGCTCGTCGAGCGCCGCGTCGTAGGCGTCGAGCCAGTCGAAGTGATCCTGTGCAAGCAGGCGGGCAGCCTCCTTGTTGCCGGCTTCCATGTAGAGCGCAAGCAGCTCGCACAGAAGAGACAGGTGGTCGGGCATCGCCGCGAAACGCTTCGGAATCTCCACCTTAAGCGCTTCGTAGAGCGCCTGCACATGGCGCGCCGCATCGCCCAAGTACAGCCCTCGCGCTCCGCCGAACTGCGAGCCCGGCAAAGACGTCCACGGCTTGTAGAGCGATTCCACCGGCATGGCCGCAAGCGGCATGCCCGGCGTGAGCACCTCGCGCTCCACCATGCGGCGCGCGACGCTATCCACTGGATCGGGGGCGGTAAAGCCGTGAGCAGCGAGCAAGCGGCGAACGTCTTCGGACAGCCAATCGACTTGGAACCCGTTGCAGCACGAGCCCTCTTCGCCGGCCTCCGCTGCGTCGTCAATCGAGCCGGTCGCGAAAACCGGAGCGCACGCCTGTAATCCTATTACTATGGTATCATTTTGCCCGTCGATCATCGCAGCCCCCTTCCTTCGGCGTGGGCAATGCTATGATGAGGGTCTCGGGACAGTATCATCAATTATTGATGATTTGATTGTTTGCGCTGATGATAAGCTTTTCCAAGATGAAAGGGAGCCATGCGCCGTTCTCAGAGAAACAGGCGGCGCCAAGGACGAGGAGGGATTGTTCATGCCTGAACGCCTGTCGCGCCCGCGCGATCGACGCAGCATGCGCATGGTGTGGAAAACGCTTCGTATACGCCACCTCGGCCTCGCTTTCTTCTGGGCATGCAGCATGCTCACGTTCCGCAGCTCCATCCTGCTGTCGGGGCCGATGAACACCACGGGATATCAGACGCTCGTCGTGATCATCTCGTTCGTCGCGAACATGACCACGCTGTTCCTGGTGGCCTCGCGCACGGAACGCGACCACTCCTTCTACGACAAACTGCCCGCTTCGGCGTTCACGGTGAGCATCGTGACAGGGCTCGTGCTGATGACAGGCTCGGGCATGGCCGGAAGCGCCGGATTGCTGACGGAGACGATGGCCGTCGTCCCGCTCGTGCTGGGCTCCGTTCTAGCCGGCGTGGGATACGGCTACTTCTGGGGAAGCTGGGCCGAGTGCCTCGGGCGCATGCATCCGTCGCGCACTTCGTTCTATCTGCCCGTTGTGCTGTTGTTGACCGCGCTGTTGTTCGTCGCGTTCTCGTTCTGCTCGGAGGAGCTGGGGGTTCCGGCGCTGCTGCTCATGTTGCCGCTGCCCGTGCTCTCGCAGCTGTGCTTGACGCGCTGCAACCGCGAAGAAACCGACGATCGGCCCGCAATCACGGCCGACTCGGGGCGTTACCGCACGGCGCTCGGCTCGCTGGTCAGTCTCATCGTGGCCAGCCTCGTGCTGTCGTGCCTGTTCGGCTACGTGTGGCAGATGACCGTGGCTTCAGTCGACTCGGCTTACGAGGCTCACCGGCTGCCGCTTATCGCCAACATCGTGGCCGCCGTGGCGCTCATCGGGCTCGTGCTGTTCGCGCGACGCCGCACCGATCTGGCGCTTACGTTCAAGGTGATCGTGCCCATTCTCGTGGTGCTGTTCGCGCTCATGCCGATGTTCTGGAGTACGTACCCGGTGGAGCTCAACACGGTAATGAGCGCGTGCTACGGCGTATTCGACGTGATCATCTGGTATATGGTGGCGTCGACCGCATACGACTTCAGCGTGTCGGGCTTCGTGGTAGGCGGCATCGTGCGAGGGGTGTCCATCATCGCACGACTGGTGGGCATCGGCATCGGCTACGTGGTGATGCTCATCCCCGAAAGCCCATCCATGCTGGTCATCGGCGTGTCGGTGGGCGCGGTCTACGTGCTGGCCATGCTGGCGCTGTTCCAGCAGGGCGGCAATCGGTTCTCGTTTTTGAGCTTCGGCGCCAGCAAGGCGAAAGACGCCGAAGGGAAAGCCGCGGCCGTTTCGTGCGCAGCGGGATGCGGAGCCGCCTGCCCCCGCCAGCAGATCGCCTCCGCCGACGAAGCGCGAGGCGACGAATCCGCCTCCGAGCCCGACGGCGACGTGCTCGAGCAGATAGCCTCGTACTACGGGCTGACCCGCCGCGAAGCCGAGGTGCTCCCCTACCTGGCGCGCGGGCGCTCGGCCAAGGTGATCGCCGAGGCGCTGTTCGTGTCCGAGAGCACCGTGCGCACGCACACGCGGCGCATCCTGGAAAAGACCGCCCTGCATTCGAAGCAGGATCTCATCGACCTTATCGAAAAGTACGAGTGATCGCCATGGATACCGTTTTTCACCCCACCTGGACTGTAGGAGTCATCCGCGTCATCACGCAGGATCAAGAACAGGCTGACGCGCATGGGCTGCTCATCGAGCGTGCGTTTCCTCAGGTGCGCGTCGTGTCGCGCTGCATTCCCGATCAACCCGAGGGCGTGCACGATGCCGCTACGAAGCGCACTGCCGAACCTAAAGTGATTGCGCTTGCCTGTCAGCTGGTCGAACAGGACGCGGACGGCATCATAGTGAGCTGCGCCGACGACCCCGGCGTAGCCGAAGCGCGCGCCATCGTGGGCGTGCCGGTGGTGGGCGCGGGCGAAAGCATGGCCACCGCCGCGGCGCTTCACGAGGGGCCGGTAGGCGTCATCGGCATCACGCCGGACGCGCCGCCCGCGTTCCCGCGCATCTTGGGCGAGCGTCTGTTGGCGAACCTCGTGCCCGACGGCGTTCGCGACACGCGCGATCTGAACACGCCCGCAGGTCAACACGCCGCTATCACGACGGCTCGACGCCTGCGCGAAGAAGGCGCAGCGGTCATCGCGCTCGCCTGCACGGGGTTTTCGACTATCGGCTTGGCGCCGCAGCTCGAACGAGCCGCCGGCATCCCCGTCCTCGACCCGGTGACCTGCGAAGCGCAGGCGCTGTTGGCGCTGCTAGCGTAAGAATCGCGCGCGCCTGACGCACCTCTGACACTCCCCGTCAGCCCTCGGTGACGTCGCCGGACTGATCGAGGCTGATGGGGTCGCCCACGAACGTCGAAGGTACCTTGAACAGCGTCTTGAAGAAGTCCTTCGTGCGCGCGGGGATCTCGCGCAGATCGTACTGGAGCTGCTTGGAGTAGTCATGGTAGTCGCTGGCCACGCCGAGGGAATCGAGGCCAAGACCCTGCGCGGCGTACAGCGCACGATACAGATGATAGGTCTGGGTGGCCACCACGATGCGCTCGGCGCCGAACACGTGCTTCGCACGATACATGCTCTCGTACGTGGAGAAGCCTGCATGGTCGCAGAAGATGTCGTAGCTCGGCACGCCTTGGGAAATGGCGTAATCCTTCATAACCTGCACCTCGTTGTACGACACGGTGCTGTTGTCACCGCTCATGATGAGCTTCGGCGCCACACCTTCCTTGTAGAGCGCGATGCCGTCGTCCAGCCGATCCCGCAAGATGCCCGACGGCGTGCCGTCGGCGAACACGGATGCGCCCAGCACAACGATCGCGTCGGCATCGAAGCCGACCGCCGCTTGCGGCTCGACGATACGATCTTTGGTCGTGGCGATGGTCGCCACGTTCGTCGCCGCGAACACGGCGACGACCACGAGCATGCATCCGAGCATCAAACCCAGCATCGTCTTCAACCATCCATGTTTCTTGCGTCGCGTCATAAGCGTCGATGATAGCAAATCCCGCACCGAACCCGCTACGCATTCCGCGGCCGTCATCGAAACTTGAAGCCGATTACATGAGAATTGCGCGGGTTCGAGGAGACAAGGGAGACAAGGGAACGAGGTTTGCTCGCCGCCCATGCGCGCGAAGCGCCGCACGGGGCGGCGCTTCACAGGGAGGGAGGGCAGGTTGGAAAGCAAGCGCTTACAGATCGCCGGCCAGAAAACGCGCGACGTGGCGACCCTGGGTGGACGTGCGGCCCGAGGCGCATCCTACAATGTATTCGGGGTAGTTGCCGCTGAAGAAGCTGCCGGACACGTCGCCCGCCGCATACAAACCGTCGATCACCTGGTCGTCGGCGTCAAGCACCTGGCAGTCCTTGTTGATGCGCAGACCATCGAGCGTGGTCAACATCGACCCGCCGAACCAGCAACCGTAGAACGGAGGCGTGCGCAGCGCGGACAGACGGTAGGCCTCTTTGCCGAAGTCGTCGTCCTTCTGCGCATCGAACTGCGCGTTGTAACGTTCCACTTGGTCGAGGAAGGCCCGCTTGGCCTCGCCCTCGAAGCCCAGCTTGTCTGCCAGCTCTTCAAGCGTTTCGGCCTTCTGCATGATGCCCTGCCCGAGCGCCGCCTTGCAGAACTCCTCCACCGGCATGCCCAAAGCCATCATCTGGTTGGCGAACGCCGCGCAGCCGATGGTGGAGAAGCGCAGGATGTCCTCGGACGCGTTGCCGTCGAACACCTGGCACCATACGCCACCGGGCTGCTGGGCAGCCTGGAAGCACAGGAAGTCGTAGGGCGTGGACTCGTTCGCGAAACGCACGCCGTTGCGGTTCACCTTCATGAACGGCTGACTGCCAATGTTCTCCTGGAAGATGGTGCCCGGCAGCGCAGCCTTGTCGCCCTCGCCCACGTAGCCGGCATCCACGCCCGGAGCCACGGCGCCGCGGTCGAAGATCATCGGCGCGGCATCGGGGTCTTTCGCCCCGCCAGCCCACATGCCGGCCTTCAGACCGTAGCCGTCGTCGTTGATGGCGTAGCTCGACGCCGTGCAGCACGCCAGCGCGGACGGCTGCAGCGCGCGCATCATCGCGGGATTCGCCGGATAGCCGCCGGTTGCCAGCAGCGTGCTCTTGGCGTTGATCTGCACGTAGCCGTCGTCAGTGTCGAAGATGGCACCCGTCACCTTGCCGTCGTCGTGCACCAGCTTCACCAGCGCGTGCCTGAAGCGGATCTGGTTGCCGGCTTCCTCGATGGAGGCCTGCAGCACCTCGTTGCGGGTGGGAGGCTCGTAAGGCGTAAGCCATACGTGCTGAAGCACGGGCAGGTAGTAGTCGGTGCCGCCGGTGGCATGCGCGAGCGGCATGTCCACCACCAGCTGCTTGCCCGTAACCTGCATTTTCGCATCGACCCAGTCCAGCAGCTCGGCGCTTTCGTCGATCCAAACCTTGATGACGTCCTGACGGCATTTGCCGGACGCATAGCGCGTCAACTCGTTGAGCAGCTTCATCGTGTCGACTTCGCCGCCTTGCGCCAGAGCCGCCTTCGAGTTCACCACGCCCAGGTACTCGCGGGTTTCCTGAACCGAATCGTTCTTCTCGCACAGGATGAAATCCATTCCCAAATCGCTTGCCGTGCCGGCCGCGCACATACCCGCCGCGCCCGCGCCGACGATGAGGAAGTCGGTGTCTTCCGTTTTGACGATGTCACCCGCGGCGATTTCCGGTTCGGCGCCCAGCCAGTCGACCGCTGCGCCCTGCGAGCCCTCTTCGGCGACCGCCTGAGCGCCCTGCCCCTGCGGCGCGCAACCCGCCAGCCCCATAACCGAGCCCGCGGCCGCAAGCGCGCCCAGGCCCAAGAAACCGCGACGCGACAATCCCGCACGCTTCGTTTGTTCGTTCATCGTTCCCTCCTGCATTCGTCCTCCGACGGCCCCTCCGGCCGCCGTTTTGATGAGCGAACCTTACCCCCCGGTCGCCCCTCTGGCTTCACCCTGCGGGCGCGAGCTTTCTTTTCCCCCGTGCGATCTGGCGGTTCTTCATCGTCAACGGCAAATCTCGCCTTCTGAGGGTGAGGCGATTTCCGAACGGATGATGTGCTCGAAAACCGATTCCGGTACACTACGAAGAGTCGAAAGGAGAAGCATGAGGCAC
Organism: Eggerthella lenta DSM 2243; assembly: GCF_000024265.1. Taxonomy (NCBI): domain Bacteria; kingdom Bacillati; phylum Actinomycetota; class Coriobacteriia; order Eggerthellales; family Eggerthellaceae; genus Eggerthella; species Eggerthella lenta. The sequence continues at coordinate 557,567 of NC_013204.1, read as the reverse complement.
GTCGAAGCACGCGATACCGCATCCGGCGAGGAGGAGGCCGGTCTTCGGCTGGGATCCGACGACCTCGCAACCTGCGGATCGCTCGCGCTGCTGCTGATTGCGGCTTATTTGCTGAACGCGTACATCTTCCCCAGCGTCGCCTTCCTCTTCCCTGCCGGGCGCGAGATTTCCACGTACTGCGGGGTGGGGTTCTCCGTCGTAGTCGCGGTCGCGTCGTATCGACAGCCGGCGGTGTTTCGCGAGAACCCTTGGTCGCTCACGTGTCTCGGGCTGTTCGCCGTAGGATTGGCCATGTTGGGCGCCGGGCTGATGGCTGACAGCCCTCTGCTTGTCGCGTTGGGCAGCCCGTTCGGCGGCATCGGATCGGTATGGTTCTCGGTGCTTGTGGGTCTGGCGCTTGTCAAGCTGGGGACGAAGCGCAGCATGGTGGTGATCCCCACCGCCTTCGTGGCGAAGTACGCCGTGCAGTTCGGACTGGTGCTCATGGGCGACGCGCTGGACCTTTTGGCGGCGCTCGTGCTGTATTTCGCGTGCACGACTGCATCGTACTTGCTCATTCGCCCGCGAGTGCACCGCATGATCACCGCCATTCGCGAAAGCGCTTCGCCAACCGTGCTGGACGCGACGAACCCCTCGTCGTTCCTGCCGTTCTCCAGCCTCGTGTACGTGTCCGTCTTCCTGTTCAACGCCGCATGCGGGTATGCGTTCGGAAGCCAAGGGCAGATGATGCCGCAAGCTGCCACGCTGCTGTCGTTCGTCCCGGTCGTCGTGGTGTTCTTCATCGTGGTGGCTGCGCGCGCCCGTCTTGTCGCCGATGCGCTGTACCGCGTTTCGGCGCTGCTCGTGTTCGCGGGATTTCTGTTGGTGCCGCTATCGTTCAACGGTCTCGACAGGCCCGCCGGGTTCCACATGTCAAGCATGCTGCTGTATGCCGGGTCGGACTGCTTCAGCGTGCTCACCTACTACCTGATCGCCGCCGTCGGGTCGCGCAACCCCGCCGGCGCGTTGTCTACCTCGGCTTTTGCGATTGCGGCCGGTTGGCTGGGCATCGGCTGCGGCGCGCTGCTGGTGCAAAGCATCGAAGCGCTCGGCGCGCTCGACGGCAGCACGCTACTCTGGTCGTCGGCCATCGTCACGTTTTTGTTCATGACGTACAACTTCGTGGCTATGCGGGGATTCAGTTTCGAGGATGCCATCAAAGGGGTGCGCCCGGCGCATCCGACACCGGCGCGCGCAGCGGCGGACGAAGCTGGCGAAGACCCCGACACGTCGCAGCTTGAAGAGTCATGCGAGAACGTGATCAGGCGGTTCGGGCTGACCCCGCGCGAAGGCGACGTGTTACGCCTGCTGGCGCGCGGCAGAACGAGCCCGGTGATCCAGGAGAAGCTGTTCCTGTCGCACAACACCGTGAAAACCCACGTCCGCCACATTTACGCCAAGATGGACATTCACTCCCAGCAGGAGCTCATCGACATCGTGGAAGGCGCGGACGCGTAGCGCCTAGGGGAGAATGCAGCGATGGCCCGGCATCGTGCTGCACTTATCGCACGAAACGCAGCGGGGCTTCGCCTGCGGATCGACCCGCCAGCGTCGCGCCAGTCGCGGTTCGCAGATAAGCGGACGGCACAGGCCGAATCCCGCAATGCGACCCTCGCTTTCCACCGCAAGGCGATCCATCGCTTCGAAACTGCGATTGCCGCCCGTCAGAATGACGGGAACGTCGATCGCGCGGGCAAGCCGCTGCGCGTAGGCGGCGAAGAACGGCTCTCCATCGAAGTCGCGCACACGGCAGTTCCGCCAGTTCCCGCTCACTTCTATAGCCGACGCGCCGTGAGCCGCCAGCAGCTTCGCCGCTTCAATGCTGTCGTCCTCAGTCAGGCCGCCCTCCACGCCGTCGGAGCTGTTCAGCTTCACGATCAGCGGGAACGTCGCACCCACTCGCAAGCGCACAGCGTCGACGACCTCGACAAGGAAGCGGGCACGGTTCCGCAGGGCACCGCCGTACTCGTCGCGGCGCCTGTTGAGCAAGGGGCTCAAGAACTGGCTGAGCAGGTAGCCGTGCGCCGCATGCAGCTCGACGCCATCGAATCCGGCAGTTTGAGCACGGGCCGCCGCGTCGGCGAATGCTTGGGCGAGCTCATGCAGATCGGCAACCGTGGCCTCCACCGGCACGATGCCGGTCTTCGGGTTGGCGACGGCCGACGGCCCGAGGATGCGCCTGCTGGGCGGCTGGAGCTTCGTCGCCGAGCCGCCGTATACGATCTGCGATACGATAGCCGTCCCATGCGCGTGAGCCATGTCCGTCAATGCCCGGAATTCGGGAACGAACGAGTCGTCGTAGATGCCCAGCATCCGAGGATTCGGCTGTTCGTTTCGCATAACGCGTGCATACCCCACGATGATCGTACCTATCCCGCCATCGGCAAGCTCCTCGTAGATCGCCGTCAGCTCAGGAGTCATATGCCCACCGTCATCGGCTAACGCCTCGTAGGTGGCTGCTCGCACCAGTCGGTTTTTCGCCCGCAACGAGCCTATTTCCATCTCCTCGAACAACACGCTCATCGCGCATCCTCCTTGAGTGCGAATGTCTGCAACAACTCCGACCGCAATGCGCGGTGCTTGCGCGTGAAATCCGGGTCGCTGTACCGAAGCCGTTTGCCCGTCTGCTTGGCCAGCTGATGCGCCAAGCGATTGAACGCGCCGGCGTCCATCACCTGGCCGCGCGTCACCGTGACCACGGTGTAGCCCAACGCGATCAGCGTGCTGCGCCTTCGCGCGTCGCTGTCTTGCCGATCGGGGTCGACGTGGTACCGCGCGCTATCGTACTCGACGCACAGCTTCGCCTCCGGCCAGCAAAGATCGCATACGCAGTACGCGCGATCGGCCAGCCTTTTAGAGCTGGAAGGCACGTCGACACGATGGTTGATCAGCGGCTTCTCCAAACCGTAACCGCCCAGACCGTAGGGCAGGCACAGCATCATGGCAAGCATGGTCTCCATCGGCGAGGCTGCGCCGTCCTGGACGTACCGCACGGCACGAGCCGCCTTCTTGCAACCGCGCGCCCCGGATGACTGCTCGACAAAAGCAGCTAGCTTGACCTTCGTCGTCAACGGGGCGGCACGGCGAACCGCCGGGGCGCCCCCGACGAGGGCGTACGTGCCGCACAGCTCGAATCCCAGCTGAATCAGTTGGACGAGCGACAAGCAGCCCGCCATCTGCAAGAAGCAGAATTCCGGCGTGCTCATCAAAAACCCCTCCCCCGCTTCGGCGAATGCGGTGTCGGGAAACGGGCTTCCCCAGGTATGCGTGACCACTCCCTCGGTTTCGGTGCGAACGCATGCATCGGCAATCAGCACGTGCAAGGGAAGGGCGCATCCTGCAGGACGCCGATTCCCTTCGCCTATGCGGGGCTTCTCCTTCGCCGCCATCACGGCGCGGGCCTGTCTCGTAGCGGCTCGGCGCTGGCGACCCGTTCGCAAGAAACGTTCGCCCACCGTGCGCCAATATTCAAGCGCCGATATATGTCCGATAAGCATATCCATGAACGCACGATACCACATTCTGGCACGAATTTGCGGGTAGGGGAATCATCCGGCCGCCAGGTTGCCGGGCGCGAGGGGCCGACCTGGCCATACGCTCGTCCCACTCGCTCAAACCTGGCCGATTCGGCCCCTATCATTCCCCTACCCGTGAATTTGTGCCAAAATCAGCCAGCCCGCGTTCCGAATGCAGCGAGGGCGGCCCGAATACCCGAGCCGCCCTCGCATTCCTATGTCACAACGCGCGCACCCGCAGGCGCGCCGCCCGTCCTCTACTTCGCGACGATGTTCACCAGGCGGCCGGGCACCACGACGACCTTCTTAACGTCCTTGCCCTCGAGCGCCGCTTCGACGGCTGCAAGGCCTACGGCCTTGATGTCGTCCTCGGCAGCATCGGCGGCCACCATGATCTTGGCCTTCACCTTGCCGTTCACCTGCACAGCCAGCTCGACCTCGTCAGCCTTGGCCTGCTCGGGATCGAATTCAGGCCACGGCTGCGTGTGCACCGAACCGTCCTTGCCCAGCACCGCATGCCACAGTTCCTCGGCCCAATGCGGCGCGAACGGAGCCAGCAGCTTCACCAACACCTCGGCCACCTCGGCATCGACCGCCCGCGACCCCTCGCAACCGGCACGCTCTTCAGGCGAGCACTTGCGCAGATAGTCGCTCGCCGCGTTCGTCAGCTCCATGATGGCGGCAAGCGCCGTGTTGAAGTTGTTGCGGTCGAAATCGTCAACGACTTTGCCCACCACGCGATGGCGCTCGCGCACCAGCTGTTCGAGCGCTTTGATGCCCTCGTCCTCGGACGCGCCCGGCTGGTACAGCGTTTCCTCGTCGGCGGCTCCCATCAGGTCGTTCACGATGCGCCATGCGCGGTTCATGAACTTGTAGATGCCCGCCAGGCCGCCCTCGTCCCACAGCAGGTCCTTGTCGGGCGGGGCCATGAACAGGATGTAGGCGCGCACGGCGTCGGCGCCGTACTCGGCGATCATGTCCTCGGGGGCGATGACGTTGCCCTTCGACTTCGACATCGTCTCGCCGTGCTCGTCCTTCACCATGCCCTGGCACAACAGGTTCGAGAACGGCTCGTCGAACTCAAGCAGCCCCAGGTCGCGCAGCACTTTCGTGTAGAAGCGGCTGTACAGCAGGTGCAGGATGGCATGCTCGATGCCGCCGATGTACTGGTCGACGGGCATCCAACGGTTCGCCTTCTCGGGCGCGAACGGCAGCTCCTCGTTGTGCGGATCGGTGTAGCGCAGGTAGTACCAGCTGGAGCATGTGAACGTGTCCATCGTGTCCGTCTCGCGCTTCGCCGGGCCGCCGCATACCGGGCACGTCGTGTTCACGAACGCCTCGTGCGTGGCAAGCGTCTCGCCTGCGGCCAGGTCGATGTCCTCGGGCAGGCGCACCGGAAGGTCCTCCTCCGGCACGGGCACGAGGCCGCATTCCGGGCAGTGCACGGCCGGGATGGGGTTGCCCCAGTAGCGCTGACGGCTGATCAGCCAATCGCGCAGGCGGAACTGCACGGTCTTCTTGCCCTTGCCCTCGGCCGCGAGGTCGCCGATGATCGCATCGACGGCGGGCGAATGCTTGCCGCCCACCATGCCGGTGTACTTGCCGGACTGCACCAGCACGCCCTCGGCATCGTAGGCCGCTTCCCAATCGACCGACGTCACGCGGCGCTCCTGCACGCCGTTGAGCTGGGGATACAGCGGATCGTCCTCGCCGAGGATGATGGGGATGATGGGCAGGTCGTACTTGCGCGCGAACTCGAAGTCGCGCTGGTCGCCGCACGGCACGGCCATGACCGCGCCGGTGCCGTAGTCGCTGACGATGTAGTCGGCCACCCATACGGGCACCTTCTCCCCGTTCACCGGGTTCACCATATAGCGACCGGTGAACGCGCCGTGCTTCTCGCGGTCGCCCTGGGCGCGCTCGACGGCGCTCACCTTGGCGACGCCTTCCACCACCTCGCGCACGGCGGCTTCGTATTCAGTGCCCTCCACCAGCTCCATAAGACCCTTGTACTCGGGCGCCAGCAGGAAGAACGAGCAGCCGAACAAGGTGTCGGGACGCGTGGTGAACACGGTGATCACGTCGTCGGCCGTCGGCTCGGCAGGAGCCTCGCCGTCGGGCCCGCACAGCACGAAGTCGATTTCGGCGCCTTCGGAGCGGCCGATCCAGTTCGCCTGCATCTGCTTGACGCGCTCGGGCCAACCGTCCAGCTGGTCGAGGTCGTCCAGCAGCTCCTGGGCGTAGTCGGTGATCTTGAAGTACCACTGCGTGAGGTCGCGCTTCTCCACCGCGCCGTGGCAACGCCAGCACTCGCCCTCGGTGACCTGCTCGTTCGCGAGCACCGTCGCGCAGTTCGGGCACCAGTTCACCGGGCTGTTGCGGCGCTCGACCAAACCGCGCTTCCAGAACTGCAGGAAGATCCACTGGCCCCAGCGGTAGTACTCGGGGTCGCACGCCACCACGGTGCGGTCCCAGTCGTACGAGAAGCCCATGCGCTTGAAGCTGGCCTTCTGCGTGTCGATGTTGGCGTAGGTCCATTTGGCCGGATGGCTGTTGCACTTGATGGCCGCGTTCTCGGCCGGCAGGCCGAACGCGTCCCAACCCATGGGATGCAGCACGTCGAAGCCGCGCATCTTGTAGTAGCGCGCGACGACGTCGCCGATGGTGTAGTTGCGCACGTGTCCCATGTGGATGTCGCCCGAGGGGTACGGGAACATCTCGAGCACGTACTTCTTCGACTTCGAGGGATCCTCGGTCACCTTGTACAGGTCGGCATCGTCCCACTCCTTTTGCCAGCGGGGTTCGATCTCGTGCGGGTTGTACGGTTTCATGGTCATTGGTTTTCCTCGTCAGGCCGTCGCCCGCCCATGCGCGTCCGCACGGGTGGGCCAATTGTTCGCGAATGTTCCTATTATAGTGATATTGTCCGATGCGCGAAATGGCGGCTTTCACATCCACCCGAAAACCGCCGGGATTCGAAAGCTCGATGCACTCCGGCGTGCGCAACACGACAAGACCTCGTCGTCCATGGTGGTCCGCATTCGTCAGGCGATTCACGAGAACTTCTCGCAAAGCTTTGCGCTCAGAGGAGTCATCAATTCGAGTCAAAACCGTTTGTTTGATTATTTGAGGTTATGCATGGCTATTTCTGAACGAATACATAGCAATCGTCGGTCGACCGAGCGGGATCGAACGCGTAGCCGAGCGCATCGAAGGCTTGCAGGTCGGCAGGTTCTTTAATGGCGTTCTCGGCGCACCAGCGCACCATGGTACCGCGCGCGGCTTTCGCGGCGGTGGAGCGCTGCACGAGGCGATCGCGCGCGTCGACGGTGCCGAACAGGCAGGTGAGCACTCTTGCCCCGCAGCGATCCGCAGAGGGAACGACGGCCTTCGCGTATTCCACCGATGCCAGGTTCACGATGACGTCCGTTTCGGCCGCGAGCACGCGGCTCAGGCTGTCGCCCCAGAACTCGTAGAGATTGCGCGCGCCGTCCACCGCGAGCTTCGCCTGCATTTCCAGGCGGTACGGCGCCACGCCGTCGAGCGGGCGCACCACGCCGTAGAGCCCCGAGAGGATGCGCAGATGCTCCTGCAGGTAATCCAACTGCTCCATCGTCATCACCTGCGGCGCAAGGTTCTGGTACTGGATGCCCTCGTAGGCCAGCACCGCCGGCGTCAACGCGCCGGAGCGCACGTCGAGCGTGCGGAAGCGTTCGAAGTTGAGTTCGGCCAGCGCGTCGCTGCACTGCCACAGCGCCTTCGCCTCGTCGTACGAGAGCGCCCGCACCGCATCGGCCAGACGCGCAGCCCGATCCGCGAACATCGGCAGATCGCGCCATCCAAACGCATCGTCGACCACGTTCATCTTCTTAGCAGGAGAAACGATGAACCTCATATCCCACCTCACCTTGCATCCAGTTTCAGCAACACCGTTGTGCGGTACACGCCATCTTCCTGCACGGTTTCCAACGTGCCGTCGTGACGGTCGGCGAGGGTTTTGAGGATGTTCAGGCCCCAGCCGTGCTCGGGAAGGCGGTCGCCGCGCGAACGGCGCGGAGCGCGACGGGCCTCGCCAGGTTCAGCCGGCGCGCAACTGTTCTCCATCCGCACTGCCAGATAGCCGGCATCCACACGTGCTTTCAGCTTGATGAACCGCGCGCCCTCCGGCACCTTGCCGCATGCGCTGACAGCGTTGTCCAGCAGGTTCGAGAACACCGCGCACAGCTCCACGCTCGGCAGAGAGACATCGTCGGCCAGCGCCAGATCGAGCTCGAGTCGAATGCCTCGCTCCGCACATACGGCAGCCTTCATCGAGACGAGGGCATCGACCACCTGGTGCTCGCACGAGCGCTTGCAGGACGAATCCATGATGCCGACCGCCTTCATCAGCCCCCGCGATGCCTGTTCGGCCTCTTGCCGTTGCAGCAGATCGTCCACCGCCGCTAGCTCGCGTGCGACGTCTTCGCGAACGCGGCGCGCTTCATCGATGTCCGCCGATAAACGCCGCAAATACTGTTCCTGCGCTTGCAACTGCTCTTCCAGCAGACGCACACGCTCGCGGGACAGCTCGCGCTTCTCGGACTCCTCCAACGCTTTGAACAGCACGAGATCGACCGGTCCGCACAGGGCGCCCACGACCGCGACCAGCGCGAACATCCAAAAAGGCAGCTCGTAGGCAATCGCATAATAAAAGAGGAACGCAACGATGCACAGCTGGCTGAACGGGAACAAAAGGTTAATCAAAAGACGCGTCGGGGGCACGCCGCGCAGCCGGCGCGCCAGCACCGCCATAATCGCGCACATCAGCAGCAGCACGCCTACCGCGATGATCATCCGCACGATCATAAGACTGCCTCCTCGCTTCGGCGGGTATCGTTAAGCACCTCGGCCATGCAGGCAAGATGTTCGTGGGCCTCTTGAAAGTTGCCGCGTTCCGACAGGGCAAGCACCACCTGTACGTGGTTGCCCATATCGTGCCGCACCTTCAAGGTATGCTCAATGTCCGAAACGAACTCCCCGCAACGCGCGAGATACCGATCCAGCTGCTCTTCGAGCATCGTCGCACGGACATCGTCGCGCCGCTTTTGGGCGAAGCGACCCATAGCCTCAAACAGCAGCAGATCGACCGCGAAACCGACAAGCGCCAGCACCACGCTTGCGCCGTAATACGTCATCGATTCCTGGATGTAGCCGAGCGGTAAAAGGATCATCACGTTCACCAGAACAAGCTGTACCAAGGAAAAAAGCACGGGCAGCCATTCGCCCATTCCCCGTTCCTGAGCGCTGCCGAAACGGTTCAGCAGCATGCAGAGCATCGCGAGAAGCGGAACGAGCAGAGCCATATGAGCCGCATGAGTCAGGAAAAAAGCGCCAAGATGCGTTCGAACGGCCTCGTAATCGGCGACCGGCGTGCCGGTCATCGACATCCACAGGGCGCCGCCGGGCAGCTCCGCAAAGAAAAGCACCAGATGCGCCAGCGTCACGACGAGAATCCTGCGCGCGAGGCTTCCCTGCGATAGGAATATGGGAATGAGGGCGAGCGGCACGGAGGCCGCCAATCTGAACTCGACGCTCATGCTTGAACGAAACGAGGAGATAAGCAGCACGAAAACAAGTTCCAGCACCCAGAACAGGTAGAGCCTGCGAATATTGAGCATCTTGGTGAGCGCATAGGCGAACACCAATTGCACGGGAACGACCCCGATGATGTCGAGGAGAGCATCGGGCATACGAGAGCCTCGCCGTCCTACAGCTTGGATTGCACGCGCGAGAAGACAGCTTCGCGCACGAATTTGCGGCGCTTCTGGCTCACAGGCACAACCTGGTTCGACGAGAGCACCACGCTGTCCGCTTTGAGCTCCTTGACGTGATCCATGTTTACCAGGAAGCTCTTATGGCATTGGATGAACGAAGCGGGCAGCTCGGCAGCGAGGTCGGACAACGACGCGTACGCTTCGATCTCCTCGGCTCCCGCATGGATGCGTACTTTGCGCCGATCGCTTTCGATATAGCTGATCCTGCTCGGCTCGACAAGCACTACCCTGCTTCCAAGCCGAACGCTCAGGGGCTTGCTCGAGTCGGCCTCGAGCCGCTCGAGCGCGCGGCTCAGCGCGTCGTCCAAGTCGTCCTGCGCGAACGGCTTTACCAGAAAATACAGATGCTCTGTGCGGTACACGCTCGTGCAGTATTCGACGAAGCCGGTGACGTAGATCACCTGCGTGCCGCACCCTGCGGGGAAATACCGCTTCACGAGGTCGATGCCGTTCGCGTCTTCCGAGCCCAGCTCGATATCCATCACGAGAACGTCAATGGCCGGTTCCTCCGCAAGACGCGCCGTCAAAGATTCGGCGTCGACAACATGCTCGATGGCGAGCTCGCCGCCACGCGGGGAGCATTCGATCATGCTCCGGATGATCTCGGCTTGGGCGGCATCGTCTTCTACTATTACGACCTGGTACATGGCATCGGCTAACGTCTCTGGTTTGCATGGAGGGGATAAGCGTGCTGCGCTCCACGAGATTATATACGATGAAGCCTTTTGCCCCTTCCGGGTTTTTCGGTCACTTCGGCAAATATAATGACCGAAACGATGATATATGATCACGGGCGCGCGCATAGTCGCCTCTCTCGGCAAGCACCATAGCCGCATGAGCCTGGTTTCGCACGTCGTGGCGCATCCTCGCCGTCTGCTCGACCTCCAAGACGAACGCATTGCACTGCGCAAGACACGCATCCAGCTGACCCTGCAACAGCGCGGCTCGCTGATCCTCATGCCGCTTGCGAGCGTAGCGGTCCATCGAAGCGAACAGCATCGCATCCACGACGAAGCACCCGATCGCAAGCACCGACATGCCGTAGAAGAGCATGCTGGAACCCAGGCGGGCATACACCCTGCAATCAGGGGAACCGTCAGCAGAAGAGCCTGCACGACCGGAAACCAGAGGAACAGCCGCAAATTCATCGATCCCGCAGACTCGCCGCGTTGTAGAGCGAGGCGCAGCGCGGCGAACAGCGCTATCATCAAGACGAGATGGGCCGCGTGCATAATCGCGAACTCTCCGAGATGCGCCCGCGTATTGTCGTAATCGATGATGTCGATTCCCGTCATGCCGTACCACAACGCCGTCCCCAGCACTTCGGCGATCATGATTGCCACGTTCATGAGCGCAATGACGAACACTTTTCGCGCAGGACGCTCGTCTGCCATGAGGAAGGGCAGCACGCCTCCCGTGAACACGAGGTAGGCGAAGCGCATCCCTGTTCCCGCATCGCCGCGCGTCAACACTACCACGAGCATGCAGCTTGACATAAGAAGGTAGAATGCGGCCCTGTTGCGCATATGCAGCACGCGGCTCCAGGTGTAGATGATGACCGCTTCCACCGGAGCAGTGCCCAGTACGTCGAGCATCGTGTTCGACAGATGCATACCCTCTAAGCCTCCAGAGAGGCGACAACACAAGGCACGACGAGGGTGCTCATTGTTCGCAGGTGGGCGGCTTTGGCGGATGCATCCGCGATCATCGAAACTCCTTCAACCGGGTCTGTCCCCAGCAGGGTACCACGCCAACAGCGCTATAAACTGATGCCGTAGGTCATATGCATCATGTAGAACGCGAAACGCATCACGAAGATGCCGGCGAACACCAGCGCAGACGCGATGGCGGCCGATGCAACCGAGATGCCGCGCCCGCGCATGAGCGGAAGAGCGTCCACTGCAACCCCGGCTACCGCAAGCAGGAAGAAAACCGTCGCCATCGCGCCATACGTCGGTACAAGCTGTTCTGCGGACACAAGGTAGTTTCTCATCGTAAGTACGCTCATGCCTTGGGCGACGTACACGCCCGCATTCGCTAGGAGAGCTGCGGACGAGAGGGCGAGCAGCATCCCGCCCACCCGGCTTTCTAACGGCGACCACCGCGAGAACCGCAAGCAGAAAAGAGTCAGAACCGGGCCGCCCACCAGCGCGTTCAAGCACAACGCGACGGGAACGAAGGGCGTGTCCCAGGTGACCACCGTCCTGCTGGCGTAGGCGAACGCCACCGAGATCAGGAACGCGAGCGATGCGACCATGGCCGCTCCCAGCAGCACGTTCAGCACCCGCTGGCGCGCATGCTCGGCGAACTGGTAGAGCCAATGAAGACCCGATATGCCCAGGAACAACACGGCCGCGCACACTTCGTTCGATAGCGGGCTCGCACCTACACGCGAGAACACGTACAGCGCGTTATCGGGATTGCCCAAATGCGTAGCCGAGGCGACGAGCCCCACCAGCGTCACGAGAAACGGGATGAGAAGCGCACCGCTCAGCCGCTTGCGCTCGTCGCCCTGCGCGCGCAGCGCCGCCATGCCCATGATGACGTACGCCACCGCGCCCGACGGGGCCAGCGTGGTGAACAACACGAGCGTGATCTCGTTGAGCGCGGTGGCAAAGCCGGTCATCGCCAAAGCCTACCGATAGAAGCGCGGATACGTCACGTCGATGTCGCGTGCTTGCTGAATGCCTTCGAGCGAGGCCTTCGCAAGCCGGGCGAGCCCTTCATAGAACGGGTGATCCGCCGCCTCGACCAGCTGGTCGAGGAAGTGCGACGACCAGGTAAGCAGATGGATTTGCAAGAATTCGTCCAGGTCGTCGGGCTGGTTGCGCGCAAGGTAGGACATGAGCGCCAGCATGAGGCCGATGTGATCCTCGGGGGTTCGCTCATCGGTCGTGCGCCTCACGCCGTGCGCGCGCATCCACGCGCGCAGCTCCAACGTGCCCTCGCCGAACACCACGCATTCGCGGTCGGTGTACACCGAGCCCCAGGGCGGGGCCGGCTTCGGAGCGGGACCGACGAACAGACGGCGGTACTCCCACACGAGGTCGTCGGCGTCGATGCCGTCGGCCAAACCGTTCACCATCAAGCTCAAAGCGTGACGCGCTTCAGCCCCGTCGGCGAAAGGCCACGCATCAGCCGCTTCCTGTGCACGGAGCTGCGCCACCGCCTGAAACGCAGCGCCCGCCGTGCCGGTGCGGGGATCTTGCAAGAAAAACGGGGCGAGCGTCTCGCCCACGAAAGACACGGCCTCGAGTTCCGCCTTGACGGCATCCATGCGATCGTCCATAGGTGCTCCCCTCACACTAGTTCGCGAATATTGCAAACCGCGCCTTCCGCAAGCACGCGGCTCTCGTCCTCTTCCAAGCGCACAGGAAGGCTCAACACCAAATTAGGTGCGGTTTTCGATGAATCGGGAAGCGGGGGCATGTCGGCGACACGACCGTGACGCGCCCGCAAATCGGAGATAGGCCCGAACTCAAGCGCCCGCAGCGGACAAGCTTCCACGCAGACGGGAGCGCTCCCTTCTCGCGCACGTTGAGAGCATCCGTCGCATTTCACGCTGTGCCCCACGGTCCGATCGACCTTGGGCGCATGGTACGGACACGACAGCGCACAGTAGCCGCAGCCGATGCACCGATGCTCGTCCACGCTCACGAGTCCCAGCTCGTTCTTGCCCATGGCACCCGTGGGGCATACTTCCATACAGGCGGGGCTCGCGCAATGATTGCACGCCGAAGACACGTAGAACGCGAAGCAATCCTGCGCCCAGCACCCGCGCTCGTCCTTCGACCAGCTGCCGCCGACAAACTCATACACCTGGCGAAACGACACGGAGGCGTCCAGATTGCGGTAGTCTTTGCACGCGAGCATGCACGTTTTGCAGCCCGTGCATCGTTTCGCGTTGAAGTAGAAACCGAATTGCTCCACCGTGTCCTCCCCCGATCGTCGGCCATGCCGACGCGCCGCGCGTCCCCCTGCAGCGCACCGGGTGCCGCGCCGTCAGACCGCGCGGCACCCGCTTGATACTGCTCAGAAGATTCTACGCGATCTCGCGCTCGTTGAGCACCGACCCCGTCGCATCTCCAGCCGGCTTCGCGTTCACCGGCTCGGTGATCACGATGTTCGGCTTCGTCTCGTCGGCGCTGGGCAGCGGGGCGATGTCGGCCATCTCGCCGTACTTCTGGCGCAGCTCGGAGATCTCGCCGAAGTCGAGCGCGCGCAGCGGGCACGCCTCCACGCAGATGGGCTGCTTGCCCTCGGCCACGCGATCGGCGCACATGTCGCACCGTACCGCCTTCTTTATCTCCTCGTCCACCTTCGGCGCGCTGTACGGGCACGCGATGGCGCACGTACCGCACCCGATGCACTTCTCGGGATCGTTGTTCACGATGCCCGTGTCGGGGTCCTTCGAGATGGCCCCCTGCGGGCACTTCGCCATACAAGCCGGGCTATCGCAATGGTTGCACGCGACGGAGACGTAATAGCCGAACGCGTCGTTGGACCACAATCCATCGCTCTGGCTCCACGTGCCGCCGCCGTATTCATACACCTTCCGGAACGAGATCTCGGCCGACAGGTCTTTGTTGTCCTTGCAGGCCAGCACGCAGGTCTTACATCCCGTGCAGCGCTTGCCATCGAAATGAAATCCATACTGAGTCATGGTCTACCCCCTAGGCCTTCTTGACTTCGACGAGGTTCGTGTGTTGCGGGTTAGCCTTCGCCAAAGGCGTCGGGCGAGGAGAGGTCAGCGTGTTGATGCAGCCGCCCTTGTCCACCTTGTTTCCGGACATGTCGGCGTCGTGCCAAGCTCCCTGGCCCATCGACACCACGCCGGGCATGATGCGCGGCGTGACCTTCGCCACGATCTCGACGGTACCGCGATCATTGAACACTTGAACCTTGTCGCCATCTTTAATGCTGCGCTCGCTGGCGTCCAGCGGGTTCATCCACAGCTCTTGCGGGTTCGCCTGCTTGAGCACGTCGATGCAGCCGTAAGACGAATGAGCACGCGCCTTATAGTGATAGCCTGGCATCTGGAGAGGATACGTTTCGCGAAGCGGATCGTCCCAACCCTCTACGCCCGGCGCGTATACGGGCAACGGGTCGATGATGTCGCCTTTGGCCAGCTCCCATGTTTCGGCGATCTCCGCCAACTGCTCGGAGTATATCTCGATCTTGCCCGATGGGGTTTTGAGCGGGTTCGCTACCGGATCATCGCGGAAATCCTTGAGCGCAACCTGATGACCGTCCGGATCCTTACGACGATAAACGCCCATTTCCTTCATCTCGTCGTACGTTGGAAGATCTGCGTCCTCCTTGCGAGCTTCCTCGTAGCAGAACTGAAGCCAAGCCTCCTCATCGCGGCCCTCGGTGAACGCTTCCTCCTTGCCCATGCGCTTGGCGATTTCACGCAGATCGGCGTACAGCGTGCGCCGTTCGAACTTCGGCGAGGTGACCGGCTCGCCCATGATGATAAAGCCCATGTTGCCGGCATAGTCGTTCGAGACGAAGTTCGGCTGCTCGACCGGCATAAGATCGGGCAGCAGCACGTCGGCGTACTTGGCGGAATCGGTCATGAACGTTTCCCACACCACGATGAACTCGCACTTGCTTTCGTCTTGCAGGATCTCGTGCGTGCGATTGATGTCGCTGTGCTGGTTCGTGATCGTGTTGCCCGCGTAGTTGAAGATCATCTTGATGGGCACATCGAGCTTGTCCTTGCCGCGCACGCCATGGGCGAGTTTCGTCATCTCGGTGCCGTGATCGATGGCATCAGTCCAGGTGAAGGTAGCGATCGACGTTTGCACCGGGTTTTTGTCCGACGGCACCGAGAACGACGAGAAATAGAATCCGTCAAGGTCGGAACCCGTGTTGCCGCCGTTGATGCCTACGTTGCCCGTGAGAACCGGCAGCATGCAGATGGCGCGTGCCGTCTGCTCGCCATTCGATTGGCGCTGCGGACCCTTGCCTTGGTAGATGGCGCAGGGTTTCGCAGTGCCGATCTCGCGTGCCAGCTCGACAATGGTATCGGCGGGAATCCCCGTAATACCTTCGGCCCATGCGGGCGTTTTCTCGACGCCGTCTACGCCTTGACCCATGATGTAGGCTTTGTACGACTTGTTCTGCCCCTGCGCCGATTCCGGCATGGTATCCTCGTCGTAACCGATGCAGTAGGTGGCCAGAAAGTCGTGATCCACTAGATCTTCCTCGATGAGGGTATGGGCTACGGCATCGACGAGCGCCGCATCAGTGCCGGGACGAATGGGGATCCACTGGTCGGCCCGCGTCGCCACCGTGTCGCTGTAGCGCGGATCGATGACGATGACCTTTGCACCGCCCTGCTCGAGCGCCTGTTCCAAGTGGTACGTAGGCCCGGCACCGCCAGCCTTCGTTTCGACGGAGTTCTCGCCGAACATCACGACGAGCTTCGCGTTCACGATGTCGGAGTTCGAGTTGGCGGCACGCTTGCCGTACAGATACGGAAGGGCGGCGGATATCTGAGCCGAGCTGTAGCTGCCGTAGCGCCCCAGGCATCCGCCGTTCATGTTGATGAAACGAGAAAGGAACGACCCGATGTTGCTGGCGTTGACGCCCGAAGCATAGTGATTCCAGATGGCTTCAGGACCGTATTCGTCGAGGATACGCTGATAGTTATCGGCAATGAGGTCGTAGGCCTCGTCCCAGGAAATCTGCTCGAACTTGCCTTCGCCGCGTTTGCCGACGCGCTTCATAGGGTAAGACAAGCGGTCGGGATGATTAATCCAACGCCGGATGGAACGACCGCGCAGACATGCGCGAATCTGATGATCGCCGTACACGTCATCGCCCGTGTTGTCGCTCTCCACCCACGCAACTTCGTCGTTCGTCACATGCAGGCGCAGCGCGCAGCGACCTTCGCAGTTGACGGAACAATGGCCCCAAACCACCTTCTCGTCGACCGTCTCCGATGCCCCGCCAGAAACTTCATCGGTTCCTTGCGGCGAGCACGCGAACAGCGTGCCGGTGCCCAGTGCGGCGGCGCCCAGGCCGGCCAGGGCCGAGCCTTTCACGAACGTGCGGCGAGAAACGGCATGCTCTTTCGTTTTCGTCATGATCCCTCCTTGATTCCCTCGTCTGCTCATGCGTTCCGTCGGGACGAAACACCGCGCATTGTAGGCCGATCGGCGCAATCGCGTGTTACATGAAATATGTACATTTTACGTTTAGCCTGTTCAGAAGCTCACGATGTGCGAAACCGCTATCGGATTCCCCCGCATTCGCGCCAGCGCCCCCGCTATACTGATGCAGGGGATATTCTACCCGTCGAAGGCTATCATCCAGGGGAGGATCGTAGTGAACGCGACGACCGTACTGCGCGCTTTCAAACCGAATACCACGCTGTTCGGCTATGCGTCGTTCCTTGCCGTGAATGCCGCCGGAGCGTGGGGCGGCGTGTTCCCGTTCTTGCCGATGAAGCTTCAAGAACCGCAGACGCTGTTCTGGTTCTTCCTCGTGCAGTCGCTCGTGTTCGCCGCCTGCTTCTTTTTGAGCGTAGTAGGCTCGTACCATCTGCCGGGGCCCACGCGCTTGTTCATCGTCAGGTTGTCGGCCGTGCCGTATCTGCTGGGATGGTTCTGCCTTATCGGCGCCATGTATCTGGACGCATGGACGCTGCCCCTCGTCATCGCGGGCGGCGGGTTCATCGGCGTGGGATCGGCCGGTTTCTACATGCTGTGGCAACGACTGTTCGCAAGCCAGGACTCGGACGCGGGCAACCATGACCTCATCCTCGGCACCGCGTACGCTTCGGTGCTATACTTCGCGCTGCACCTCATCCCCCGCGCAGTCACCGTGTACCTGATTCCTCTGGTTATCACACCGTTTTTCGCTCTGGCGATATCGTTGAAGAGCCGCGAGATCAATTTCGACCAGCCCATGTTCGAGGACGTGCCGAAGAAGAACAGAGGCGTGTACCGCCAGGCAATCTCCACCCTTGCGCGCCCGGCGCTGTGCGTGGGCTCACTCGGGTTGTGCGCGGGGCTCATCCGCGCGCTGGCCATCGACGATCCGGCCATCGGATCGCTGGTGAACGCGTTGTCTATGGGCGCATCGCTGGTTACCGCCGTCGCGTTCATGGTGCTGTGGCAGTTCAAGAGCGTGCGGCTCAACGTAGTTTCGCTGTTCCGCATCGTGTTTCCGGTGATCATCACCGGATTCGTGCTGCTCCCGTTTCTGGGCGACGTCTACGCCCGTTGGCTCGCGGCCGTCTTGTACGCGGCGTACAGCGTCACCATCATGCTCATGATGATCCAATGTGCCCAGTCGTCGCGCGACCACGGGACGAACCCCGTGTTCGTGTACGGGTTCTTCGGCGGCGTGGTGTACGCCTTGCACGATGCAGGGTTCATCGGCGGAACGCTTGCGGGACAGGTGGCCATTCCGGGGCTGTCGTCGCACGCTGTGGTTGCGCTCGGCGCCGGGTACCTGCTGGGATTCATGTACTTCTTCGGCCAGGGCGGCTTCCATAGCGCCTTGCGCGGCGCACATCGATCGGTTCCGGACGTCGAGCTCGTGTCACTGGGACCGACGCCCGACGGTTCCGCAAAGCGAGAGGGAACCGTCCGACCAGCTCGCAAACATGCCGATGGCGAGCCTGTTTACCAGGACCGCATCTCCAAGCAGGCGGCCCGCATCTGCCAGGAGTTCCGCCTGAGCGCACGAGAAGCCGAGGTCATGGAGCACATCGTGCGCGGCAAGACCGTGGTGCGCATCGCCGAGGAGCTGGTGATCTCCGAGAACACCGTGCGCATGCATTCGAAGCGCATCTACGCCAAGCTCGACATCCACAAAAAGCAGGACCTCATCGACCTCGTAGACTCGTTCGACCCCGAACCAGGAAGCTAGCCGAGGGCTCTTGCTTGTTCGAGGCGTTGCTTGAGATATTCGTAGTGAGCGCTTTCTTCGGCGGTCCATGCTCCGAAGAGGATCCGCTCGAGCGCTTCGCTCGCTTGCCCACCATCGTCCGCGCTAGAGAAGAGGCGCTGCTCGCTGCGCGAGTACAGGCCGATATCGTCGAACATGCCCGACTCTTCCAGCACCTTCAAGTTGCCGACGATGCTCTTGACGATGGAAAGGTGATGGGCAGGATCGACCGCGCGCGGCTCCGTTCCGGCGATGCGCATCTGCTCGTATCGCAACTGGCAGCTGATGAGCGATATCTCCGGCTTAACCGCCATGAGCGCCAGCGATACGCTATACCCGCGATCACGTAGGAGCCGCGCAGTCTTCAGGGGGACTTCGGACGTGCGCAACGTCCCTTCGATAATGAGGTTGTATCCCATGATGGAGAGCGCATCGACAATCGCCTCGACCATCCGACCGGCCCACGCCGCCGTATGTGCAGGCGAGTCGATGCCGTATTGGGCGCAGATCTGACGAAACCGCGGGTGGACGGAGCGGTAGTCATCACCGTTAATCACAATAGCATTGCTTTCCTCAAGTGCGAGAAAGACATCGTGCAGCGTTGTTTTGCCCGCACCGCTCTGGCCTCCTAGCAAAACCGCACGCGGGTTATCTGACGGAGCTAGCCGTTTGTCGATAACAAGAGTACCGATAAGCGGCTTAAGCGCTGCAAGAAATTCTCTATCCGAATAGCTTTCGAGATCCGTCATACTAAGCTGCCTTAGCTTGACGACTATCCACCATATTCTTCAAACATTCGATTTGCCCTCTGATTTCTGAAAGCCTCACTGTATTCAAGTGCCCTTCTGAAATGATGCGTGGCTTGATGTGAGAAATCTGCTTAAGTACATCTTCGTACACCGCTTCAGCAATCGCATCCTCTTGCTCACGTGCGGCAAGAAGCAAATTGATCGTATCGCCCATGAGTTGCGCAGCCTGTTCGTTCAGCACTTCTTGTTGCAGCGTGATTTCGTACATTTCGTTAATATCCATGATGTCCCCGTCCTCGTCGAAGGTTACCAGAGCGTAGATGATCTGCTCGGCCTTGCCGCGCTGCTCGTGCGACAGCAAATCTCCGTCGCGTTCGAAGCAATCCCGCATGAAGGCCGGGTTGTCGGCTGCGCGAATGAGGTTCGCGTTCGCCTTGCTGGGCGTCTGCCCGTTCTCGTAGCGCACGACGCTCGCCTCACCCAATCCAAGCAAACGAGCGAAACCCTGCTGCGTCAAGCCGTACTTCCTTCGAATGCGCTTGATGTCTTGAGCCGTCAAATCCTTCGACATGAGTCCTCCTATCAATCGTTTGATTGGTAGGAGTATATCATATGATTTGTTTTGTATCCGATAGAATATAAAAATGAAGGGCGCCGCTGCAAACGACGCCCTTCATCTTGCTCGTGCCGATATTGGGTCTCGCTACGCCCAGTCTCTCCGCATGACCTCCCATTTCGCGTCGCGCGCGGCAACCACGCTGGCGACATCCTCGTCGGTAAGAGCCTTGAAGCGGCCTTGACGGCGCAGGTAGGCTTCGACGCTGGCGAACTCGCGCGGGTTGCGGTTGAGCTTGAACGCCCCGCCCTCGTACTCGGCGAGGTACCACAGGCCGCAGTCGACGATGTCCTTCGAGATGTCCACCGTCTCGTCCACGCCGCAGCCCCAGCCCGTCGGGCACGGCGCCATCACGTGGATGTACTTCGTCCCGCGAATGGAGGCGGCGTGCTCCACCTTGCGCATGAAGTCGTTGAGGTAGCCGATGGACGCCGTGGCCGCATAGGGAATGCCGTGCGCGGCCACGATCTCGAACATGTTCTTCTTCTGCGTCAGGCAGCCGCGCATGTTCGACCCGGCAGGCGTGGTGGTGGTCTTGGCGCCGAACGGCGTGAGCGAGCTTTTCTGGATGCCCGTGTTCATGTACGCCTCGTTGTCGTAACAGATGTACAGCACGTCGTCGTTGCGGTCGATGGCGCCCGACAGCGCCTGGATGCCGATGTCGGCGGTGCCGCCGTCGCCGGCGAAGCCCACCACCGTGCAATCGTCGGGTTTCTTGCCCTGCGCGCGCAGGCCGGCCTCGATGCCGGTGAGCACGCTGGCCGTGGCTGCGAACGGCGTGATCATCGCGTTGTTGGCGAAGCTGAGCTGCGGGAAGTTGAAGCCGACGGCGCTCATGCAACCCGCAGGCAGCGCGCACACCGCGTTCGGCCCCAGAACCTTGAGTGCCGCGCGCACGGCCAACGACCCGCCGCATCCGGCGCACGCCTTATGACCGAAGAAGAACTCGTCGTCCGTGATGTTCTTGGCGTTGACGGCCATGGCTACCGCCCCCTTTCCGCACCGAGCGCATCCGCCGGAGAATCGATCCCGAGGAACGATACGCGCGGCAGCTCGCCCGTCCCCTCGGCCGCCTGTACGAGCATGCGGTACATGCCATGCACTTGCGCTTCCGATATATCGTCGCCGCCCAAGCCGCCCACGAAGTTGTACGTGGGCACGCCCACGGCCGCTTGCTGCAGCGCGGAGTTCACATTCGTGAACACGGTGCCCTCGGCGCCGAACGACACGTCCTTCTCCAGCACTCCCACAGCCTTCGCGCCGCGCAGCGCCTCGGCGATGAGCGCGCTCGGCATGGGACGCAGGTAGCGGATGCGCAGCATGCCCGCGCGCACGCCCTGGTCGCGCAGCTGCCGCACCACCGAGCGCACCAGCCCGGCCGCCGATCCCAGCGTGACCAGTATCACATCGGCATCGTCGCAGTCCAGCGTCTCGATCATGCCGGGATACTGCCGACCGAACACCTCGGCGAACCGCTGCTCCACCTGGGTGACCACAGCGGGCGCGTCCAGCATGTCGCGATGCTCCCAGTACTTGAAGTAGCGGTTGTACTCGGGACCGGCCGAGAAGCCGATGTTCACGGGATGCTCGAAGTCGAACCGGTTGCCCGCAGGCTCGTAGGGTGGCAGGAACGCGTCGGCCTCGGCGGGTTCGGGCACGTCAACCGTCTCGTAGGTGTGCGTGAGCGCGAACCCGTCGAGGTTCACCATAACGGGCGTTGCCACCGCAGGGTTCTCGGCCACCGCGTACGCCATGAGCGCCAGGTCGAGCGCCTCCTGGTTGTCTTCGGCGTACACCTGGATCCATCCATGGTCGAGCAGCGCCAGCGAGTCGCGCTGGTCGCCGTAGATGTTCCACGGCAGCGCGGTTGCGCGGTTCGCGTTCATCATCACGATGGGGAACCGTCCGCCCGCCGCGTAGGTCAGGCACTCGGCCATGTACAGCAAACCCTGGCTCGACGTGGCCGTGAACGTGCGCGCACCCGTAGCCGACGCGCCGATGGCGCACGACAGCGCCGAATGCTCGCTTTCAACGTGCACGTACTCGGCGGCCAGCGAGCCGTCCTCGACCATCTCGCTCAGTCGCTCCACCACCACCGTCTGCGGTGTGATGGGATACGCGGAAATCACCTGCGGGCGCGCCAAGCGCACGCCTTCGGCGAACGCTTCGTCGCCGGAAAGGAACCGTTTCATCGGGCATCCGCCTCGCTTTCAAGGATCATCGTGATCGAGTTGAACTTGCACGCCTTCGCGCAGATGCCGCAGCCCTTGCAGAAGTCGAGGTCGATGGCGACGGGAGCCGTGGGCTGCATGGACGCGCACGCAGGTTCGCCCAGTGAGTCAGCGAGCGTTTCCCCGGTGTCCGAGATCGTGGGGATGGCGGAGGCGAAGCGCGCCCCGCAGGAAGTCCCCTCAGGGGATACTTCGGTACGCGAGCCTTCGGCATCGCCGCGAGATCGGGTGCCGGGGGAAGCCGCAGCGTCGGCTGCTTCCGTCGGCTGGCAAGCCGACGGAACCTTGTACACCGTGCCGTCGGGACAGTAGAGGTAGCACTGGAGGCATCCCGTGCACGACGCCGCGTCGATCACGGGACGCATGTTGCGCCAGCCGGCGTTCTTCACCGTAAGGTAGCCTGCGTCGAAGCACGTGGAATGCGCGAAGTCAGCAGGGTCGAGATTGGCGGAGCGAAGGGCGGGGATGCGAGACGCAGGACGCGGAGATACGACGACGTCGTCCTGAGCGGAGCCGCCGCAGGCGGTCAGACTCGGAGCGCTTTCAGCTGGCGTCGCGCGGGAGCCTTCGTCTTCATGCTGCGCGCGCTCAGGATGACCAGGGGCCTCTTCACGCGGCTCCTGGGCTTCGCCCATCGCCTCCCGTGCCGCATCCACGATCGCGATGTTCTTCGCATGCAGCTTCGCCGGCATGTACTGGCGGATGGCTTCCTGCACGTTCTCGACGCTCACCCGATCGCACAGCGCCGACAGCGCGCCGAGGAACACCGTGTTCGGAATCGGTCGGCCCAGAACGGCCGCCGAGATGCCGTCGGCATCGAGCGCCGCGATGCGCTCGTCGTCGAACATACGCACGCTGTTCACCAGCACGACGCCACCGGGCTTCAGCTCGGTTTCCCAGCCCTCGCCCAGCAGCGTATCGTCGAGGTAGATCACGTAGTCGGCCTTCGCCACGGCGCTGCGGTCGCCGATGGGCTCGTCAGACAGCTTCGTGAACGCCCGCATCGGCGCGCCGCGCCGCTCGGGCCCGAACGACGGAAACGCCAAAGCATGCCGACCGTCGTCGAGCGATGCCGCCGCGCCCAGCAGCCGCGCAGCCGTGAAGGCGCCTTGGCCGCCGCGACCGTGCCACAGTATTTCGATCATGGACTCTCCCCTTCGCATCTTTGCACGTTGGTCATGCAAGTATACCGCTGCGCACGAGCGCGGACGGCTTCGCGCTCGCCCACATGCCGTCAAACTCCCCCAATTGGGCAGAGCGCCTCTCGCCCCTCGCGCTTTCCGTCTCTTTCCGCATCCACGTGAGCGCGCCATGGATTCGCTAAGCGGAGCGCTTCCGTTTGCTGCTGGTATGAATCTTGGCGTAGCGCCCACATGCGAACTTATAATGCTCCTTGAGAGAGAATGGGCATGCGACGCAGCGAAGGAGCCTGACGCGACATCATGGATCGCATTACGCGCAACGACACCAAACACGGTTCGCACGCAAAACAACCGACGGAGCCCTTGCACGACGACACCGTGATCGATGAAACGCCCGCGCCATCTGACACGACGCCGTTCCTCGGCGCTTCTTCGCGTGAGCGCCAGGCAACCAGCAAGCGGCGTAAGCCCAACTTCATCACGAAAGGCGTCAACCGCTGGTGCAACCGCTTGCTGGGCGCGGTATCCGAGCGCTCGCTTGCCGACCAGGAGGAAGAGTACGCCGCGCACCGCACCACGCGCGACTACGTGTGGAATACGGTGGGCGTGGGCGCATGGGGCATGGTGTTCCCCATTCTCACCGTCGTGGTCACGCAGCTCGTGGGCGTGGAGCAGGCGGGCATGTTCTCGCTCGCGTTCGTCACCGGCACGCTGCTCATGATCCTGGCCAACTACGGCGTGCGCACCTACCAGGTGTCCGACGTGACCGAGGAGCATTCGTTCTCGGATTATCAGATCAACCGGTGGATTACCTGCGCGTTCATGGTGCTCGTCGGCGTGGTGTACTGCACGGTGCGCGGCTACGAGAGCCAGATGTTCACCATCAGCCTGGGCGTGTACCTCTACAAGATGGTAGACGGCCTGGCCGACGTGTACGAGGGGCGGCTGCAACAGGTGGACAAGCTGTATCTGTCGGGCGTGTCGCAGGCGTTCCGCTCCGTCGTGGTGCTCGTGGCGTTCTCGCTGTGCCTGCTGATCACCCGCAACCTGGCCGTGTCGTGCGTGGTCATGGCCGTCGCGGCGTTCGCCACCTTCATCGTGCTCACGTTCCCGCTGGCCATGTTCGAGACGCCAAGGTCGAAACGTTGGAACGTCGGCAGCATCGTCGAGTTGTTCAAACAGTGCTTCCCCCTGTTCATCGCGCTGTTCTTGTACGCATTCATCGACAACATGCCGAAGTTCGTAATGGAAGGCGTACTGAGCTACGACAACCAGCTGTACTTCAACGCGCTGTACTTCCCCGCGCAGGGCATCCTGCTGACCGTCGGGTTCATCTACAAGCCGCTGCTCGTGAAGATGGCGAACGTGTGGGCCGACCCTGCGAAGCGCAAGCGGTTCGACCTGATCATCGTCGTGATCATGGCGGTCATCGTCGCGGTCACCGGCGTCACGGCGCTTGCCATGGCATGGATCGGCATTCCCGTGATGAGCTTCTTGTACGGCGTGGACTTCGAGCAATTCCGCGGGCTATGCTACATCATGCTGGCAGCGGGCGGCGTGACGGCGGCGATCGACTTCCTGTACCAAGTGATCACCGTGCTGCGCCAGCAGCGCTCCGTCACGAAGCTGTACGTGATCACGTTCGGATTCGCGTTGTTCGTGCCCATCCTGCTAGTGAACTTCACCGGGCTGCCCGGTGCCGTGATCGGCTACCTCATCGTGATGTGCATCCTGCTCGTGCTGCTGATCTGGGAATACATGCGCATCCGCATGGCGCTGTCGCACGAAAAGACGGCAACGGCCGAGATGCCCCGGCCAATGCGTCCCAGCGAGGCGCGTGCCGAGCGCGCCCGCCGCGAGCAGGTGCGCGCGAAGTGGGGCGCTCACGGCGCGCCGCCCATCAGCGACGACGCCCTCGACTTGGCCGGCAGGCATCGCGCGCTCGACGAGGACGACGACCCGTTACTTCAGTAGCCTGTCGGTTTCAAGCAGGAATGTGCGGATGTCTTTATGGACGACGGAGGACTTGCACAAGAGTAGCGCGCAGAGCGGTGCACCTCTAATTCGAAGGCGCACCGCCCCAGGTTAGCGCTCAATGCAGAGCGACAGGCGTTTCGTCCTCTCCCTCGACCCACTGCAGCTTCTTGCTGGTAGCCTTGATGACCAAGATCAATCCGATTATGGCGACATTCATGACGATGCACAGCCCGAACACCGCATTGAACGTTCCAGTTGCCGAGTAGACAGCGGTCATGATGGGCATGCCGAACGCCCCGGCGATATAAGCCACGCCGCAGACGATACCGAAGATCCGACCGTAATCGCGAGAGCCGAACACGCTCATGAGCAGGCACGTAAGGCCAGCTCCGGCCACCACGTACATAACGTCGTTCACGCCTGCTCCCAGAATGGCGAGCCACGGTTGGCCAGCTGCGAATATGAGCATCACGAACGACAGGATGCTCACGACTACCCACAGCACCAGGGCTATGAACGAGCCGAGCTTGTCGCATGAGGACCCTACGGCAGGGTTGAGGAAGATATCGAACATGGACGCAGCTGAAACCATGATTCCGCCCGTCATCGCGCCAAGGCCGACCTCCACTGCATATGTTGGGAAAAGCTGGTTCATGCACACGGTGATCTGCACGAGGCAGAGGAACAAGACGCAGGCGATGAACGCGGGCGACTTCACCGCAACCTTGAACGGCACGCCTCGCGTGGCCGCGATTTCCACCCCTGCATCTTGACCGATCGATTCGGCTTCGCTGTAACCGTAGGGAAGCATGCCTTTATCCGCGGGCTTGAACCGGATGATGAACACGATAGACGGTATGACTACGAGGGCCGAGACGGCAGCGAGCACCAGGTACCCGTTCCTCCAACCCACAGATTCGATGACGGCGGTGATGACCGGGCTCATGACGACCATGTACACCGAGTTGACCGTCCAAGCCAAGCCGATGGCGAGGCCCGCCTTCTTCCTGAACCATTGATCGATGACGGCTGACATGCAAAGCCCCGTGGTGAAGGACATGCCGAATCCGATGATGAGCCCCGAAAGCAGGAACAGCCAGACATTCGAGTAAAACGCCATGGCCGCGCCAGCCGCCAGTAGAACCGCTGCCACCGCGACATGGGTCCACCGACCGACCACTTTCGGCAAGATCTTGCCGACGCACATCATGCCGACGGCGACCCCCACCAGCGTTGCCGTGAAATAGTAGGAGAACATGTTGTAGTCGATTCCCAGATCCTCGCAGACCGGCGTCATGAAACAGCCTGCGACGACGCTATAGGAACCGGTTGTGCCCGCCGACATGAGTCCAAGGCCGAGCACCAAGATCCAAGCGAACTTTCCTGAGTTCTTCAGAGCATGCGAGCTTTCCATAAGTATCGTTTCCCTTCAAACGATAGCGTCGAAACCGCTGTTCTGCGCGCCGGCCCTTGCTTGGGACCGCACAGGGACACGGCGCGCAAAACGGCTTCGGCATGCGCTTTTACAATCCCAGCACAGCGGCCATGATCGCCTTGATGGTATGCTGACGGTTTTCCGCCTCGCGGAAGATCACCGAGGCGTTCTTTTCGAAGCACTCGTCGGTGATCTCGAGCCCCTCCTCGATGACCGTGCGCTCAAAATCGTTCGGCGCCTGGGCGAGCAATTTTCGGCCTATCTCGTGCTCCGCGTTGTGCACGGAAGGAAGCTCGTGCATGCAGAACACGTCCCTGTTCCCCGTGCGCTCGCACAATTCGCTTGAAACGCGGTACGGAAGCAGATCGTTCACGTCGCCCATCCAAGAATCGTACGCCTCCGGATCGAGAACCTGATCGCTTACATCAGGGCTGCGATAGCGCCAAACTTCCGTGGTGATGACGTCGACGCCCTCGACAGCGGACGCGTCGGTCGTCACCGTGAACTCGCAATCAGGGCTCCAACGCTTGTAAAGCTCGGCGATCTCGTCGACCCAAGGCTGGCGAAGGCGGTAACGCGGGTTCTCAGGTCCGATCACGCGCAGGTTCATGCCCAGGATGGCGCACAGGCGGCCGTAGAAATACGGCATGCCGGAGCAATTGCCCACGTAGGCCATCGTCTTATGGCGGCTCGAGCCCAAACCGCCCCACTGCTCTTCCATCGTAAGGGCGTCGGCCAGCATCTGCGTCGGATGGTCGTCGAGCGTCAGGGCGTTGATGACGGGAATATCGCAATAATCGGCGATTTCGTACAGGAACTCCTCGCGCAGCTGAGCTCGGATGACCAGCAGATCGTACATGCCGGACAGCACGCGGATCGCGTCCTTCATGCTCTCATCGTAGCCCATATGGGAGTTGGTGAGGTACGTGAAGCCCATGCCCAGATCGTTGCACGACGTCTCGAAGGCGCATCGCGTGCGGGTGGAACTCCACATGAAGTTCGCGACGACGTTCTTGCCGCAGAAATGACGCTGGTCGACGCCCGACTTCTTCTGGGCCTTCAGCTCCCATGACAAATTGATCAGATAGCGGAACTGATCGGGCGTAAGATCGCGTAGGTTCAGGATATCGCGTCCAACAAGGTTGCTGTTCATAGTTTCGAGCCTTTCTGATACTATAGGTTTGCTTTACGTGCAGGTCGCGCGGCTTCTGCCAAGAACACCCGCGCGGCTTGCCTTGTCATACGGGTTCGCGCCCGTCTCATCGCGGCTCGGACGCCGCAACGTTCTTCGTCCAGCAATGCACGCCGCCGCCGGTCATGTTCAGCGCCAAGCTGTCCACCATCACCACCGTGCGATCCGGGAAGCACTCCTCGAGAACCGCTTGGGCGGCTTCGTCCTTCCCCTTGATTGCCGGATCCATCCCCTCATGCCAGTAGCGCTGGCCGATGACCACGCCGTTGCAGATGAGGAAATTGCAGTACCCCGTCGAGGCTATGAGATGGATGGGGCCGCCGGGCCACGGCGTGCCGTCGGCGAAGGCGCCGCCCATCTCCATCACGGGCCCCTCGTACAGCCCGTAGTTCTCGTCGTCCTCGGTCAAGACGTAATCGATGGAGATAGGCACGGGCATGCGCTTGATGGCGAACGGGTTGCCATGGACGTCCGTCGCCTTCGAGAGCACATCGTAGGCGGCTTCGATGCGTCGTTTGTTCTCTGCGCCGATCGCGCTTTCCGCCGCCTCATCGTCGGTCACCTCGGCAAGCACGACGGTGTTCGCATCCACGAAGCGGCACAGCTCGTCGATATGGGCCGCGAAGCTGGAGCCGAGGTACGGCACGCCGTCGCGGTATTCCAACGGCCCCATCCTGAAATCGTCGTCTTCTAGCAAAGGCTGTGGGATCCAGATGATCTTCTCCACGTTGTAGAGTCTCTTGAATTCGGCTTCTACCTGCTCTTTCGTAAGACCCGGATTACGTTTGCGCACTTCCGTGTCCTCGATGCACATCATGACGCCCTGACCGTTGAACTCCCGATCCCCTCCTTCGGACACCACATCGGAATTCACCACGTCGAAGATGCCCAAGGACACCCCCATCTGCACGGCGGCGATGCGCGACTGCACGCAGTACGGGTCGTCGGGCGGCAGCGTGCCGTAGTAGCTCCAATTCGGGTTGATCAGGATTCTGCCGCCTCGATCGTCCACCATAACCGTCGGGCCGTTGTCCCGCACATAGAAGTTCGGATCGGCGAATTGCACGAAGCGGATGTCGGCCGTATCGACCCCCTTCTCCGCCAAGCTCGACTTGGCACGTTCGAGAACGCCTTCCGCACCGCAGTTGATATGGAGCGTCACGCCCCCGAACTCCTGCAGCGCTTTGACGATCTCGGCGCACGACCGGCTGTTGTCGTAGCCCTTCATCTGATACGCGTCGGGAATCCATTCCATGAAAACGTCTGATTGGGGTTCGAATTCCCCTGGATGCCGATAGTTTTCCAACACGGGTTCCTCCTCCGTGCCATGGGAAGCGAACGAGTTCGTCCTCTTCCAACACTTCGTATAGTGTTTACCTACCGGTAAGTAAGTAGTACTATAGCAACTGAAGATCCCTTCGTCAACATGAAAAACAGGAGATGCGCGGCAGCCGGGCGAGCAGGCGAGCAACTATATCCGTCCTGCTCACGTATATGCTATTGTTGTACCAGCCCCTTTTGAAGAAAGGCTTGAGCTGTGAGCGAACCTAGCACTCGAGACAAGATAGTGAGCGCCATGTACGCCTTGGTAGCCGAAAAAGGCTACGACAAGGCATCCATGAACCAGGTATGTGCCGCCGTCGGCGTCTCCAAACCGGCGTTGTACTACTATTTCGCATCGAAAGAAGAGCTGTTCTTGGACATGGTGAAAAGCCTGCATCCGGTGCTCGATCCGGACGATACGGAATTCGCCTCGATCGACGACCGGGGAGAGTACTATTCGTATCTGCATGCGATGGGCCGATCGATCCTCGCAAGCTACCACGGGGACGAAGAGCGCCGACGCGTTCTCGCGGAAATCGACATGCAGGCGACGAGAATACCCGCCGTAGCCCAGCATCAGCAACGGCTCACGAAGACCACGATCGAAGCGTTCGCCGCCGTTTTGAAGCACGGCGCGGACATCGGAGCGCTCCCCCCGCGCTTCGATGTCGAGAACGCGGCGCAATACCTGTACGTCATCACTTCGGGTTTCAGCACGCTCGTGGCGCAGAATGCGGACGTCGACGCTGTCGCCGTGTGGAACAAAGCAGTCGACCTGCTCCTTCTGGACGCGAAGCGGCAATAGCAAACGCCGAGATGCGACGCGCGCTTGTCCTAAAAGGGGCTGTCCCCTTTTAGGACAAGCGCAGGCAAGAGGGTTCACGCGCCGCGAACGAGAGCGCAACCCGCGGATGTTTCACGTGAAACATCCGTTCGCTGTTGCTCGACCTGCGGATCGCAGACGACACGCGCCCCGCAGGAAGTCCCCGCAGGGGATGCTTCGGTACGCGAGCTTGCGGGATCGCGCGAAGATGGGGTGCCAGAGCGGCCCGCAGCGTCGGCTTGTTTCGGCGGCCGGCAGGCCGCCGAAACCCTAGAACCGCGCGTACTTCTCGAGGTTCTTCTTGAGGGTGTCGACGAAGCGCTGGCCGATGTCGCTGAGCGCTTCGCCCTTGCGCACCACGTAGCCCAGGTGCAGCTTCACGTCGGTGTCCAGCGGCACGGTGTTCAGGCCCGCGCCGTCGGAGATGCCCACGAGGATGCCGCTGGTCACGGTGTAGCCGTTCAGCGCCACGATCAGCTCGGACAGCGACGCGCGGTCGGTGCAGGCGATGCTCTTGGCGCGCGGCACGCTGGCCAGCGCTTCCTCGGCGAACGCGACCGGCGAATCCTCGTCCTGCTCGAAATACAGGTACGGGAAATCCTCCATATCCTCCAGCGAGAGACTGGAGGCGTTCACCATCGGGTGGCTCTTCGGCAGCGCCACGCGCGGCGCCGACTGGATGAGCTCGACGAATTCGAGACCCGCGGCATCCAGTGCAGCGTTCACCTCGTCAGCCGTGGCCGAAGTCTGAAACAGCACGCCCAAGTCGCTCTTCCCGCCGGCGACGTCGTCGATGACGCCCTGCGTAGTGCGGTCGCGCAGCGCGTAGGCGTACGCGTCGCCGCCCAGCGCTAGCACGGTGTGGGCGAACGTCTGCACGTTGAACAGGTAGTGCTGCCCGGAAACGGCGAAGGTGGTTTCAACAGTCATAAGTGGTTCCTTTCAGCAAGATCCTTCGACTCCGCGCCTACGGCGCTCCGCTCAGGATGACGGGGGGTTATCGCGTAACGCAGCCACGTTCATCAATGAACCTGGAGGCCTTGTGTTCGGACGACGTGCCCAGCTTGCCTGCATCATACACAATAACCTTGGCAGGACGCACGCCGGTGTGCGCCTTGAGCGCAGCTTCCGTGCGGCTTGCCACCTCGTCGTACGGCTCGTCGCTGCCCAGCGAGCGCTCCACGGACACTTCGTACTTGCAGGTGAAGTTCTTCTCGTACACACGGATGGAGTACTCGCCCGTGAGACCGTCCAGACCGCGCACCACGTACTCGATGTCGCTGGGGAACACGTTGACGGCGCCCACGATGAACATCTCGTCCTTGCGGCCGGTCACGTGAATGCGCGCCAGCGTGCGGCCGCATTCGCAGGTGTCAGTGCTCACGTAGCCGATGTCGCCCGTGCGGAAACGGATCATCGGGCGAGCCTTCTTGCACAGCGTCGTGTACACCAGCTCGCCCGTCTCACCCGGAGCCAGCACTTCGCCGGTCGTCGGATCCACCGTCTCCACGAGGATCTGGTCCTCCACGATGTGCAGGCCGTCGTGCGCCTCGCACGCAGCGGCGCAGGCACCGTAGATATCGGACAGGCCGTAGAAGTCGACCACCTTCGCGCCCCAGAGGTTCTCGATGGCCTCGCGCGTGGACTTGATGGAGCCACCCGCCTCGCCGGCCACGATGATGGTGTGGATGTTGAAGTCTTCCTTGGGGTCGAAGCCCTTCTCCTTGGCGATCTCGCCGAGGTGCCACGCGTAGGACGGCGACGTCCAGATGATGGTGGGCTGGTACTGCTTGAGCACGAACAGCAGGCGGTCGGACGGCACGGCACCCACCCAGATGGCCAGCGCGCCCAGGCGCTGCGCGCCGATGACGTCGGGGCCGCCCACGTACAGGGCGAAGTTCAGGCCGTGCACGTAGCGGTCGTTCGGGCGCATGCCCGCCTGCCAGAACAAACGAGCCTCGGTGTCCTGCCATAGGTCGAAGTCCTCCTGCGTGAAGGGGCTGACCGTGGGCACGCCCGTCGAGCCGGACGAGGTGGCCATGAAGATGACCTCTTCCTCGGGCACGGAGCACATCTCACCGAAGAAGCTGCCCACATGCTGCGTCTCGCGTTCCGTCTTCTTGTCGCAGAAGGGGAACTTCGCGATGTCGTCGAGCGATTCGATGTCGCCCGGCTTCACGCCGGCCTCGTCGAACGCGCGCT
Source organism: Eggerthella lenta DSM 2243 (assembly GCF_000024265.1). Classification (NCBI taxonomy): domain Bacteria; kingdom Bacillati; phylum Actinomycetota; class Coriobacteriia; order Eggerthellales; family Eggerthellaceae; genus Eggerthella; species Eggerthella lenta. The sequence continues at coordinate 525,606 of NC_013204.1, read as the reverse complement.
TGTAGTACACCGTGTTGTCGTATGCGTAGGCCACCATGTCCTTCAGGCGCTCAAGCTGCAGCGCCTCAAGCTCCGGCCGCGGCATGCATTCGATCTCCGGATCATAGTACTTCTGATCGTAGGGGATGTCCTTCGCCATGGTTACTCCTTGTTCGTCATGCGGTTTCGTCGCTGCCAGCGCGTTCGCCCCGCCGAGTTGAGCTTCGGAATGTTTCACGTGAAACATTCGTTCGCTACCAGGACATATGCGCGCAATGCAGCGTATTGCATGAAACCACGAACGCGGCTCAAACACAACCTTTCGGGTCATTCGATGTTTTGATGGTTTGCTATCGATTCAGCAGATAGCTGGGTACAATGAGAGAAAGAACGTAGATCGAACCACCTGACGTCCCAACTCGGAAGGCATCTTCAATGACCTTGCAGCAGCTGCGCTACCTCATCGCCATCGCGGAGTACGGCTCCATCAACGCGGCGGCGCAGAACCTGTACGCGTCGCAGTCGAACCTCTCGACCGCCATCAAGGAGCTTGAGCAGGAGCTGGGCATCACCGTGTTCACGCGCAGCAACCGCGGCGTGACGCTGACGAACGACGGCACCGAGCTTCTAGGCTACGCGCGCCAGGTGATCGAGCAGGCCGACATGCTGGAGATGCGCTACGCCGATAAAGGCTCCACCCACCTGCGGCTGGCCGTGTCCACGCAGCACTACGCGTTCAGCGTGCAGGCGTTCGTGAACGTGGTGGAAGGCTGCAAGGGCGAGGAGTACGAGTTCATCCTGCGCGAAAGCACCACGGCCGAGATCATCGACGACGTGCGCACGTTCCGCAGCGAAGTGGGCATCCTGTACACCGACGACTTCAACCGGCGCGTGCTGCAGAAGGCGTTCGACGACGCCGACGTGGCCTACGCTCCCCTGTTCGACGCGCGCGTGCACGTGTTCGTGGGCGAGCACCACCCGCTGGCGGGCGCCACGCTGCTGCGACCCGACGACCTGGCCGACTACCCGCGCTACTCGTTCGAGCAGGGCACTACGAATTCGTTCTACTATTCCGAAGAGCCGCTCAGCCACCTGCCGCACAAGCGCAACATCCGCATCTCCGACCGCGGCACGCTCACCAACCTGCTGACCAGCTACAACGGATACACCCTGTCCACCGGCGTGCTGTCGGCCGAGATGCACTCGGGCATCGCCAGCATCCCGTTGGACGTGGACGAGACAATGCAGGTGGGCTACATCATGCACAACGAGCGCCGCCCGAGCGACCTGCTGCTGCGCTACATCGACGAGCTGCACGCCATCATCGGCGCCGACCCCACCGTAGAGCCGCACCTTTAGCACAAGTGTTCCACATGAAACTCTTGTTACGCCCCCTCGCGGCCCGTGCGCACGCCCGTCCTCGAAGCCCCGGAGCATCGCAGCTGGGCGCGCTCCCATCGCGACTCGCGTGCGCTCCCGCCCCTCACGGCCCAACGAGCTCGGGCACCCTCGAAGCCCCCATCCCTCTCGGCACGCAAAAAAAACGCCGCCCGTTCGTCCGGGCGGCGTTTCCAGTGCGTGTTCCAAGCAGACAGGTTTAGTGGATGCTGCTGCTCACGTAGGGGGTCTTGTCCTTCAGCACCACGTCGTGGGCGCCGCCCTCGACGATGGACGTGGACGAGACGATGGTCAGCTTCGCCTTCTCCTGCAGCTCGGGGATGGTCAGCGCGCCGCAGTTGCACATCGTGGACTTCACCTTCGACAGCGTGAGGTCGACGTTGTCCTTCAGCGAGCCGGCGTACGGCACGTAGCTGTCGACGCCCTCCTCGAACGACATGCCCTTCTTGTCGCCGCCCAGGTCGTAGCGCTGCCAGTTGCGCGCGCGAGCCGAACCCTCGCCCCAGTACTCCTTCATGTAGGAGCCGTTGATGTTCACCTTGTTCGTGGGGCTCTCGTCGAAACGGGCGAAGTAGCGGCCCAGCATGACGAAGTCGGAGCCCATGGCCAGAGCAAGCGTCAGATGATGATCGTACACGATGCCGCCGTCGGAGCAGATGGGAATGTACACGCCCGTCTCCTCGAAGTACTCGTCGCGTGCCTTCGCCACTTCGATGGTAGCGGTGGCCTGGCCGCGGCCGATGCCCTTCTGCTCACGCGTGATGCAGATGGAGCCGCCGCCGATGCCCACCTTGATGAAGTCGGCGCCCGCATCGGCCAGGAAGCGGAAGCCCTCGGCGTCCACCACGTTGCCCGCGCCCACCTTCACGTCGTCGCCATAGTGCTCGCGGATCCACTCGATGGTGAACTTCTGCCAGTCGGAATAACCCTCGGAGCTGTCGATGCACAGCACGTCGGCACCGGCCTCCACCAGCGCCGGCACGCGCTCGGCGTAGTCGCGCGTGTTGATGCCCGCGCCCACCATGTAGCGCTTGTGCGCGTCCAACATCTCGTTGGGATTCGACTTATGAGAGTCGTAGTCCTTGCGGAACACCAGGTACATGAGGCAATCGTCGTCGTCCACCACGGGCAGGGAGTTCAGCTTGTTGTCCCAGATGATGTCGTTGGCAACCTTGAGGCTGGTGTCGGCCGGAGCCACGATCATCTTCTCGCGCGGGGTCATGAAGTCGGCCACCTTCGCGTCCATGGACATACGGGACAAACGGTAGTCGCGATCGGTGACCACGCCCACCAGCTTGCCGTGCGCCGAACCGTCGGCGGTGACGGGCATGGTGGAGTGACCGTGCTCCTCCTTGAGGGCTACCACGTCGGCCAGCGTCATCTCGGGAGAGAGGTTCGCGTCGCTGGTGACGAAGCCGGCCTTGTAGTCCTTGACGCGAGCGACCATAGCGGCCTGGTCCTCGATGGTCTGGGAGCCGTACACGAACGACAGGCCGCCTTCGGTAGCAAGCGCGATGGCCATGCCGTCGTCGGACACAGCCTGCATGATGGCGGACACCATGGGGATGTTCAACGAGATGGCGGGCTCTTCGCCGCGCTTGAACTTCACGAGCGGCGTCTTCAGGCTGACTTCGGCGGGAATGCACTGGGCCGAAGAATAGCCGGGAACGAGCAGGTACTCGTTAAAGGTTCGGGACGGCTCGTCGAAATAGTATGCCATGAACTCCTCCATCTGCGGTCGGTGCGGTGTCGGGGTGCCGCGAGGCGCATATCGCTTCGCCGTGCATCCGTTACTCAGGTGTTACCCGCTATTATAGCCACGCAAACCCCGCTCACGCGAGCAATCCCCAAGGAATATGGAGAAAAATATGCGGTACGTTGCTCGAGCCGACGCGGCCGCGCTTCTTGCGCCTTCACTCAGAGCGTTCCGTTGCCGATGCGACGCTTTGCGCGCACGGCTTGACGCCAACGCCGGCCCCTCTCCGTCGTCCTTGAGGCTTTCTACCCGTCTTTCCCGTTTCTCCCTTGTCGCTCGACGACGCTCATAAGCTCTTGCTTGGAATGGACGCCTGTTTTCGCGTAGACGCGCTTGATGTGTGCCCATACGGTGTTCTCCGAAATGATCAACGTCTCGGCGATGAACCTGGCCGAGCGACCGCGCGCTAAGTAGCCCAATATCTCGCGTTCGCGCGGCGTCAGCTCGAACCGCGCCGCAACGGCATCGACGCCAGCACCCAGCGCGTCATCGACGGTAGGAACGGAGCCCGCGCTTGGCGCACCCGCCTCGCGTTCGCTCGCCGTAGCATGGGAAGCGCTTTGCGGATGCGCGCGGCGCAACGCGACCACCAGCACGATGGCCAACGGGTAGATGGCCGCGAACGCGAGCAGCGTCAACAACGACAGCCCGTAATCGGCGCTGAGCGCGCCCAGAACGCCGCCTATGGACAGGCCGATCACCAAGAACAGACCCGAGCCGCCCAGGTACACGCTTGACAGCACATAGCTCGACATGCGCAACGTGCGTGCACGATCGACTATGAACAGCAGGAACACCATGCCGCACACGTCGTAGCACGTGATCATGACGAGACCGGCCAGCCCGCCGAGCGCTTCGCCGAAAAACGGCAGCAACGAGAGGATCGCCAGCATCGCGGGCAGACAACCCTTGTAGACGGCCGTGGGATCGGGATGTCGCATGGTGAGCCCTGCCACCAACGCGGTGATCGCCGTGGCCGCCACCAGCGGCATCCACATGTTCACATCGCCTACGATGCTCTCGGACTGCGAGCCCAGTACCGTGGTGTGCAGGATGCCCACAACGCCCACGAGCACGAACAGGCATAAGAACGCCTGCAGCAACGAGAGGCGATCGCCGCGGTTCGCCGGAAGAAGCTCGTCGCGCTCGGCAAACGAGAGCATGCGCTTGAGTCGCACGAGCAGGCAGGCCGAAACGACCACCGCCACAATGGAGAGCACGCTTGCCGCAAGCGACCCCAAAAGCGGTAGCACCGACACCAGCACGCATTGAACGATCAGCCCACCCACGATTTGGTAGACGCCGTAAGCGGCATCGGGCTCCGCAACGAACGCCTCGAGCCATGCAGCATTGAGCACCGTGAGCGCGAACCCGCACAGCACGCCGTAGAACACGGCCGTCGCCGCGAACGGCAGCCCCGCCATTACGCCGGTAGCGCTCAAAAAGAACCCGACGAGCAACGCGATCACAGCCGGAACTTGCGATAGCGCACCCGGACGAAGCCGTCCTGCGCGCACGAGCGCGATGATCGCAAGCGCCGTCGCAAACGAAATCGCGTTCATCGCGAACATGAAATCAAGCTCGGACACGAATCCGACAGTAGAGGACACCGAGCCCATCGCCGTAATGTAGGCAACCGAAATCGCGGTCTTGCACAGACCGAAACCGAGCGCCCCAAGGGCTATGCCTGCATGCTTGCTTGTCACGCGATTTCCTCCCGAACGCATTGTACCTTATCTTGCGCGCGGCGACGGGGGCGTCGAATGGAAAACCGTCTGCAGCCTTCATATACGAATGACATTGACCAGGCACGATGCAAAAAATAACCGAAAATGGGCGAGGCGGAAACCGTCCGTTTCGATACATGCACCGATAATCGGGGTCGACTCCGACAACCTCGCCTGGCGATACTCGCGTTGTTCATTTCGGCGAGGCACGGCGATCACGAAGCCACGCCGACCAATCGAGGAGGGAGCAACACTATGGAACTCAATCGCAGGGACTTTCTCAAGGGGTCGCTCGCATTCGGCGGCGTCGCCGCACTGGGCGGTCTAGCGGGATGCGCGACGCCGCAACAGGCGAGCAACGACTCGGCGAAAGACGCCAAACCGGAGAAGAAAAGCGTGCCCGACAGCTTCACCGACGGCAAATGGATAGGCTCGGCTATGGGCCACGACGACGACCTGTTCGTGCAGGTGACCGTCGCGGGCGGCGACATCGCAGGCATCAGCGTGCTGCGCTGCGACGACACCATCGGCATCGGATCCACGGCCGCTCCGATGATGGCAACGAGGATTCTCGAAGCCAAGAACATCGACGTGGACACAGTCACCGGTGCCACCACCACATCGATGGCCGTGCAAAGCGCTGTAGCCGACGCCATCACGAACGCCGGCGGTAATCCGAAGGACTTCCGCCTAGGCGCCGCAACCCCCAGCGGCGGCGCCGCGCAGACCGCCGACGTGGACGTGGCGTTCATGGGCGCCGGCACCGCAGGCCTCGTTGCAGCGACGCGACTGCTGGAAGCCGGGAAAACGGTGGTGCTCTTCGAGAAGCAGGACATTGCCGGCGGCTCCATGCCCATGACGTACTCGGGCGTCGCCGCCGCCGAATCGCAGCTGCAAGCGAACTACGCGCTCGGCAGGGCCGACGACAATCCCATGTACAACAAGCAAGCTATGTTGGCAGTCATGCAGAAGTACCTCGTTCCCGAAAACGACCGCTTCGACGGCGCGATGCCGTACCAAACGGCCATGTACTCGAACTCCGGACAACTGGTGGATTGGATGCACGGCATCGGCGTGGGCTTCTACAGCTTGGGCGTGAACAAGGCGTACGGCGTGACGCCGTATTTGGCTCCCGGCTGCTACATGGGCGGCTGCGGATACGCGAAGGACTACCTGGTCGATCGCATCGGTGCGCTTGGCGGACAGATCGTATACGCGACGAAGGTGACCGAACTCGTGCAGGATGCCGACGGTCGCGTGACCGGGCTCAAAGCTGAAGGGCGTGACGGCTCTACCTGGACCGTCACGGCGAAGGCCGTATGCCTCACGTCGGGAGGGTTCGCGGCCAACCCGGACATGATCAAGGAGCACTACCCTCAGTACGCCGACTTCAAGTTCAATTGCGCACCCGGCTCCACCGGCGATGGCATCGAGCTGGGACAGAAGGCGGGAGGCGCTATCGAGTGCATGGGTCGCGACCTAGGCGCATTCCTGTCCACCACGAACCAGGCCGGATCGAACTTCGAGATCGCCTTCTTGTACCAGACCACGCCAGGCATCCTCGTGAACGCGTCGGGCAAGCAGTTCGGCAATATCATGTCGGATAACCACGGCGTGCTTGGGCGGGCGCTTCTCGATGAAACGAACGGGGGGAAGTTCTTCTACGTCACCGACGAAGCGGGCCGCATCACCACGAACAAGAACGAGCTGTACGCCATGGATACCTACAAATGCCTCGAGCACCGTGGCGACATGGTGCACTACGATTCCGTGGAGGCTGCTGCCGAGGAGCTGGGGCTGACCGACCTCGCTGCCACTCTCGATACGCATAACGCCCACGCGCTCGCCGGCGAGGAAGACGAGTTCGGACGCAAGAAGCTGCCCTACCTCGACACGCATGATGGCGTTTGGGTAGTGTCCTGCATCCCCACGTTCTACTTGACCACGGGTGGTTTGGCCATCGACACCGAAGGACACGTGCTGAGCGACTCGGGCGAAGCCGTCGCCGGACTGTACGCGGCGGGCGACGTATGCGGATCCATCGAGGAGAAGGACGGCCGACCCTACGCGATGGGCTTCGACGCCGCCATGAACTACGGCTACCTCATGGCAGAAACCGTGAAGGGCGAGATCTAAGTTGCACCGAAACCTTTAGACTTCTCCCCGCTCCGCTCGGCCCGCGGCGCCCTCCCTCCGGCGCCGCGGGCCTACCCCAGCCCCAGCCAGGTTTGCACGATGGGTACGTAGCCGGCCACGAACACCGCCAGGATGAGCACGGGCAGCGCGAAGCGCACGTAGCCGCGAGCCCAGCGAGGAAAGCGCGTGCCCTCGCCCGTGTCGGCCTCGCGCAGAAACGCATCCCAACCCCAGCCCCGCTTGGACGTGCAGAACAGCAGGAACACCAGAGCGCCCAGCGGCAGCACGTTGTTCGACATGAGGAAGTCCTCGATGGCCTGGATATTGCCGATACCCGGCACCTCCACGCCCGCCCACACGTTGAAGCCCAGTACGCACGGCAGCGACAACAGCGCCAGCGCGATGCCGTTCACCAGGCAAGCGCGGTTGCGCGACCAGCCCCACTCGTCCATGCTGAAGCTCATGATGTTCTCGAACACCGCCACCACCGTGGACAGCGCGGCGAAGCTCATGAACAGGAAGAACAGCGTGCCCCACAGCTGCCCCACCGGCATCTGGCTGAACACGCTGGGAAGCGTGATGAACACCAGGCCGGGGCCGCTGCCCGGCTCCACCCCGAACGCGAAGCACGCCGGGAAGATGATGAGGCCCGCCATGATGGCCACGAGCGTGTCCAGCCCCGCGACGCGCAGCGCCTCGCCCGTAAGGCGGTAGCGTTTATCGATGTAGCTGCCGAAGATGGACATGGACCCCACGCCCACCGACACCGTGAAGAACGCCTGGCCCATAGCCGCGAACACGGCATCGACGAACGTCCCCCACCCGCCTTCGAACAGCTTCGCGAAATCGGGCATGAGATAGAACGACAGGCCCTCTTCGGCGCCCGGAAGCGTGACCGCGCGCACCACCAGCACGGCAAGGACGGCGAACAGGGCGGCCATCATCGTCTTCGTAATGCGCTCCACGCCGTTGCGCAAGCCGGCCCGCGTCACTAACACGCCTATCAGCACTACGACCAGCATGAACGCGACCATCATAAGCGGGTCGGCCAGAAGCCCGTTGAACACCCCTTCGACGGCGCCGGCGTCCAGGCCCTCGAACGTGCCCGCGCCGCTGAACGCCATGAACGCCAGCATCCATCCGGCAACCGTGGTGTAGAACATCATCAGCAGGTAATTGCCCGCAAGGGCCGCCCACTTGAACCGATGCCATTTCGACCCGGCCGGCTCCAGCTCGTCGAAGCTGCGCGCGACGCCCTTCTGGCTCGCCCGGCCCACCGCGAACTCCATCACGAGAATGGGCAGCGCGAACACCACCAAGAACAGCAAATACAAAAGCACGAATGCCGCGCCCCCGTACTGCCCCACGATGTAAGGGAAGCGCCACACGTTCCCCAGCCCGATGGCGCATCCCGCGCTGATCAGGATGAACCCTAAACGGGATCCGAATTTCTCACGTACCATACGTCCTCGCTTATCGAAAGCGCCCAGACTGAACAGTCCGGACGCGCAAAAAACAATGCGAGCAGTGTAGCGGAAGACGGCAATGAAGCCAATTGGCAGTTCGGCAGCGCACGGTGCACGGCCTGCCCTAACCGTGCACCTGCCCGCCCTTTACCTGCGTAGACGACTTTACCGTTAACCGAGTTATCTGTTTATCAGATGACTGCTGTCCAAAACTACGAATGACCAAACCCCTTGTTTCAATCTAGGCATCCGTTGATAATGCTTTCACCCCACTGAAGAGAGGAGAGCCCGTGCTCATGCGAATGCAATCGCCCCAACCCACGCGCCCTGGTGCCTGCCTTCATCTGCATTCAGTTCTCCCGCTGCCATAAGCGCGCCGAGAGCATTGCATGCGAAGACGGGAAGCCTATGGCTTCTTTTTTTACCCTTAGCACCCCTCATCGAGACAAAGGACCAAACCCATGACTATCCGCACCGCTTCACATGAAACCCCCGCCGGATCGCGCTCGTCGCGAGCCCGCCGCGCCGCCGCAGCCCTTGTCGCCTGCTTGGCCGTCGCCCTGCTCATCCTGCCCGGCTGTACGTCGACCGGCGGCTCCAATGCCGAAACTATCCGAGTCGGCGTGTGCGCAGGACCCTATCAAGACATGTTCGAGCAGGCCATCGAACCCTCTCTGACCGAGCAGGGCTACTCGGTTAAGTACGTCGAATTCTCCGACTACGTGCAGCCGAACAATGCTCTGGCCGACGGCGAGATCGACCTCAACCTGTTCCAGCATGCGACCTATTTGGAGAGCTTCTCCAAACAGCACAACCTCGACCTCGCATCCATCGTCGAGGTGCCCACCGCCGCCATGGGCGTGTTCCTGGGCAAAGCCGGCTCGCTCGATCAACTGCCCCCGAACGCAACCGTCGCCATTCCCAATGACGACACCAACCTGTCGCGAGCGCTGCGCGTGCTGCAGCAGGCGGGCCTCATCACGCTGGATGCCTCCGTCGACCCCGCGAAAGCAGGGGTGAACAACATCGCGGAGAACCCGCGTGGCCTTTCCTTCCAGCAGGTCAACGCTGAAGTGCTGCCCACCGTGCTGGACAGCGTGGACGTCGCGGTGATCAACGGCAACTACGCCATCGGCGCCGGCCTCGACCTTGCCGACGCGGCTTACGTCGAGCAGCTGTCCGAGGGATACTACAACGTCATCGCCGTGCAGGGCGCCGATGCCGACGCCGAATTCGCCCAGGCTGTGAAAGGAATCGTGCAATCCGATGCGTTCAAAAGCGTCATCGACGACCCCGACAACATCTTCGCCGGCTTCGGCAAGCCCAGCTCGTACTAGGCAATCGTCGCAAAGGAAGGTCGTTCCATGATAGAGCTGAAGAACATCCAGGTCGAGTTTTCCCGAGACGGGGCTTCCGCCACCGCGGCCGTCGACGACGTGAGCCTGACCATCCTGGAAGGCGAGGTGTTCGGCATCATCGGGTCGAGCGGTGCCGGCAAGTCGACGCTTGTGCGCACCATCAACCTCCTGCAAAAGCCCACGTCGGGAGATATCGTGATCGACGGCGCATCCATCGTAGGGCAGACCGGCGCCCGTTTGCGCGAAACGCGCTGCGGCATCGGCATGATCTTCCAGCACTTCAACCTATGGAATGCCAAGACCGTCTACGACAACGTTGCCTTTCCTTTGAAGTGCGCCCGTTGGAGCAAGCAGGACATCGAGGAGCGCGTCGTCGAGCTGCTGGAGTTCGTGAACCTGGAGGAGAAGCGCGACGCGTACCCCCAAACGCTGAGCGGCGGACAGAAGCAGCGCGTGGCCATCGCACGCGCACTGGCCGCCAACACGCGCATCCTCCTGTGCGACGAGCCCACCAGCGCGCTCGATCTCGAAACCACAAAATCGGTGCTCGACGTGCTGAAACGCGTGAACCAGCAACTTGGCGTGACCATCGTGGTCATCACCCACGAGCTTGACGTGGTGAAAGGCATCTGCGACCGCATCGCAGTGATGGACGGCGGACGCGTGGTGGAGCAAGGCGAAACCTACGAGGTGTTCTCCAACCCGCAGTCCGAGATGCTGCGAGGCCTGGTGCGGCACTCCCAGAACTTCGCCCTGCCAAGCGGCGCGTTCGAGCAAAACGGCTCTATCATCAAGCTCACCTACGCGGGAGAAAACGCCACCGAACCCGTGCTATTCGATGCAGGGAAGCTGTTCGACGTGCGCCTTTCCATCCTGCACGGCAAGATCGAGTACATCAACGAGAAGCCCTTCGGCATTTTGTACGTGCGAGCCGAGGGCGCCAACGACCAAATCGACCGAGCGACCGCGCATCTGAGAGGGCAGGTCGAGCATCTGGAGGTGTTGAAGCATGCCGGATAACATCAGCGAGATTCTACTCGAGGTGGGCAAAACGCTGGGAGAGACCGCGTTCATGTGCAGCATCGCGCTGGTCATCGCCATCGTGGCTGGCGGCGCGCTGGGCATTTTGCTCTACGCTTCCAGCACGCACCTGTTCATAAACAGCCCCTTGCTCAACAAGGTGCTGGGCGCGACGGTGAACGTGGTGCGCTCCATCCCGTTTTTGATTCTGCTCATCTTCCTGCTGCCGCTGTCGGCCTTGGTAGTGGGCACCAAAATCGGCACCGAGGCGGTGGTGATCCCCTTGGCCGTCGCGGCGGTGGCCTTCTTCGCGCGGCTGAGCGAGGCGTCGTTGGCCGAAGTCGACAAGGGCATGATCGAGGCCGCGTTCGCCAGCGGAGCCGGCAAGCTGAGAACGATGTTCTGCATCGTGCTGCCGGAAGCGCACGTGCCGCTGGTGAAAGACATTACGATCACCGCCATCTCGCTGCTGGGATTCTCGGCCATGGCAGGTCTTGTGGGAGGCGGAGGCCTGGGCGACCTCGCGTATCGCTACGGCTACCAGCGTTACAACATGGGAATCATGATCGCGTGCATCGCGGTGCTGGTGGTGCTGGTTCAGATCATCCAGGCAGCAGGAGACTGGTACGTCAACCGCATCGAGCGGAGACGCTCGTAAGAGCAAGCATAGCGAGACGGGCGGCGGGTGCGCGGACGGAACGGGGGCGGGGACGCTCGATGCGTCCCCGCCCCCGTTCGCGATTCTGATGCTTCATTGCCCGCAGGCTGCCCCTACGCGTTCTTCAGGAACGCCTCGTAGCCTTTGAAGGCCTCGTAGATGTCGGCCTTGCTGGTGACCTCCCACGGAGAGTGCATCGACAGCACGGCCACGCCCGAGTCGATGACGTCCATACCGTACTTGGCAGGAATATAGGCGATGGTCCCGCCGCCTCCCACGTCGACCTTGCCCAGCTCAGCGGTCTGGAACGACACGCCGGCGTCATCCATGACGCGGCGGATGCGCGCCACGTACTCGGCGTTCGCATCGTTGGAGCCGCTCTTGCCGCGGCTGCCCGTGTACTTGTTGAACACCAGGCCGCGCCCCAAAAACGCGGAGTTCTTCGCCTCGAACGCGCTGGCGTAGGCGGGGTCGAAGCCGGCCGACACGTCGGACGACAGCATGCTGGACGCCGCCAGCGCGCGGCGCAGCGGCAGCGGGCCGCCCTCGCCGGCAAGCTCCATGATCTCGGCCATGGCGTTCTCGAAGAACTGCGACGCCATGCCGGTTGCGCCCACGCTGCCGATCTCTTCCTTGTCCACCAGCACGCACACGGCCGTCTTCTCCGGCGTCTCGGCGAGCGCGAGCTGCGCCACGAGCGACGTGTAGGCGCACACGCGATCGTCCTGCCCGTAGCCGATCACCATGCTGCGGTCGAATCCCAGGTCGCGGGCGCGTCCAGCGGGCACGACCTCGATCTCGGCCGACAAGAAGTCCTCTTCCTCGATGCCGTACTTCTCAGCCAACAGCTTAAGCGCGAACGCCTTGACGGGCTCCTTCTCTTCTTCCTTTTCTCCATCAGCAGGAGCCTGAACATCCTCGCTTGTCGCTACGCTTGCTGCAGATTCCCCGGGAGCCTCGGCGGTGCCCACCAAGCGAGTTCCGCACGAGCCGGACAGTCCAGCGGACTGTCCGTGCGAGCCAGGACTGCCGAGCGACTGGGTGCCGTCGAGGCTCCCGCTCCCGCAGGTCAAAGGCCGGTTGCCCATGAGGATGTCCAGGTCCTCGCCCTCCACCACCTCGTTGGCCTTCTTCGCCATCTGCTTGCCGGCCAGGTGGATCAGCAGGTCGGTGACGCAGAACACCGGATCGTCCGGGTCGTCGCCCACCTTGACGTCCACCACGGTGCCGTCTTTCTTCGCGATCACGCCGTGCAGCGCCAGCGGCAGCGTGACCCACTGGTAGTTCTTGATGCCGCCGTAATAATGCGTGTCGAACAGCGTGAACCCGTTCGACTCGTACAGCGGGTTCTGCTTGAGGTCGAGACGCGGGCTGTCGATGTGCGCGCCCAGGATGTTGAGCCCCTGCTCCAGCGGCCGCTGCCCGAGGTGCGCCAGGATGAGCGCCTTGCCGTGCGCCTGCGCCCACACCTTGTCGCCGGCCTTGAGCGCGCGCCCTTCGCGCACCGCCTGGTCAAGCGGCAGGTAGCCGTGCTCTTCCGCCAGCGCGACGGCCGAAGCCGCGCACTCGCGCTCGGTCTTGTTGTCCGAGATGAAGTCGATGTACTCGGCAGCCAGATGCTCCAGCGCCTCGAGGTCGGCTTCGTCGTATTTCTTCCATGCCACGTCGCGTTCCATGTCATGCGTCCTTTCGCCGCCGTTTTCTTATTCCGCCCCATTATCGCCAAGCCCAGCGCCAGCGAAACCCCGAAAGCGCAATCTCCCGCAAATCGTAAGCAAGCGGGCGTGGGAGGCGCGCTGCACGAAAAACTCCTTCCGATGCACAAAAACCCGCGACGCACGACATTCGAAACGCCTCGCATCGCTTCACGGAAGGCACCTCTCGGACGATATCGCGCAAGTGCTATTTGCGACCTGGGATTTCGCCGGTGCCACCATCGGAACAACCAAAGACCAACCGAAGACGGCACCCGCCCGCATCAAACGTCGCCGATTTTTGTGCAAAACGGCTGCGAATCGGTGCACCCGTAGGAAAACGCGCTCCAAACGCCAACGCCGCCCCGCCTTCCAGCAGCATCGCGCCCGCTTCCCGCCACAAAAGTAACCGTTCGGTAAACTCGGTGAAGATTGCTCTTTCCCAAGAAGGGAAAGCAGGAAAATCAACCATGATTAACGAAGCATCAACCATTGCGTAACACCTGCGTTTCGCCTCCTCGCGAGGAACGCACCGAAAGGCACCCCATGCTGCAACTGCTCAACATCTGCAAGTCGTACACGACGGCCGACTTCACCCAGACCGCGCTCGACAACGTGTCGGTGTCGTTCCGCGACAACGAGTTCGTGGCCATCCTGGGGCCCTCCGGCTCGGGCAAGACCACGCTGCTCAACATCGTGGGCGGCCTCGACCACTACGACTCGGGGAACCTCATCATCGATGGCATCTCCACCGAACAGTATAAAGACAAGGACTGGGACGCCTACCGCAACAACCGCATCGGCTTCGTGTTCCAAAGCTACAACCTCATCCCCCACCAGACGGTGCTGTCCAACGTGGAGCTGGCGCTGACGCTGTCGGGCGTGTCGCGCGCCGAACGCCACGACCGCGCGGTGGCCGCGCTGCAGAAGGTGGGCCTGGGCGATCACGTGAACAAGAAGCCCAGCCAGCTGTCCGGCGGCCAGATGCAGCGCGTCGCCATCGCGCGCGCCCTGATCAACGATCCCGAGATCCTGCTGGCCGACGAGCCCACCGGCGCCCTCGACTCCAAAACCAGCGTCCAGATCATGGACCTGCTCACCGAGATCGCGAACGACCGCCTGGTCATCATGGTCACGCACAACCCCGAGCTGGCCGAAGACTACGCAACGCGCATCGTCACGCTCACCGACGGCGTCATCCGCTCCGACACCGACCCCTACGAGCCCACCGCCGAGGACATGCGCGTGAGCGAGAAGCCCGCGCGCCGTACGAAGATGTCGTTCCTCACGGCGCTTTCGCTGTCGTTCAAGAACCTCATGACGAAGAAGGGCCGCACGCTGATGACGGCGTTCGCGGGCTCTATCGGCATCATCGGCATCGCCTCCATCCTGTCGTTGGCCAACGGCGTGAACAACTATATCAAGTCCGTCGAAGAGGAGACGCTATCGGAGTACCCGCTGCAAATCCAGAGCACCGGCTTCGACATGACCTCCATGATGCTGGGCGCGGCCACCGGGGCAGGCGGCAACACGGGGGAAACCGAAGGCGACGGCAACCAGGACAAAGTAGGCGTCACCGAGATGGTCACCAACATGTTCTCCAGCATCGGCTCGAACGATCTGGCGTCGCTGAAGGAGTACCTGGACAGCGGTCAGAGCGACATCGACCAGTACACGAACGCCATCGAATACACCTACAACGTGGCTCCGCAGATATACAGCTCCAACACCGATAAGCTTCGCCAGGTGAACCCCGACAAGTCGCTGTCCGCGCTGGGCCTGGGCTCAACGGCATCCTCGAACAGCCTCATGTCCATGTCGATGAGCACCGACGTGTTCTACGAGATGCCCAGCGACCCGAACCTGTACGAGAGCCAGTACGACGTGAAAGCAGGACACTGGCCCGAGAACCACAACGAGGTGGTGCTCGTGCTCACAGGCAACGGCAACATCAGCGATTTCATGCTGTACACGCTGGGTCTGCGCGACGCCAACGAGTTCGACGACATGGTTAAGAAGTTCGCGGCCGAAGAAGAGGTGACCACGCCCGACAACATCGAGCAGCCCACCTACGACGACATCCTGGGCATCACGTTCAAGCTGGTGCAGGCCACGGACTACTACGTGCACGACGACGAGTTCAACGTGTGGAAAGACAAGACGGACGACACCGACTACATGCGCAACCTGGTGAACAACGGCGAGGACGTGAAGATCGTCGGCATCGTGCAGCCGCGCGAAGACGCCACCGCCACCATGCTGAGCTCGGGCATCAACTACCCCTCCACGCTGACCGACTACGTGATCGAGCAGGCCGCCAGCAGCACCATCGTGAAGGACCAGCTGGCTCATCCCGACACCAACGTGTTCACCGACAAGCCGTTCGGCGAGGAAGACGACGGCGAGGGCTTCGATATGCAGTCGCTGTTCACTATCGACGGCGATGCCATCCAGGCGGCGTTCAAGTTCGACGAGAGCGCGCTGACCAGCGGATTGTCAGGCATGTCGCTGGACCTGTCGGGGCTGTCGCTGGACATGGGATCGCTGCCGGCGTTCGACGGCTCGTCCATCGCGCTTGATCCCAGCAGCATCGACATGAGCAACCTGGTCGATTTCAGCGACATCAAGCTGGATCTGGGCGATGTGCAGCCGACCATGGATTCGGCGAAGATGCAGGCGGCCATGGAAGACATCATGGCAGGGTTCAACCCGTGGTACGCGAACTGGGCGCAGGAACAGGTCGCGCAAGGTAAGGTTCCCACCATGGAAGACGGAGCGAAAGCCTACCTCGAAAGCGAGGAGGTCCAGAAGAAGATCGCCGATGCCATCATGGGATCCATCGACATGAAGCAGGCCACCGAAGCCCTGCAAACCCAGCTACAGCAGCAGCTGTCGGCAAAGATGCAGCAAGCCGTCCCCGCCATGGCGCAGGCGCTTGAGAGCCAGCTGCAGGCGTCCATCACCACGGCCATGAGCTCGTACATGCAAAACGTGCTGGGCGCGTACATGCAGCAGATGCAGACCGCGCTGGAAACGCAGGTGTCCGCTGCCATGCAGCAGTCCATGAACCAGATCGCCGCGAACATGTCTAACGCCATGAGCATCGATGAGTCGGCCTTCGCCAACGCGTTCCAGATGAACATGGACGAGAACGACCTCACCGAGCTCATGATGTCGATGATGGGCAAGGAGGACGCCTCCTACGACAACAACCTGAAGAAGCTGGGCTACGCCGACTTCAACAAGCCGAGCGGCATCGACATCTACCCCATCGACTTCGAGAGCAAAGAGAAGGTCATCGGCATCCTCGACGCCTACAACGACCGCATGACCGCCGACGGCGAAGACGACAAGGTGATCACCTACACCGACTTCGTGGGCACGCTCATGGCCTCGGTCACCGACATCGTGAACATGATCAGCTACGTGCTGGTGGCGTTCGTGGCCATCTCGCTGGTGGTGTCGTCCATCATGATCGGCGTCATCACCTACATTTCGGTGCTGGAACGCAAGAAGGAGATCGGCATCCTGCGCTCCATCGGCGCCAGCAAGGGCGACATCAGCCGCGTGTTCAACGCCGAGACCATCATCGTGGGCTTCACGGCCGGCGTCATCGGCATCGGCCTGACCATGCTGGCCTGCATACCCGCCAACGCCATCGTCTACTCGCTGTTCGACGTGGCGAACGTGGCCTCGCTGCCGTGGCAGGCCGCCGTCATCCTGGTGGCCATCAGCGTGTTCCTCACGTTCCTGGCCGGCCTCATCCCCTCCAGCGCCGCCAGCAGGAAAGACCCGGTGGAAGCGCTGAGAAGCGAGTAAGCGAAGCTGCACCGCACAAGCCCGAGCAAACCGAAGAGGCGCTCCTGTTTTGCAAGAGCGCCTCTTTTCCTCGCCAAGACGAGAGGGGCGGCGTCTTCCATCGCCCCTCTCGCTTGCCGCGGACGCTTTTGTGGACGTTTCGCGAAATACCCGACGGCCATCGATTACCCCCTTGCGTCTCGTTCGGCTTCGGAGTATTCTACTTATTGAGATTAATTCTCAATAAGAGTGCACAGACGAAAACGTAAGACGAGAAGGAGTATCACCCATGAAGGTACGTTCCGAGATCCCCACCGCCGAGAACACCACGAACATGGACGGCTTCGGCACCTGCGAAGTCGGCACCACGCTCGAGAACCTGAAGGCCGCCATCGGCGGCGAGACCGGCGCTTCCGCCAAGTACGCCGCGTTCGCCCAGGCTGCCAAGGAGCAGGGCTACGAGCAGATCGCTCGCCTGTTCGAGGCAACGTCCGCTGCCGAGCAGATCCACATCGGCCTCGAGTACGCGCTCGTCGCCGAGATGGAGCCGGGCTTCGAGAAGCCGGCCGCCCCTGAGGCCGAGGGCATCCAGACCGACCTGAACCTCATCATGGGCGCTCAGGGCGAGATCTTCGAGACGTCCGACATGTACCCGGCCTTCATCAAGAAGGCTCAGGAAGAGGGCAACACGAAGGCCGTGCAGGTGTTCACCCGCGCCAAGCTGGCCGAGTCCGTGCACGCCGAGCGCTACCTGGCGGCGTACAACGACATCGACGCTCCCGACGACGACAAGTTCTACCTGTGCCCCATCTGCGGTTACATCCACAAGGGCGAGAACTTCGAGAAGTGCCCCATCTGCTTCTGCCCGAAGGCCTCCTTCCGCGCGTTCTAAACCGTCGCACCCAGCTTTTCCATCTGCCAGAAACGGCCGCCCTCGGGCGGCCGTTTCCACGTCTGCGACCTGCATCTTCACCGAATGTTTCACGTGAAACATTCGTTCGCACATTGCGCGGGAGCAGGTTGCGCTATCATAAGGGCTTCGGACGAAAGAAGGCTCTTATGGATCAGCAGCAGGCGACCATCTCCCCCACCATCGACGGCATCCTCGCGCACAACCGCGCGTTCGTGGAGCGCCGCGACTTCGAACGTTACACCACCGACAAGTACCCCGACAAGAAGCTGGCCATCGTCTCGTGCATGGACACGCGCCTCACCGCGCTGCTGCTGGCGGCGCTGGGGTTGAAGAACGGCGACGCGAAAATCATCAAGGTGGCCGGCGCCGAGGTGGCCCACCCCTTCGGCAGCGTCATGCGCTCGCTGCTGATCGCAGTATGCGAGCTGGGCGTGGAGGACATCATGATCGTGGCGCACACGAACTGCGGCGCACAGCACATGAGCGGCAAGGAGATGGTAGCGAACATGGAGCGCCTCGGCGTATCGGCCGAGCGCATCGAGTTCGCGCGGCACTGCGGCATCGACTTCGACAAATGGCTGGCCGGCTTCGGCGACACCGAGGAAGCCGTGCGCAAAAGCGTCGACATGGTGGCGAACCACCCCGTCATGCCGCCCCACGTGCGCGTGATCGGATTCATCATGGACTCCGACACCGGTGAGCTTTCGGTGATCTGCTAAGCAGGCGACGTCGTCCAGACTCACCGTCGTCCTTGCTTTTCATTTGACCGTCATTTGCTTTTCTGGGCCCGCGAACTTCGGCCTTCGCTACCCCTTCGGGGTTTTCAGGGAGTCGGCCATGTTCTTCAGGGCGGCGTCGCTGAAGCCTTCGCTTTAGGCGCTCGGGATGACCACGGTGCCGCCGGAACCCTTCACGCTCTCGTACAAGAGGTGCATCGTGCGCAGGCGCAGGGCCACCTCGTTCTGCTCGTACACGTGCGCCGCGTCCACGACGCATGGACGAGACGTCCTTCTCCACCTCGGCCAGCACCTGCGGGCGTTCTTCTCGCGCTCGGCCTGGGCCTCGGTGGACATGACCTCTTGCAGCTCCCGCGATGCACAACAGGTCCACCGGCAGCGCGCGCACCAGCCGCTTCGTCGCCGTGACGAACGCTTCGACGGCCAAGGGAACCAACAGCCCCAAGCCCTCATGCAAAGCGACACCGCCAAGCACGCCGCTTCGGTCGCCTTGCGCGCCCCTGCACGCATTGTCGCCCGAAAGCCGCGGAATCGCGCCTGAAAACGAGGCCTTCGGGCGACAATGCGCATGGAATGCACCGGGCTTTCGCCTTACGCGCCCTCGCCCGCTTCGAACACGGTCTGCCCGTCCAACGACGCGATGCGCACGCCCAGCACGCGCCCGTCGTCCACTAGCATGCGGCCCGTGCACTTCGGAAACCCGCCGCGAGGCCGGAACGGCGCGCCGGGGCAGACGACGTACGATGCCGGACGCGCCTCGGGTCCGTACACCAGCTCGGGCACATGCGTGTGCCCGTGGACGCACACCTGCGGGATGGGATCGCCCGCCGCCAGACCCGCGCAGCCGTTGAACCCGATCTGCACGTCGCGCGGATAGTGCGCCACGAGGAAGCGCACGCCGTCGATCACCGGATGCGCGAAACGGCTCACGCGCGAGCCGTACTCGTCGAAGTCGTTGTTGCCCAGCACCGCCGTGGTCGGCGCCAACGCCTCGAGCGCATGCAGAATCTCGGGGCCGCCGATGTCGCCCGCATGGATGATATGGTCGACGTCCGCCATGGCCGCGAGCGCCTCGTCGGGCAACTGTCCATGCGTGTCGGATATGAGGCCGATAACGGTCATGACGAGCTCCTTCTTTGCATCAACCGATCGAATGGCAAGTATAGATCATACGCCGGCCTTCACGCGACCCATTAAACCATTGCCAAACTGCAAGCGGACGCCCGAAAAAGAGGGCGCGCCCGGATTGCGCGCCCTCCGATAAGCCCTCTTACGAGACCTGGAACAACAGCGTCGCCGCAAGCGGCGAAACCATGCCGTCTGCAGTTTTGGCACGCACCGTCATACGATAGTCTCCTGCATCTTCGAACGAAGTGGAGAACTGCCAATTCACCCATTTGTCCGCGGTTGCTCCCTCGGTCGCGCACGACGTCCAAGTAGCGCCGCCGTCGAACGAAAACTCGATAGCCTCGATCGGGCTTCCTAGATCGTCGGCAACGCCCTCGAACGTGATCTCGTCGCCTGCGACGAACGTGCATCCGTCGGCGTAGTTCATGATGTTGATCTTGTTGCGGTAGCACGGATCGACCTGCTGCACATCGGGTTCGGCGTCTTCGCGCGTCAGCTCGATGTCGGTGATGTTGCGCGTGAAGTACCGCGCTACCGTCTCGGGCATCCACAGCTGCATGCTGGAACCGTCCGTCGCCGACGTAAGCTCCTGGCCGTTCACCTGGTAGACGAGCATCGCATCATGCTCCAAAGCGTAGCGCAGCGGCAAAGGCTGGCCGAACCCGTCGGCGCCATACGCCGTCACGGTGTTCACGCCTTCCTCCAAATCGGCCATTTCCACGATGGACGCCAGCGGCACGCCGAGCACCGCAGCCTGTCCGAACGGAGAGCCGGTAGCGCACGAGCACGCCATGAGCGCCTCCTCGCTGGCATCTTCGGACAACTCGCTTACATCCACCGTGAAGTTCTTCTTGATATGGCCCCCTACGTTCACGTAGAAATTGGCCACGCCGCCCGTCTGCGCTTCGAACTCGACCGCAGGCTTAGAGCACATCGAGGTCAAAGCAGCACCGAATACGTTGAACAGCTCGTCGTTCGGGGTCGTTCCCAATTGGTTAAATACAAAGCTTCCCTGCACGTTCGGCACCCGTACGTACGAGCCGTCGTCGACGTTCACCCACGAAGCCTCAACCACGTTCTCGTTGAACGAGTGCGTCGTCCCGCTCGCCGCATCGGATGCATCGGCGCTGTTCGGATTCAAAGCGTTCAGCGCCAAGCCCGACCCGGTGAGCAGCAGCGCAGCTCCGGCAACACCGGCGAACATTCGGGTATTTCGTTGCGTCATGTCTATCATCCTCGCTTACTGCTGATCGCCGGAAGCATCGCCGTTGGCCATGGCCGGATCGACGATCTTCCCTATCTCGGTGATCTCGTCTTCGGACGGCATCTCGTCCTTCGCGTTCACCAGCACCTCGTGGTTGCGGTAGCTCACTTCGCCGTCGATGTCCGTGCCGCGCACGCTCAGCACGTACGCTCCTTCTTTCTCGGGCGTGAACGTGAAGCTCCACCACAGCCACTTCGCCGGATCGACGTCTCCCACGTCGAACGACGTCCACGTCTCGCCGCCGTCCATGGAGAATTCCACCGTCTTCATGGGATGGTCGAACGCGTCGGCATAGCCGTTGAACGTGAACGGCTTGCCGTTCTGGATGATGAGACCTTCGGGCACGCCGCACACCGTCACGTTGGGACGGTTCACATGGGCATCCTCTTGGTTGACCTGGCCGCACACACGCTCGTCCATGACATCGGACGACACGTGGTAGCCGTTGATCTGCTTCGAGAAGATCTGGGCATCGTAGGTCTCCTGCCAATGCATGACCGGGAAGCCGTGACGTGCGCTGAGGTATTCGCCATCGATCTTGTACACCAGATACCCTTTGTCCAAGACCGAGAGGTCGAACCCGCTGCGCGAAGACCCGTCTGCGCGAATGACGCGCACGCTGTTGGTGTCTTCGGTGTAGCCGCCAGCCTTCTCGATGAGCCAGCTGACCGGGATACCGGTGATCTCGGCCTGGCCGATTCCGCCGCCGCCGATCGGATTCAGCTCGCACACCATCTTCGAGGGCTTCGTGACCACCACGCCAGCGGCTTCAGCTTCGGCCACCAGCTCGGGCAGCTTCTTCGTGTAGGGCGCGTTCACGTTCCCGTCGACCGTGAACTCCCACTCGTCGAACATGCTCTGGGGCAGGTCGATGTCAAGCCCGTTAGGCCCGCATGCGTAACGCATATGGTCGTAATAGCCATGAACGAAGTCGTAGCTGTACAGCTCGTCTTGCGTCTGCACCTTGTCCTGGGTGGATGCGAACTCGCCCTGCACGTTTTCAACCTTGTTGATGCCTTGCAGCGCCTCATGCTTCACGTTGTCCCACAGCTGCATGCCGTTGCCATCCGCAGTCGCGTCGTGACACGATTGACACGTGCCGTTCGAGCCCTCGGCGAACTTGTTCCCGCTGCGCTCGTTGTAGTGGATGGCATGTATGAGGCGGCCGAAATCGTCGCCGTTGTCACGATGGCACGAGATGCACTGGTTCACGTCGCTGTACGTCTCGAGCGCTTTGTTGTCGATCGTGGCATGCTTGTACTCCATGTTCTCGATCATCGCATTCATATCAGCATGGCACGAATTGCACCCTCGGTTGTCCGCGTCGAGGTAGTACGTGTTGTACGAAATGGTCCAGCTTTGCTGCATCCAATGGGGGCACTCGTACTCGGTCGGGGTACGCTGAACCAGCTGCCCGTTCGAATATCGAATGATCTCGGGCGCGTACTCCTCGGCGATCTTGTCCCACTTGTCGTAATTCTCGACGATGTACTCTTTGCCGGGATACTGAACATCGCCGTCCGGCTCCCCTCCGCGCACTATTTCGTCTGCAGTCGACGCAGAATCGGCCGCAAGCGCCGGACCAACCACGCAGCAAGCTGCAGTCATCGCCAACACCCCCGCCATTCCAAGCGCGGCCTTCAGTCGCATGTTTCTCATGATCTCTCCTCCATCCTCTCTTGTCGTGCGTGCGGCAGTTCCGCCTTATCGCTTGCCCCTCCTTCCAACCTGGAACAGGCGCGCACGCCGCACACCCGGAAGATGGTAGAAGCACGGGATGCCCACCGCCATCGACGTATCCGGGTGAATATGACGAAGGGCTCGAACGGGTATCCCCCGGTTTGGTTGATAGAGGCGCGCCGGGTTTTCGCCTATCGTGAGAATCGTATATAATGGCCAGCTGTTCAGAGGACTTTCGAATATCTGCTCGCAACCGCGCCGGGAAGAGAAACAGGGGGATCGATCATGGAAACACCCGCCGGCGTGCGCGTCAACCGCAGCGCAGTTCTTGCCTCCTTGGGACTAAGCACGAACCTGCTCTGGTGCACGCTGGCCGGGCATACCGGAGGGTTCCCCTCCTCCCTGCACGACCTCGATCCCGCCGTCAATCCGCGTATCTTCTTCCTGCTGGGCATACTCATCGTGGGAGTTGCGTTCGCAGTAGGCCCCCGATGGCTCCGCGAACGCGACCAACCTTTCTCCTACGTTCTACCGCTTGCATCCTCGATAGGCACCGCGAGTTTCGCCCTCGCCTCCAATCAAAGCCTCTTCGACCCTATTTTCCTTGCCATCGCCGGCCTGATCATGTTCGGCGCGGGCTATTTCTGGATCGCCTCGCGATTCTATTTGCTGCTAGCCAGAACGCAGACTTTCGCCTGCACCGCTTGGTGCATCGTGGCGGCATTGGGTATGGAAACGCTCGTGCTTCCCATCGCCCGCTATGCGGTGCCTCCCGTCTGGCAGATCGCCGTCACCATCGCGCTGCCGCTCGTTTTCGCCGCGCTATTCAAAGCCGCCCGGAGCTCTGCGCCTACCGAATCCGCCCAGAATATAACCCGGCGCGCCGACCTCCCCGGAGCAAGGATGGAAGCGCTCGCGGCTCAACCTCGGCGCGCCGTGCTGCCGGCGGGAAGAGAGGGTCGAAGAAGCCTGCTGGTGCTTATCGCTGCAGCTGCGCTGCTGCTTGCGACCGTACGGTCGTTCAGTTCGATCGGATTATGGGGCAGCGAGGCCGTCGCAGCGCAAGGGATCGCGGCAGAGGTCGTCTTCTCCCTCGTCTCAACAGCGTTTCTTGCCCTCTTCGCACTCGCCACGCTGGTGAAGATAA
Source organism: Eggerthella lenta DSM 2243 (assembly GCF_000024265.1). Taxonomy (NCBI): domain Bacteria; kingdom Bacillati; phylum Actinomycetota; class Coriobacteriia; order Eggerthellales; family Eggerthellaceae; genus Eggerthella; species Eggerthella lenta. The sequence continues at coordinate 501,747 of NC_013204.1, read as the reverse complement.
CCGGATGGCGCCTCGATTTGAGGTTTCAGCCAGCGTTCATCATCGTCATCGGCGGTCTGTTTCTCGTGGTGTCCCAAAACGCCGCCCCGGGGATACCCGCCGCCCTGCTGGACGCCCTTATGCGGCTGGACGACTCGTGTGCGCACGTGCTGTTCTGGATCGTCGTGGTCACCGCCATCGATGCGCTCACCATGCCCTCGTACCGAGTGATGGGCGTTGCAGCAGCCGTCTACGCGCTCAGCTCCGTGCTGTGGGTCGCCTTGCTGGGCAGCGGAGTGGCTTTCAGCAGCATGATCATGCTGGGCGCCGCGTACTCCCTCACGATCGCCGCCATTCTCAGCGAGTGGATCGGGGCAAGGCGCCTGGAGTCGACGGAGAAGGAAAGCGCAGCGGGCAATCCCGAACCCACGACTGCGCACCCTTCAAGCGGCGATCTCACGGGAGAGCACGTATCACGCGCCATCGCGGTTCGATGCGAAGACATCGCCGTCGCGAACAAGCTTTCGCCCCGCGAAACGGAGATATTCATCCTCCTCGCTCAGGGAAGAACGCGAACCCTCATCCAGGAAGAACTGGTGCTTGCCGAGAACACGGTGAAAACGCACATCGCCCACATCTACGCGAAACTCGGCATCGGCAATCGTCAGGAGATGATGGACCTCGTCTTAGGCGCCACCGAAGAGGCCGGCCGCGCGGCAAGCCCCCACTCCTACATAACGAAAAAGTAACCATTTAGCACTCTCGGTTGTAGAGTGCTAAAACGCGTCGTAGAATACCAGGCATACCAAGCAAGGCGGCGTTTCGGCGCACCCGGAACCACCGCCTCCCCGCACGACTAGAGGAGATGATCGAACATGGCAATGATGGTACCCATGCGCAGGAACCGCAACCTGTTGAGCGAGCTGATGACCGACCCCTTCGACGCGTTCTTCAACGCCGCCTCGGCTCCCATGCAGAAGATGTCGCCCACGCTCATGCGCACCGACATCAAGGAGACCGACGCAGGATTCGAGCTGACCATCGACCTGCCGGGCTTCAAGAAGGACGACGTCCAGGCCGAGCTGAAGGACGGCTACCTCACCATCACGGCGCAGACCCAGTCCGAGTCCGAGGACAAGGACGAAGAGGGCACGTACGTCCGCAAGGAGCGCTTCAGCGGCAAGTGCAGCCGCACGTTCTACGTGGGCGACGACATCGAGGAAGACGACATCAAGGCGAAGTTCGAGGACGGCGTGCTGAAGATCGCCGTGCCGAAGAAGCAGGAGCAGCCCAAGCTCGAGGAGAAGAAGACCATCTCCATCGAGGGTTAATCCTTCGCGAAACGCAAGCGCACCGGAAGGCGGCCACCGTGGCCGCCTTCCTTGTTTTCACCCAAAGGCACGCTTCGTCGTCTGCGCTCGGGATGACAGGCGTTCAAGAGCAAAACAGGCCGATCAGAACGCATGTTTCACGTGAAACATCCGGACGCAAGAAGCGTGGTATCATGGGTCGAAACCGACAGGAGGAGCTATGGACGAAACCGTGCGCGCTATCGAAACGTTCCGCAGCTGGGTGGCCGACACGCCGCCGGGCGGCCTGGTGTTCTTCGGCGGCGCAGGCGTGTCCACCGAGAGCGGCATCCCCGATTTCCGCAGCCCGGACGGCCTGTACGCGCAGAAGTACCCCTATCCTCCCGAGCAGATGGTCAGCCGCAGCTTCTTCGACGCCAACCCCAGCGCGTTCTTCGACTTCTACTGCGACCGCATGCTGGCGCTCGACGCGCAGCCGAACCGCACGCATCGCAAGCTGGCCGAACTCGAGCAAGCGGGCACGCTGGCCGCCGTGGTGACGCAGAACATCGACGGCCTCCATCAAAAAGCGGGCAGCAAGAACGTGCTCGAACTGCACGGCAGCGTGCTGCGCAACTTCTGCATGGCGTGCGGCGCAGCCTACTCGGTAGACAACCTGCTGGCCCTTCGCGCGCAGTCCGACGACAGCGTGCCGCGATGCCCCGCCTGCGGCGGCATCGTCAAACCCGACGTCGTGCTGTACGAGGAGCCCCTGAACGAACGCACGGTGCACGGCGCCGTGAATGCCATCGCGCAGGCCGACCTGCTGGTGGTGGCGGGAACGTCGCTGGCCGTGTACCCGGCGGCCGGCCTCATCGACTTCTTCACAGGGCGCCGCCTCGTCATCGTCAACCGCACCCCCACCCCGCGCGACCGCCAAGCCGACCTCTGCATCGCCGCCAACGTCGGCGACGTCTTCGACTTCTAAGCGCTCGCGCGCCGCCTATCAGCACCCAAGAACAGGAGCTTTCCCATGCAAGCCGTTCCCCAGCTTTCCAACATCCGCCAGGTTTCCGACGGATGGATCAAGAAGTACGTGCTGGCCTACACTATGCCCGACGGCTCGACGTACGAATACGAAAGCGCGTCGCGCAAGAGCCTCGACGCCTACCGCGCCGAGCTGGAAGGCAATGCCGCAGGTCGGGCGTGCGCGGCCGACGCCGTGTGCATCGTGCCGCAAACCGCGACGGGCGAGCTGCTGCTCATCCGCGAGTTCCGCTATCCTCTGAACAGCTGGTGCATCGCGTTCCCGGCCGGTCTCATGGAGCCGGGCGAGGACCTCGCAACCTGCGTCGACCGCGAACTGCGCGAGGAGACGGGCTACGCCCTGCGCACCGACGCCGACGCCGACGCGCCCGCGCTCGACCCGCTGCCGCAAGCGGGTTACTCGTCCACCGGCCTCACGGATGAAACCGTGCACGTAGTGTTCGCCCAGGTGGAGAAGGTGGCCGACGCGCAGCCTGAGCCGGCGGAGTTCATCGAGCCGTTCTTGCTGCCCATCGCCGACGTCCCCCGTTTCCTCGCGGAGAACGAAACCCCCATCGGCATCCGCGCCCAGCTCGTGCTGGAAGCCTTCGCCCGCCGCCGCTAGCCGAACCGGGCTCAGGCCTTCAACAGGCCGCTAGGCCGCCGAAACCCGGTTGGTCACTTGGACCTGCAGGCCCTCCAGCACGTCGAGGGCCTTCTCGTTGAGGGAGTCGTCGAACGAAGCGGTGCAGGCGGCGTCCACGATGACGGGCACCTCGGGGCAGGCCGCTTTCGCCAGCACGGCGTTCGAGATCACGCAGATGTTGGACACGAGGCCCACCAGCTCGATGCTCTTGAACGGCGGCTGCGCTGCGCGCAACCATTCGAACAAGTCTGCCGAACCGAACGAAGGCTTCTCGAACACCTCGTCCGTCGGACGGATGAGCTCGGCGATGCGCCCGTACAGCGCGTGTCCGGGCGCGCCCTCGATGCAGTGCTCCACCGGCAGGTTGCGCCCTTCCTGGGTTTCCAAATAGTCGCAACGATGCGTGTCGAACGTGAACGCGATCACGTCGGCCGCGCTGCGGTACTCTTCGATTTTCGCGGCTATGGGCTCCTCCAGAAGCTCGGCACCGGGAAAGCCCAGCGATCCGTCCACGAAATCGTTCTGATAGTCCACTACGATCAACAGGCGCTTCATGCGCTTCTCCCCTCGTTTTCAGCTTGCCACCTTTTCAGTTTTCCCAGCATCAGCGCATAAGCGCTCTGCACGCGCTCATACGCGGCAGCCACTGGCTGGCACGCTGCGGCGACCGACAACATGATGGCATCGTAGTCGCGCGTCATGGTCTCGACCACGATGCAATCGATCTTGCCGGTCTCGACGTGCCAGGCCAGCAGCTCGAGCACCTTCTCCTTAGGATACGCCTTCTTGTAGCTACGCGTGCCCACGAGCGCGCTCACGATGTCGGCCACGGCTATGATGCGGTCGGGCATGGACAATTCAGCCGCATGAAGACCGCGCGGATATCCCGATCCGTCGAGTTTCTCGTGATGGCGGGCAGCCGCCTGCAACAGCACGGGCTCTATGCAACCCTCGAGAATATCCTCGGTCAGCTCCACGTGCGTCCGCATGACCTTCATTTCCTCGTCATCGAGCTTCCCCGGCTTCTCCAAAATGGACAGCGGAATGCCGATTTTGCCCACATCGTGCACAAGCGCGCTCGTGTACACGCGAGCAGCCGCGCGCTGGTCGCCGATCAGGCGCAACGCCAACTCATAGGCAACCCATGCCGTGGTCACCGTATGGGTGACGGTATGCCGGCTGCGAAAATCGATGACATGCACGAGCATGTCGAGGAACGAAGACGCCGAACCGGTACCGTCCGGATCGTCCACGATATGCGAGCGGTCAGGCTGTTTCACACCGCTCCTCAGACGAGCGAGCACGTCGAAACGCCGCTGCGCCTCGAAAAACAGGGCGACCGCCTCGGGCGAGAACGCGCCAGGTCGCGATGCAGCCAGCAGACGCTCTACCTCGACGACATCCGCTTGAGGACGCTCCAGCAGCAACACGTCCACCCGGTCGGCCACATGCACGGCCCCGGCCAGGAATTTTACGTACGGATCTTGGTCGGTGAACCGATCGTAAGGCAGGTGGTGGTACAGGATCACGTCCGCATAGGCGCCGAGCGGCGTAAGCTCTTTGAAGAACAGATATCCGTAAAACGAGTGCTCCCACACGCTTTCCGTTTCAAACGCCACCATACGGTCGATTTCCTCCGTGCGATAGGCGCCTACATCGTGCAGCAACGCCACGAGGTACGCTGCGCGGCGCTGCGTTGGATCGGTCACGCCCTTCGCTTCCAGCATGGCATCGAGCACCGCGGCCACCCGCAACCCGTGGTCGACAAGTCGAGGATCCACGCAGTTGAGAGCGCGCTGCACCATAATGGATACCGCGATGATGGACAAGCCGTCATCGAACCCCTCTGGATGCGAAAATCGGGACCGACGAGAAACCGTCGGTCCCCCTGCATAGGTTTTGCCGGACTCGCTCAATCGAGTTTCGCCATCTGGGCGCGAGCCTTGTCCATCTGCTCCTGGACGTCGATGCCCACGATGTCCAGCCCCTCGGCCGCCACGAAGCGGACTTCGGGAATGCCGAACATCTTGGCGATGCCAACGATGTACTCGTAACCGAAGTTTGCACCCTCTACGAAGCCGCCGCACGTGGTGATGTACGTGATGCGCTTCGCTTTGCAGATGCCCTCGCAGCGCGCGTCCTCGGTGTAATGGAACGTCAACTCGCACACGCTGACATGTTCAAGGTACGTTTTAAACGCAGCCGGAAACGAAAGATCCCAGTACGGCACACCGATGACGATGTCGTCGGCTTCCGCGAACTGGCGCGATAGGCTGAAAATGGGATCGTCCCACTCCCCTGCCCTCTGCTTCTCCGTACGGTACGCCACACGATCGGCGTCGAACGGCTTGAGATCGAGCGCCGCAACGTCAACCTCCACGACGTCGTCGAAGCGCTCCAGGTATTCGCGGCACAGCGCGAGCGTGCGCGATGCCTCGCCGCGCATGCACGCGTTCACAAACAGCGTGGTCACTTGGTTCTCCTTCTTATGCGAATCGGAGCGCATGCGTAAACCCGGCCCAGCTCAGCGGATCGGTATCGCGCACGCGCGCGCCAAACGTGGGGGCGTGAACGTAGTGCGTGCCCCCGGCATTGCAGGCGATGCCAGCATGTCCGTTGTACCCGTCGCCGTAGCTGATCCACAGCACATCGCCGGGTTGCGCTTCGGAGACCGGCAAACGCGCGGCGGCGGCATAGTACATCGACTCGGTCTGATGGGGCACCGAAATACCCACTTGAGCGTATGCCCACGTCACCAATCCGGAGCAGTCGAATTCGTTCGGACCGGCGGCACCCCACACGTAGGGGCAGCCGATGCGCGACAGCGCGTAGTCCACCACCGAGCCCTGGGACGGGATGGACGCGCTCGGCGTGCTGTAGGCGTACGTGCGCTTGACCTCGGCTGCCGCAGCGGCAGCTTCGGCAGCACGTGCCGCTTCCTGTTCCTGGACCAGCAGCGCCTGAGCCTCGGCGTCAAGCTGTTGCAGCGTGGCTTCCAGCGTTTGGATGGTCTGCTCTGCCTCAGCTTTGATGCGCGCCGCCTCTTCGGCTTTTTCGGCAGCGATACGCTCTTGCTTTTCGAGTTCGATCTTCGCCGCCTCCACCTCGGCGCGCAGGTCTTTCGTCTGCTGCACCATCGCGGCATCGTTGTCGTTGATATCGTTCAGCAAATCCCAGCTTGTGGCGAATTCCTCGAACGTCGTGGCTCCCAAGATGACGTCGAGCGCCGTGGTCTGGCCGCTGCGATACATACTGCGCGCCCGCTTGCTCAGCTTGTCCTGCAACTCGGCGATCTGGGCGTTCGCTTCGTCGATGCGCGCCTGGGCGTCGGCAACGGCTTGGACGGCCGCTTCGTGCTCGTCGAGCGCTTTGTAATAGTTCTCACCGGCGATGGTCAGCTGCTCCTGCATCTCGTTGATGCGAGCGCGAACGGAATCGGCCTCGGCGAACTTGTCTGCGGACGTGGGCTCGGCAAAAGCGAGCGTCGGCCGCAACAGCGTGGCCGCACCCAGGGCAGCCGCGCCAAATATAAACGTGCGGCGATCGAGGCCGCGCGTGAAATCAGTCATGCAAAACCTCCTCGAATCCGCCGCGTATGCCTCATGCTTGACTCTCATGCTCGTATTTTGACGATTCGGCACCGCAGCGAACAACGAATTCGCAACAACTATAGCACGACCGGGTAACGGTCACGCGATCTCCACGCGCTGAACGTAGTCGCAGATGAATACACGATTTTGGCGTCATCTAAAAGAACAGGGGAGGTGCCTAAACCGATGCGCTGTCCTGCCGCTTGGCCGAGACATCCAGCGCAAGCGGCTCCATGTCGAGGTGCAGCGTCTGCTCCACCACCTTCATGAGAGCCTCGTCGCTGATGTCGGGGTCGATCTTCACGAGGCCTACCAGCCCGAAGATCACCACGCAGAACATCTCGTATACGAATTCGATCTCGACCTGATGGTACTCGGCGTATTCGACCAGCACCCGACCGCTCAGGCAATCCACCGTCTCGCGCACCGCGCGCACGTCGAAGGCGTCGCGCACGCCCAGCTCCTCCAACACGCGAATCATGGGCCGAAGCCCGTTCGCGTCGTACAGTGCACGGCGAAACGCCGCGATGCACGACCGCAGCGACCCTGCCGTGTCGCCGAACACGCGCGACTCGTTCCACACGAGCACGCTTTCCACGAGGTCCTCCACATAATCGTCGATGACCGCATCGATGACGGCTTGCTTGTTCTCGAAGTAGTAGTACACCAGCTCGCGCGTGACGTTCGCCTCGGCGGCGATGTCCTTCACCGTGGTCTTCCCCACCCCGCGCCGTTCGAACAACGTGCGCGCCGCCAGCATGATCTCGCCCGCCGGGCCGCCGAGCCTCCTGCTTTCGACCGCAGAACGCTCGCGCCCCGGCGGGCGGATTCCCTGATTCTCTTTGTCGAGCCGCATCGCGCCCTCCTGCGTTCAGGCGCGCATGGACGCCGCGCGCAACGATTACGCTTGGCGTCCATTATACGGGGTTCTCTAGCGGTTTGCCTCTTCGAGCTCCTGATACGACTTCGTGTCGGCGTACAGCTCGTCCTTGAGCGGGTTCAACTTGAGCTTGCGGATCTTACGGAACTGGTACGCCGCCAACGCCACGTTCGACGCAAGCGCCAGGAAGCTGACCGCGAAGAACGCCGTAGGGTTGTGCGTGGTGGGAATGGGCGCCAGCACATCGGCGAACTGCGGAACGGTCATCACGAACATGATCCACAGCGCCAGCGTCTGCGCGCGATGCTGCAACCAGGCGCCCTTCTTGATGAAGAACGTGGGGATAGTGCACGCCAGCAGCAGCGCGAGGCCGGCGTAGGCCGAGTGGTCGGAGATGCAGTTGTACGTATAGGCGAAGTTCCACAGGTCGTAGGCGATGATCCACGCCCAGATCATGTCGGGCCAGATCATGTCCTTCGACGAATCCTTCGAGATGAAGATGCCGAACCAGCCGCAGATGGTGACGATGTTGAGGATACCGGCAATGCCGTTCATGATGTTCCAGGGACCCGACATAGTCCACAGGTTCTCGACCACGCCGCCTTGCCACAGGCCGAAGCTGAACACCTGGAAGTCGCGAACGACGGCCTCGGCGATGTTGACGGCCAGGATGAGCGGCGGAAAGCACAGCGCCCAGCGCTTCTCGTACAGGTGGTGCGTCGTGCCGTCCGCGCCGCGCCACTTCACGAAGCGCAGCGCCATGAAGCCCAAGCAGCCGGCAAGTGCCGAATATGTCTTCACCCAGTTGAACCACGTGCCCGTGCCGTACTCGTTGCCGGGAGCCGCCGTGGTGGGCCACACGAAGACGGTCAGCACGATGGGAACAACCGCGAACAGCGCGATGCCTGCCCACAGCGACGTGCGTCCCAACTCGTTGAACGCCATAAGCGCGAACAAAATGAACAGCCAAATGACCCAGTACAGCGGGTCGGCCGCTTGGTACAGAATACCCATGATGAAGCCCCCTTCGCTCCCTCGTTTCCCGCCGTTGCCTGGCGGCAGTTCGGACACATGGCCCTCGTCCCATCGACGACGCACAGCGCCTTGAAGCGAGTATACGAAGCTCGGGCGTGGAAGTCTTTCACATCAAGAGGTCGTTTGTGAAAGAAGCGGCACCACCCCCGATGATAGACTGACAATAATAGCGCTACCTGGGGAAAGGGGTTTCTCATGACCGTGCCCGTCTGGATCACTCCCATATCGATGGTCGTGTACACCGTGCTGCTCATGCTGCTGACCGAGTTCATGCGACGGCACTATCGAACGTCCATGTGGGTGTGGGTGGTGTCGCTCGTCACCATTCCGCTATGGATCATCAACATCCCCGGAGACGATTGGTTCCGGTGGGCGAAAAACCTCTCCGTCATCCTGCCGCTCATCTTCGCAGGTCTGGGCCGCATCGCCGCCGTGCAGCAGAAGGACACGCCGTTCTGGCGGCTCATGCGTAAACGCTGGGTGCGCTGGACGCTGTACGGCATCGTGTTCTGCAACATTGCCGAGGCCACGCTGCGCGACATGCAGATGGGCAACATGATGAACGCGCTGGCCGGCTTCATCCTGTGCGTCACCATGCCGTTCGGCGACAAGTACTGGAAGTACGACACGTCCAGCCACGGCGAGATCCTGTCCTACACTGTCCCCATGTGGAACTTCCTGTACACCACGTGGAACGCGTGCTTCGTGTACGCCGAAGGACACGAGTTCTTCGCGTCCACCTGCTGCATCCTGGCTGCGGCCGAGCTGTACCCCATCATCATGCGCCGTCCCGAGCTGTACATCACCGGGCGCATCTACACGCTGGGCGCGCACCTCTTGCTGCGCAGCTGCTTCCCGCTGCTGTTCCCCACCATCATGAACTCGGCTGCATGGTTCAGCCCCGACGTGATGTACTGGTGGGGCATGGCGAACGGCATCATCGGCATCCCGTTCGTGTTCTGGTACTGCTACCAGCTGAGCTCGGGGAAGGCGCCCGTGACGTTTAGGCGCGGCAAGGCGCGCACAGCCTACATCGAGGGCCGTGCGAACGGGACGATCGACGAGTACGGCGATCCCGTGGCGCTGCCGGCGAGCGGGTCGAGCGACGGAAGCGCCGCGAAACCGCCCGCAAGGCCGGACGAGGACGCGGCGCCCGTCGCCGGGTGACGCGAGCCATTCCGCGCGCCGCAAGGTTCCATGTCATGGACGCAAAACGGCACCCATGACAATCCGACGCAGCAATCCCATGTCGTGGGCGCAAACGGGCACCCATGACAATCCGGGAGGGCGAAACGGCAGCCGCCCTCGCAGAGCAACTAGAGAAACCCCAGGTGACAGAAAATCCTTCCGCCGCCTGGGGCTCTTTTCTGCTCGCATAATTGTCATGGGTGCCCGTTTGCGCCCAGACGCAGAATTCCGAAGCCGGGACGACGGCGAGGAGGGAGAGATTCCGCGCCCCAGCTTCGGAAAAGAGTGGATTTACGCCTTCAGGAACTCCGCAACGTTGTTCGCAGCCTCGCGGCCCGAGTTCACCTGGTTGCCGAACGCGTGAGGCAATCCGTGGCGGGAACCGGGCAGAATCGAGCTTGCGGCAGGATTCCGGAAGCACGCGACCGCGCTAGCGGCGCTTCTTCTCGGCGTCGTCCAGGACGTTCAGAGCGGCGTTGTAGCCGCCGGCACCGTAGCTCAGGCACTTCGACACGCGGGCAATGGTGGTGGCCGACGCGCCGGTGGCCTCTTCGATGGCGGAGTAGGACTTGCCGGCATCCAACTGGCGCGCAACGGCCAGGCGCTGGGACGTTTCCTTGATCTCGCGAATGGTGAACAAGTCCTCCAGCAGGGAGAAGATCACGTCTTCGTCGTCGAGCGCCGCGAACACGCGCAGGAGATCTTCGACTTCGGGCGTTCTGAGATCGCTCATGCTACTCCCCAATCCGCATCAGGCCGTACTCGATGGAGTCGACCAGCGCATTCCATGATGCTTCGATGATGTTCTCCGACACGCCCACCGTGCCCCAGCTGCCGCGCTTGTCACGCGTGGTGATGACGACTCGCGTGATGGCGTCGGTGCCCACGTTCTCGTCGAGGATGCGCACCTTGTAGTCCACCAGTTCGATGTCGGCCACCTCAGGATAGAACGCCACGATGGCCATGCGCAGCGCGTTGTCCAGCGCGCCGACAGGACCCGCGCCCTCGCCCGTGGCCACGAAGCGCTGGTCGCCCACGTGGATCTTGATGGTGGCTTCCGACATGGCGTCCTTCGCCAGCGCGCCGGTGTCCTCGTGGTCGTCCACGATGACGCGGAAGCTCTCCAGCGTGAAGTGCGGCCGGTACGCGCCGAGATGCCATTGCAGCAGCAGCGCAAGCGACCCGTCGGCCACCTCGTAGGAGTAGCCCACCGCTTCGCGGCGCTTGATGTCGTCCAGGATCTCCTGCGTCTTGTCGGGGTGCTGGGCCAGATCGATGCCCAAGTTCTTCGCCTTCGCGATGAGCGATGCCTTGCCGGCCAGCTCGCTGACCAGCATGCGCTGCGTGTTGCCCACCGCCTCGGGACGCGTGTGCTCGTAGGCCTCGGGGAAGCGCGCGATGGCGCTGGCGTGCAGGCCGCCCTTGTGCGCGAACGCCGACGCGCCCGTGTAGGGATGATGGTTCGGCACCGACAGGTTGCACGTTTCGGCCACGAACTGCGCCACGCTGGTCAGGTCGCGCAGCCGCTCCTCGCCCACGCACGTGCAGCCCATCTTCAGCTCGAGGTCGGCGATGACGGTGAGCAGGTCGGTATTGCCCACGCGTTCGCCGAACCCGTTCACCGTGCCCTGCACCTGGGTTACGCCGGCGCGCACAGCGGCAAGCGAGTTCGCCACAGCGCAGCCCGAATCGTTGTGGCAATGGATGCCCAGCTGCTGGCCGGGCAGCTCGCGCGCGACCGCGGCCACGACGGCATCCACCTCGTGAGGCAGCGCGCCGCCGTTCGTCTCGCATAGGTCGATGGAGTCGGCGCCCGCCTCGCTTGCCGCGCGCACGCAGGCCATCGCGTAGTCGGCGTTCGCCTTGTAGCCGTCGAAGAAGTGTTCGGCGTCGAACACCACCGTGAGACCCTGCGCCTTGAGGTAGGCCACGGAATCGCGGATCATGCGCAGGTTCTCGTCGAGCGTGGTCAGCAGCGCGCGCGTGACCTGCTCGTCCCACGTTTTGCCCACGATGGTGACCACCGGGGCGCCGCTGGCCACGAGGTCGGCCAGCCCGCGGTCGTCCTCGGCGGCGACGTCCTTCTTGCACGTTGAGCCGAACGCCACGATGCGCGCATGCTTAAGCGGCATCTCCTGCACGCGCTGGAAGAACGCGATGTCTTTCGGGTTCGATGCCGGAAACCCGCCCTCGATGAAATCGACGCCGAACGCGTCCAAGCGCTCGACAATGCGCAGCTTGTCCTCAAGCGACAACGTGATGCCCTCGCACTGCTCTCCGTCTCGCAGCGTGCTGTCATACGTGAGGATTCGATTCACAGAGGCGCTCCTTCGCTCAAAAAGCGAAGCCCTCCGGCCGGCCGCAAGCAGCGGACGGTGGGGGCTTCGCGACATACCAACCTATGACTTAGATCTCAGTCAGCCATTCCGAGTACTCTTCGATGTTGCCATAGCACACGGCGAAGAAACGATCCTGCAGCAAGCGAGTGATCTCGCCCGGCTTGCCCACCACACGGCCGTCGACGCTGCCGATGGGCGTGAGCTCGGCGGCGGAGCCGGTCATGAACACCTCGTCGGCGATGTAGAGGTCGCTGCGCGTGAGGCTTTCCTCGATGGCGGGGATCTCCAGGTCGTCGGCCAGGCACAGCACCGTGTCGCGCGTGATGCCCTCCAGCAGTCCGTCGGACAGCGGCGGCGTGGACAAGATGCCGTCGCGCACGACGAAGAGGTTCTCGCCGGTGCCCTCACACACGAGCCCCGCCTCGTTCAGCATGATGGCCTCAACATAGCCGTGCTCTTTCGCCTCGAGCTTAGCCAGGATAGAGTTCATGTAGGAAGCGGTGGCTTTAACCGCAGGCGGAATGGAGTTGTTCGTACGCTGGCGCCACGACGACACGCCCACGGCCACGCCGTTGTCGAGCGCACCGTCTCCCAGGTAGGTGTCCCACGGCCACACGGCGATAGCCACGTCGGTGGGGGCGCCGGTGGGATCGACGCCCATCACGCCGTAGCCGCGGTACACGATCGGACGGATGTAGCACGACGGCAGCTTGTTCTTGCGGATAAGCTCGATCGTCGCGTCGCACAGTTCGTCCACCGAGTACGGCAGGTCGATCAGAGAGATCTTGCAGCTGCGATGCAGGCGCTCCATATGGTCGCGCAGACGGAAGACGTAGCTCTTCTTCGTCTCGGGATTCTGGTAGCAGCGGATGCCCTCGAACACGCCGGAGCCGTAATGCAGCGAGTGGGACAAGACATGCGTGGTAGCCTCGGCCCAGGGGATCATCTCCCCGTTCTTCCAGATGTAATCCACTTCGGTGATGTCTGCCATGTTCGCATCCCTTCTTGCATGGCGCCCGGCCCCAGCCTGACGTGCGGGTTCGTTCCTTATTCGTTCGCCCATTGTACTCCAATCGGCTAAAGCGCGCGAAGCTTTCCGGCGAAGGGTCACCGATTCGACGAAAGGAGCAAATCCTTCGGGACAAAACCGCGCAAGTGTTCCATACGACCGTCAGGCACCTCCAGAAAATGTTCCGATTAAGGAATATTTTTTCTACAGCATCTGAGAATTATTTATTCTTTGTTTGGTATAATTTTAGGAAATGAACGGATGGGAGGAGCCATGTACACGACCAAGGAAGCGGCGCAGCGTTTGGGCATCAGCATGAGGCGCGTGAACGCGCTTATAGCGTCTGGAGATCTCGAGGCCCAGCGGTTCGGACGATCTTGGATGCTTGACGAGCGCTCCGTCCACGAGCGAGCCGAGCGGGGCAGAACCGCAGGCCGCCCGAAGATGAACGAGAAGAACGAGCGCAACCTCGCCCCGTTCACGCTGATGAATCGCAACCATCCGGTGCTCGATTTCGTGTACAACCGACGCACGCGCGAAACGGCCGATATCGTGCCGCGCGAAGGAATCGCCTGGAAGCCATTAGGCATCGGCCTTCGAGAGCGAACGCCGAACCGATACGATTTAGCTGCATGGATCGCCTCACGCTCCATTCCCGATATGCGTCCGAACCTCGCCCCCGTGTTGCGCGAGCTGGCAGCCCGACATGGCATCGACCTCATGTTCGATTCCTGGGGACTCAATCTGTCCGATCAGTATTGGTTCAAGCCCGTTGATATCGACGTGGACTGGCATGACGTCAATTACTTCGAAAACGGTTACGAAGAAGCACTGGGCGAAACCTTGCTCGGCGGCTCTGCCCCTGCAGGAACCTCGACCGCCCGCATAACCCACTCGCCCGACACCGCCACGCCTGGCATGCTGTCGAAGACATGGATTCACCGCGACGGAACGAACCTCCTGGTGAAAAGCGGAACGGGCAACGAGAACCGCGAGCCGTACAACGAGCTGTTGGCAACCAAGCTGCTCGCACGGCTCCTGGACGACGAAGACTTCGTTGCCTACTCACTGACCGAACGGCACGGGCGCGCCTACTCGACGTGCCCAACCTTCGTAACGTCCGAAACCGAGCTCATCCCCGCAGCCGACGTGCTTACCGCCTTCGGAGTGACGGAGGGGCGCGACCTCCATCGCGGATACCTTGAAGCCGGGCAAGCGCTGGGCGTGTCGAACCTCGGACGCGCCGTGAGCAAGATGATCGTTGCCGACCATCTTATGGCGAACTTCGACCGCCATACGCACAATTTCGGTTTGATGCGCGAGGTGGAAACCCTCGATCGGTATCGGGTGGCACCCCTGTTCGACAACGGATGCGGGTTTTACAGCCGCGCGACCACGGACGAGCTGGAGCATGGGCGCTACTTGTGGGAGGCCCATCCGTTTCGCCCCTATCCTTCTCAGCAGCTGGCGCTCGTGGAGGACCTGTCGTGGTACGATTCGTCCTCACTCGACGGGTTCCTCGATGACATAGCTGACGTGTTGAGTCTCAACGCCCAGCTTGACGAGCGCTTCATCGAAGCCGTCCAACGTCAGACCGCCAAGCAGATAGAAACGGTGAACGATCTGGCCGCAGAACGCCGGCTGCTGTTTCCCGGACGATAACGCTTCCGCAAGGAGATCGGAACCATGAGGCGAAGCCCAGGATGCGGATGCATGGTCGGAACCTGCAAGCCCGCTTCGACGCCCTTGCAGGTTCCGATCGTAAGATTATCGCGGAATAGGCCTACGTCTTGCTCATGGCATCTTCGACGGCGGCGATAATCGCCTTGCTGGTGGTGGCCCGAAACCACATCGAATCGATCACGCAACAGATATGCGCGAAGCCATGATGTTCGAAGGCTAACCCACGGGATTTCCGAAATCCCGCACTACTAGAGATGAGCCAGCGATATGCGATAACGCAGACAAAGAGCCAGCTGTTCCTGAATTTCACACACCTGCGAACGACAAATGCAATCGGCTACCAACGGTTCGACCTTGAAAAATCTGGCACAAATTTACGGGTTGGGCAGAAGCGATTGGGGAAATTGGGCGGAGACGTTTTCGCGACCAGGCGTTTTGCTATTGCTTGCGATTCACGGCCTTACTCTTTCTGCAAAATCTGTGCCATACCCGTAAATTCGTGCCAGAATCGAGGAGGCAGACCGACGACCTCGCGCCAAAAACGGCGACCTCGACGAACACTCCGTCGGGGCCGCCGCTGGAACGGGTGCTGGCTACGCCGCCGCTCCGCCGCCGAAGCCGCTACCCGCGCCGCCGCGCATGCCGCGCTGGACGTCGCCGCCTTGGCCGGCGGGCATACCGCCGCCTCCTGCGCCGAGGCCGCCCATGCCGCCGGATGCGGTGGTTGACGCGGCGATCTCGGTGGTGGAGCCGCCCTCCACCGTGCCGGAGTCGGTGTAGCCGTCGGCGTTCGCGCCGGTCACGGTGCCTCCGATGACCAGCGAATACGTGCCGCCTTCGACGAACGCGGGGCTGGTGGCCAGCACCATGCCGAACTGCTTGGCCGCCGTGAACGAGGCGACCACCGTGCCGTCGGAGTCTACGACGGCCACGTTCTGGCCGGCCGAGCCGCTGACCGCGGCGAACGCGAAAGGCTGCTCTCCGCTGGTGAAGTTCTGCGCCATGCCGTTGGAACCCACCATGAGCACCGTTCCGCCGGTCACCGTCGCCGTCAGATCGTAGTCGAACGCTCCGTCGCCGTTGCTCGTGGGGCCGCAGACCAGCAGCACGCCGCCCGTGATCTCCACCGAGCCGTTGCTGTCCACGCCGTCCCCTTGAGCATCGAGCACGGTGTAGCCGCCGTTGATCTGGATGAGGCAGTTTTCGTCGCCCATGCCCATGCCGCCCGCGCCGCCTTCGGCGAATGCATTGTCGGGCGCGCCGCCGTTGAGCTCGCGCTCGTTGGCGCCCTCGCCGTTTCGCTGCGGAGCGCCGGACGGCGGCGTGCCGCCCGTGGCATCGGGAGTCTCCGCGCCTTCGGGCAGTTCGGGAGCCTCGCCGTCCATGCCGTTCACCCCGTCCGGAGGCGTCATCCCGTCGGGAGCACCTTCAGGCGCCTCCATGCCGTCGGGCAGCGTCCCGCCCTCGGAGCCGGGCGCCTCGGCCGACGCATCGGCCGCAGCGTCGGCACCGTCGTCGCCGAGATCGGCGACAGCCGCATTGATGGCGTCGTCGCTGGCCACGATATGGGTGTCGCCGCCGTTGATGTACAGCTTCTCAGCTTCGTAGCCCTCGTAGCACGCCTTCACGTTCACCGTGCCGTCGTCGATAACGAGCTTCGTCTCGGCATGGAAGGCATCGTCGCCCGCTTCGATATCGAGCGCGCCGCCCGCCAGCAGGCCCTCGAGGTTGGAGTGCAGCGCGTCGTCCACCGCAGCGATGGAGATGTCGCCACCCGCGATACGCAGGTAGGTTTGCGCATGGATGCCGTCGTCGCCGGCCTCGATGACGAACGTGCCGCCGTCGATGGACACGAATCCCTTCGTGGCTTTCGTATCCTTGTTCGACTTGATGCCGTCGCCGCCTGCGATCAGCGTGAAGTCGCCGTCCGCGATCTTGACGCAGTCGCGTCCGCGCAGCGCGTCTTCCACCGCGTTCACCACATAGGTGCCGCCCGTGATCACAAGGTCGTCCTTCGAGCACACCGCATGGCGGTACGCGCTGGTCACCGTCAAGGCTCCCGTTCCGTTCAACGTGAGGTCGGCACGGCTGAACAGCGTGGCGTACGGCTCGTCGGAGCCGTCTTCGAGCACGTATTCCGCGCCGTCGGTGAGCGCGTTCTGCGTCCCGTCGGCCAGCGTGATGAAGCACTTGTCGGCCTGCTTCACGTACACGGCGGGCCCGTCCTCGTTGTGGATGGTCGCGCCCGCAAGGACGATCTGCACCTTCGCGTCCTCAGGCGCTTCCACCGCCAGCTGCCCGTCGTCGAGCGAACCCGACACGACGTAGACGCCTTCGGTAGAGATGGTCACTGTAGAGCCGTCAACTGTCGCGCCATCGCCCTCTACGCTCGCCGACCCTCCGCCCAACACGATATGCACGGCGGAAGCATCGTCGTAAGAAGCATCCGCATCGCGCTTGCTGTAGTCGAGATCGAGCGCCAACGCGTCGAAAGCCGCCGCAACCTCGGCAAACGAAGCAGCCTCGCCAGAGTCGGAAGCAGACCCGGAAGAGTCCGACCCCCCACCCCCATCAACGGCCGCCCCAGCAGCCGACCCCCCGCCCCCCAGATCCGACGAACACCCCGCCAATCCGCAGGTCAGCATCACTGCGAACAGTCCGGCTATCAGGGCATCGACAACTCCTTTTTTCAACAGAGACAATCGAACGAAGAGGGCTGGGGTGATGCCCACCAAGCGAGTTCCGCAGCGAAGCGAGGACTGTTTGAGCGACTGGGTATCTCCCCAGCCCTCGCCAGTCGACTTAGCGTCTGTCCATTCCATTACAACACGTCCTTACTCGCAGCAGCGCGCCCGCAGGTGATCTTCAAGTTGCCGTTACGGCAGCGCAGTTCGTCGATCATGCGCTTCTCCGTTCCCGGCTGCTTCATCCGCACCGCATATTCCAGTAGAAACAGGCTTCCCATGTTGGTGGTTTGCACCATCGTCAGCTCGTGCTCGTCGGTATAGCGCTTCAGCACGTCGTCGAACACGCCGTCGTACTCCAAGTCGTCGGGAATGGTGATTTTCAGCGTCTTCTCCGGCTCTTTCTGCTTGCCGAAGGGCGACAGCATGTAGCCCACGTTCACGATAGCCACGATGATGGTGAACAGCACGGCCAGCACGATGAAGCCCATGCCCGTGGCCAGGCCGATGGCCATGGCCAGAAACACGCTGCCGATGTCCTTCGCGCTGCCGGGGATGGAACGGAAGCGCACGAGGTTGAACACGCCCATCACCGCGATGCCTGCGCCCAGGTTGCCGTTCACCAGCGTGATCACCATCTGCACGATGAGCGGCAGCAGCGCCAGCGTCACCACGAAGTTCTTCGAGTACGTGTGGCGGAACATGTAGATGAGCGCCACCGCCGCGCCCAGCACGATGGACGCGAGGCAGCACAGCAGGAAATCGACGGTGGACACGCCCGCAACGAGCGATTCCGTCGATCCGAATATCGAGGTCAATGCAGTATCGAGCACAGTTGGTTCCTTTCGGGTAGAGAGGGAGGGGCTATCGAACGGCCAGGCACCTCAGCAGCGCGTAGGCGTGTGCGACGGCGCACGGAAGCGACGAGGGCGGCGGCCGCGCAACGCTGCGGCGAACCGCTCGGCCTTCTGCTCGGCGGCTGCTTGGGACGCGCGCGCTGTCGCAAACGACGACGCACCGCGATGAGCGGCCATGCAGGCCCGATACGCTTCCCCGTACTTCGAGAACGACGTCGGGTAGGCCTCGCACGCATCGAGCGCGCGAACGAGCCACAGCGGAAACGGGCCGGACGACTTGATCTCCATCACGGCATCGCCGTCGGGGAGCAGCGGATGCGATGCAGCACCGGCATCCCTTGCGAACAGATCGCCGTAGGCGATGCCGGCATCGAAGGTGATGCGCAAGTCGTCCGGCACATCGCCCAGCGCGCGCAAGCCGGTTGCGCCGCCGCCTGCCGCCGCGGCGATCGTCGCTATCGACGCGTACGCAACGCGCTCGCACTCGATGAGCATCGAAGGCCGCAGAGGCCGGTACCGCGCAATGAACTCGTCGACCTCGCGTGCGATCTGCACGCTGCGCGGCGACAGCGACTCGGCGGCCATCGCCGGGTCGGGCAGCGGGAATCGCGCGCAGGCCTGCTCGTACGACTCTCCGCCCAGGTAGGCTTCGGCCGCAGCCAACGAGCAGCCCACCCGTCGCTTGTACACGATGCCCTTGTACTTCTTCTTGATCTCCACGAACACGCGGTCGCCAGCCTGCGGCGACCCGTAGCTGCGCAAGCGCAGCTTCTCCTTGTACAGCGGCTTGTCCAACGACCGCTCGATGAGCGCGCGCTCGGGCGTGTCGAAGTAGCGGCTGACGATGCGCGTCCGGCCGAACGCGTCGGGCGCCATGCGACCGCGTAACGCGGCTGCCATCGCGCGGTGCTGGCGCGCGTCCAGGCGGTACTTCACTTCCTTGCGTTCGAATACGTCGGTGAACGTTGTCATGGGATACCGGTCCTTTCCATCAGACACCGCATCCTAGCCGCGCTGCCTGAAAGTTCCCTGAAAGGGCCTGCCTCCGCCCGAGCGCTCGCGCAGAAGCAACACGCTCGCGAAAAGGGCCTTCGCCTGTTTCTTTCAGACGCTTTTCAGGTCTGACGGTACAATGGAAGCTAGGACGCGCGAAAGAAAGCAGGTCGCCATGCAAGTCCTCATCGTTGAAGACGACGTGCGCCTGGCGCAGGCGCTGGCGCACATACTCGCCGAGAACGGCTACCAGACGGACGTCGTGCACGACGGCGCCTCCGGCCTCGCCTACGCCGAATGCGGCGACTACGACGTGATCATCCTCGACGTGATGCTGCCGAAGATGGACGGCTTCGCCGTGGTGGCCCAGCTGCGCCGCAAAAGCATCAGCGTGCCGGTGCTGCTGCTCACCGCGCGCGACGCCGTGCCCGACAAGATCACCGGCCTCGACAGCGGCGCCGACGACTACATGACCAAGCCGTTCGCGCCCGCCGAGCTGCTGGCTCACCTGCGCGCGCTCACGCGCCGCCAGGGCGAAGTGCTGTTCGAGAAGCTGGCCGCCGGCGACCTCGTGCTGAACCTGGAAAGCTACGACCTGGCGTGCGGGTCGAAGTCCATACACCTCAGCTACAAGGAGTTCTCGCTGGCCAAGGTGCTCATGGCGAACGCCGGGCAGGTGGTGTCGAAAGACATGCTCATCGCGAAGGTGTGGGGCGTGGAGTCGAGCGCCGAAGACAACAACGTGGAGGCCTACGTGTCGTTTCTGCGCAAGAAGATGAAGTTCCTGGGATCGACGGCGCGCATCGAGACGCTGCGGCGCGCGGGCTACCGGTTCGTGGCCGATGCCGCGCCCGACGACGCCTCGGAAAGCGCGGGCCTTCCATGCTGAAGAAGCTGCGCGTCAAGTTCATCGCGCTCAACATGGCCACCGTTGCCGTGGTGTTGGCCGTGGTGTTCACCGCCATCTGCGTCATCGACTACCAGCAGAGCGTCGCGCGCGTGCACGAGACGCTCGACGCTGCTCTTGCCCACGCAGGCGACGCGGGCGGCGGCCCGTCGAGCGGCACCCAGCCCGGCGCCCAGGTGCCAGCGGACGCCGCCCGTGCAAACGGAATGCCCCCCGAGATCGGCGGCAAGCGCGGCGGATCGGATCCCGCCATTCCCGTAGCGGTGTTCTCGGTGGAGGCCGACGGCTCGCTGGCAGCTGTTCAAACGCGCACTACGGCGTCCATCGCCGACGACGTGCTGGCGCAGGCCGCGGCCGCGCTGGCCGATCAGCCCGACGGCTCCGGCAGCCTGGTCGGCCTAGGGCTGTTCTACGAGAAGCGCACCGTGGGAGGCGCCGCGTACCTCGCGTTCGCGGACATGAGCGCCGCAAGCGGCTGGCAGACCCTGGCCGTCACACTGGCGGGCGTGGGCGCGGCGGCGTTGGCTGCGTTCTTCGTGATCAGCATGTTCTTCTCGCGGTGGGCGCTGGCGCCAGTGGATCGCGCATGGCGCCAGCAGCGCCGGTTCGTAGCCGACGCTTCGCACGATTTGAAGACGCCCCTCACCGTGATCCTCGCGAACACGTCCATCCTGCTTGAGCATCCCGAGCGCAGCATCGCCAGCCAGAGCCAGTGGATCGAGAGCACCCAGCACGAAGCGCAGCAGATGCAGGGCCTGGTAGGCGACCTGTTGCTGCTCGCGCAGGTCGACGAGGGCGCCGCGCCGCCGCCCATGGAGCGGCTCGACCTCACCGACCTGGTGGAAGGCGAGCTGCTGCAGTTCGAGTCCGTGGCGTTCGAGCGCGCCGTCGATTTGCAATCGCAGCTGGACGAGAGCGTCATGGTGCGCGGCAATGCGATGAGGCTGCGCAAGTTGGTGGGCACGCTGCTGGACAACGCATGCAAGTACGCCGACGACGGCGGCAGCGTGAACGTATCGCTGCGCCAAAGCGTGCGCCGCATCGAGCTGGCGGTGCACAACACCGGCTTCGCCATCGCGCCCGAGGATCTCCCCCACGTGTTCGACCGCTTCTACCGCGCCGACAAGGCGCGCACGCGCGACGACAGCGGCTACGGCCTGGGGCTGGCCATCGCGCACGCCATCGCCGAGGAGCACGGCGGCAACCTCGCTGCCGCCAGCGACGACGAGCGCGGCACCACGTTCACCCTCACGCTGCCCACCTTGCCCGCCTGACGACGCTGGCGAAGTCTTCTATACTGGAAGCTCAACCTGAACGCATCTGCTTCGCAAGGAGATCTACGCACATGGCACTACACTCGTGGCTCGCACGGCCTCAACGGCGGTTGGGGCCGCTGGGGCTCATCGTGCTGCTGGTCATCACGTCGCTGGTCACGCCGCTTTCGCTGGACATGTACACGCCGGCCGTCCCGCACATGACCGAGCATTTCAACACGTCGGAGAGCATGGTGAACCTCACGCTGGTGGGCTACTTCCTGTTCTTCGCCGTCGGGCTGCTGGCGTTCGGGCCCGCAAGCGACCGCTACGGACGCAAACCCGTGCTGCTGGCAGGCATTCTCACGTATGCGCTGGCCAGCGCTTTATGCGCGCTGTCAGTGGACATCGTCATGCTCATCGCCACGCGCATCCTGCAAGCCTTGGGCGCCGGGGCGGTGAGCGCGGTGTCCACGGCGGTGGTGAAGGACGCCGTCGTCCCCGAACGGCGCGAGGCTCTGCTGTCCGTCGTGCAGGTGATGTTCGTGGTAGGGCCCGTGCTGGCGCCGGTGGCGGGCGCGCTCATCCTGCAGGTCGCCGACTGGCGCATGACGTTCTGGGTACTGGCGGGCATCGGCCTTCTGTGCGCCGGGCTGGCGCTGCTGTTCGACGAGACGCTTCCCGTCAGCGAACGCTACGAGGGCACCGTGCTGGGAAGCGTGAAGCAGCTGGGCGCGGTGGCGCGCAACAAGGGGTTCTCGGCGTTCCTGGGCATCGTCGGGCTGTACAACCTGCCGTTCATGGCGTACATCGCCGTCGGTTCGTACGTGTACATCACGTTCTTCGGGCTGACCGAGCTGGAGTACAGCATGTACTTCGCGTTCGCCGCGCTGCTGACGGCTGCGGGGCCGTTCATCTGGCTTGCGGCCTCGCGGTTCATGTCCGCGCGGCGGTTCACCAGCATCCTGCTGGGCATCGCGCTGGCGTCCGGCGCGGCCATGCTGGCCGTGGGCCAAGCGAGCCCGCAGCTGTTCTGCATCACGTTCCTTGCGTTCGCGCTGACGGAGGCTGCCGTTCGGCCGTACAGCACCAACGTCCTGCTGTCGCAGCAGGAAGGCGATACCGGAGCCGCATCGTCGCTGATCAACTTCGCGCACACCGCCATCGGCTGCGTCGGCATGCTTGCCGCCGTACTGCCGTGGCCGAACTACGTGGTAGGCGTGGGCGTCATCATCGTCGGTTCGATGGGCGTCGCCATCGCCGGCTGGGTGGCTCTGCTGCGCTCGAACGTACCGCTCCGAGGCATCAAAGATGCAGGAGACGAACCAACAGCGGCACCCGACAGCGACCTTGCCCCGCAAGAACGCTAGGCATGTTCGCCCGAAAAACACGGAATCATGCCCGAAAGCGTGTTTTTCGGGCGAGCGTGCAAGCGGCCCCGGCATAGCCGGGGCCGCTGGAAGCGTTTCGCTTACACGTAGAACAGGATGTCGTTGTACGTGGGAACGGGCCAGTGGTCGCGATCGACGAGGACTTCGAGCCCGTCGACGGCGGCGCGCAGCCTGTCCATGACGGGGATGACCTCGTGCGCGTAGGTGTTCGCCTTCTCCTGCTCGCTCTCGATCTCCAGCGTCTCGTGGTGCAGCTTGCCCAGGGCGCGCAGCTGCGTGTCGATCTCCTTGATGCCCAGCAGCAAACGGCGCAGCAGCTCTTCCTGCTGGTCGGTGTCGGCACCGGCGCAAGCCGACCGGATGGCGTTGATGTGGCCGGCCACCTCGGCGGCGTAGCTGTTGATGGCGGGCAGGTAGGCGCGGCGCACCATGCGCTTCATCGTGCGCGCCTCGATGTTCAGCAGCTTGTTGTACTTCTCCAGCTTCACCTCGTAGCGGCTGCGCACTTCGGTTTCCGTGAGCACGCCGAACTCCTCGAACAGCGCGATGCTCTTCGGTTCGACGAAGCACGGCAGGGCGTCGGCCGTCGTAGGATGGTTCGCCAGGCCGCGGCGCTCCGCCTCCCGCGTCCATTCTTCCGAATAGCCGTTGCCGTTGAAGATGATGCGCTGGTGCGCCGTCAGCACGTCGCGGATGTAATCGATGGCGGCGGCTTCGAATTCCTCGCCGGCCTTGCCCTCCATCGCGTCGGCGAAGTCCTTGAGGCTCTTCGCCATGGCCGTGTTCAGGATCATGTTGCAATCCGACAGGTTCACGCCCGAGCCGGGCATGCGGAACTCGAACTTGTTGCCGGTGAACGCGAACGGCGAGGTGCGGTTGCGGTCGGTGTTGTCCTTGAGGAAGTTCGGCAGCACGGCCACGCCCAGATCCATGGCGACTTTCTCGGCGTTCGTGTACTCGTGGTCGTCGATAAGCGCGTCCACGATGGCGTCCAGCTCGTCGCCCAGAAAGATGGAGATGATGGCCGGCGGCGCCTCGTCGGCGCCGAGGCGATGATCGTTGCCCGCGGACGCCACCGACATGCGCAGCAGCTCCTGGTAGTCATCTACCGCCTGGATGACGCCCGCGAGGAACACGAGGAAGCGCAGATTGTCCATGGGGCTCTCGCCGGGGTCGAACAGGTTCTTCTTGCCGGCAGACAGCGACCAGTTGTTGTGCTTGCCCGAGCCGTTGATGCCCTCGAACGGCTTTTCATGTTGCAGGCACACGAGGCCGTGATGGCTGGCCAGCAGGCGCATCTTCTCCATGGTGAGAAGGTTCTCATCCACGCCGCGGTTCACGTTCGTGAAGATGGGAGCCAGCTCGTGCTGCGCCGGAGCCACCTCGTTGTGCTTCGTGCGAGCCGGCACGCCGAGCGCCCACAGCTCGTTGTCCAGTTCCTTCATGAACTCGTTGACGGTGGGGCGGATGGCGCCGAAGTAATGCTCGTCGAGCTCCTGGCCCTTGCAGGGGGCGTAACCGAACAGGGTGCGGCCCGTCATGATGAGATCCTGGCGCTTGGCATAGGCCTTCTCGGACACGAGGAAGTATTCCTGCTCGGCGCCCAGCGTGGGCACGATGCGCTGGCGCGGCTCGCCGAACAGAGCCAACACGCGGTTGGCCTGCTCCTCCACCGCGCTCATCGAGCGCAAAAGCGGCGTCTTCTTGTCGAGGGCCTCGCCGGTGTAGGAGCAGAAGGCCGTCGGGATGCACAGCACCTCGTCCTTGATGAACGCGTAGGACGTGGGATCCCAAGCGGTGTAGCCGCGGGCCTCGAACGTGGCGCGCAGGCCGCCGGACGGGAAGCTGGAGGCGTCGGGCTCGCCCTGGATCAGCTCTTTTCCGGAGAAGCTCATGATGGCTCGGCCGTCGCTGCAGGGGTCGAGGAAGCTGTCGTGCTTCTCCGACGTGATGCCGGTCAGGGGCTGGAACCAATGCGTGAAGTGGGTGGCGCCCTTCTCGATGGCCCATTCCTTCATGGCGTGGGCCACGACGTTCGCTACCTCGATCTCGAGGGGCTTGCCCTCTTTCATGGTTTTGATCAGGCTCTTGTACGTGGCAGACGGCAGACGCTCCTGCATCGTATGCTCGTTGAATACCATCGAGCCGTAGATTTCCGAAACCTTCGCCATGAGAATGAGCTCCTTACTCGTTGCGTTCAAGGCGGTGCGCGGCCTCCCGCGACGCGCGCGGATGAACCACCCGCATACGATAGCACGGCCGCAGGTCAAACCGCATGATCAATACGCCGTAATCAAACTAACGGCGAAATGTTTCAAGAAGTTTTCGAACCTGCGGCTTCCAAGCTCTTTCGTAGCTATACGTACGACCAAGGCGTCAGGTCTCCCAGCGCAACAATCTCACTTTCCGGCACGCTGCGCGCAAATCCAGGGATGAATACGCTCGACCCGGTCGCAATCCACCGCTCCACCGTCGACACGACGCGATCGCGCGCATCCATCGGAAGCCCGCGCCCCGCCCTCGTCACGTTCGGCACGCCGTATTCCAGGGCATTGACGAACAGGGTTTCAAAAGGCACTGAGCGCTTGTCGCCCAAAACGATGATGCTGAAAGGAACCCTCCCGTCGCTGAACAGACCCCCTGGAAGTGAAACGACTGCACGAACGCATCCCGATTCGATCAGGGCGGCACGTACTCCAGGCTCGCAGCCTCGCGATTCGTGCAGCACGGCATTACTGGCCGCCAGAACCGCGATGCCGCCCGGTGCTCGATGGGCAAACGCCTGCTGCACCCACGCAAGGTTCGCCTTATTCCGCGGAGGAACGCCGAACGCCCAACGCGTGTCGCTGGGATCGGGTGCATGGTCGGTCCATTCTCCCTGATTGGGAGGCAGCACCGACACGATCACATCAGCGAGCTTACCCGCGAGTTCGTCTTCGACCAGCGCGGATCCCACCGCCAACGCACCGTCGTCGAAGAACCACCCTTCGCAGCGCGCAGCCAGCTTCGCCACAAGCGCATCGGGGAAACGGACGGTCTGGCCGCCGCAGCGAATCGTCGGGGCAAAACGCCGAAGCGCCGCCAGCGTATCACCGACACCCAAGCAAGGATCGTATGCTTGCGCAGCAGAGGGATTGAACGCTAGCGCAATACGCGCCATGAGATCGCTCACGGCAGCGGGGCACGGCGCGTCCGGCTCGGGTTCGTTTCCAAGAGCGAGCCAACGGAGCAATTCCCCGTTATAGCCGTCAAGCCGCAGATCGCCTATCCGATCGATCATGCGTCGTTGCGAAGACTCGTCCAACGACGATGCGCTCAAGGCGAAACCGCTCAAGAACGACAGCCCCTCGTCCTGGGCCGCAAAACGCTCCAGTTCCACATCGATCTGAGCCGGCGTATCCTCGGCTGCGATAACGCGCGCCCAAGCCGCGCCGTCGTCAACCAAGCGCACGAACAGCAACGGCAGCACCTCCCACGCCGCATCGAACGCCGACGCCGCAACGCCCTCGACATGGGCGAGATCCGATCGCACATCCTGAACGAGCGCTTCAAGCACCTCATGCGGCGCGGGTTCCACAAAGCGCTTGAGCGCCTCTTCGCGTCCCGCAAACAAGCCGTCAACCAGCACCTTGGCGGCTGCGTGCGCCTCTTTCGCCTCGCGCTCTCCTTTTTCGATCGATTCCAGAATCGCCCGCATCTCGGAATATCGCGCGTCCCGCTCGCCCTCCTCGATCAAGGGGATCTCTAACGCGACAAGCTCCTCGAGCGGAAGCGCCAGCGCCTCCACCGCACGATCGACAACGCGAAGACGCGGGCGAATACCGAGCGAGGCGAGCGCGAACACGAGCGCATCCACCGTCAAAGGGTCAGACGCATCCGTCGTCAAGGCAATCGTGTCGACCAAAGGATACGCGCCTTCAGGCATCATGCGGGCCACAAGGTATTGCCCCGCCTGCCCTACGACTACGCACTGCTCTCGTACGCCCTCCTCGTCGGTGTACGCCATAACGCCCTGCGAAGAGACGGCCGGGAGCGCGCCCTTCGCACTGCGCTTTTCAGCCGGAAGGAACGAGCCCTCGCGCATAGCGCACGCGTTCCCCAGCTTCATCGTCTTCGAAGAGCGTCTCGCGGCTTCACGATAAGCTTCGACCCCCTCCTCGAACAAGCTTCGATTACGTGCCGCAAGGTCACGGCAGCGCGATTCGCACTCGTCCAGATACCGCGCCACGGCGCGACGAACGTCCGCATCAGGCCACGGCACGGAAATATGTCGCAGACTGCTCTCCGTGAGCCGCACGGTATGCCCACTCATGTCCGCATGCTTGGCAGCTGGGATGCGCGATAGGACGTGACGCAGATAAACCGTGTCGGCATCGTCGTCGCATGCAACCACATGGTACAAATCGGTCGCCGAAAACTTTCCACGTGCTTCCGTCACCTGCAAACACCCGCTGGGAGCCTCCACGTTGCACACTGATCCCAGCAAGAGGAACCGTCCATCGAAAGCATAATCGTCGAAGGGGATGAAACCCGTCTCGACATAAAGCCGGTACGGCCCCTTCCGCAGCAACCGCTGCGCCCCTCGCACGGGCGCGCACCGATCATCGAATACGCAGGCAACCTCTTCCAGGCGCTTCATCTTAATCGACATCGCATTCCTCTCTCTTCCTGAACTCTTCCACCAGGTCGAAAACCTGCTGACGATTGTGCACATCGAGCTTCCGGTACAGGTTCTTGCAGTGCGAGCGCACGGTGTTCTCCGACACGAACAGCGTTTCCGACATGCGCGCCACATCGCGACCGCGCATGATCAGCTCAAGCACGTCGGTCTCGCGATTTGACAGCCCGTAGGTCTTTTTTAGCAGACGGCTGTACACGGGAACCATATCCTGCGCCACGATGACGTTGCGCACAAGAGGACGGGGCGCAGGGCGCTCGTCCGATGGGCGCGCAACCGCGCCGCCTTCGCCCGAGAACTCCTTGCCCTCAGGCTCGGATTCAGCGGCTCCCCCGATCGGGTCGAACTCCCGATCAACCTTTCCTTTGCGCCGCATGTTGACCACAACCCCCGCGAACGATAGTACGTAGGTCGACATGAGCGCAATTACGAGAATCTGGGAGATGTCGTACGTCCGTCCCAAAGCGTCGCCCACCGCGCGACCGATCAACACCCCGCCGTACACAATACTCGAGAACACGCCGAACACGGCTATAGGGTCCACCTGGCGCAAATGGGCGATCTTGATGCAGGTCACCATCATGAAGATAGACACGAGCGAGAATGCCGCGTTCGCCATCCCGGCGAACAACATGCGATAGCCCGCATCGAAGAACGGCAGAAACAAAAAGCCGGTCATCACCGCAAGGAACACCGCGGTGTACACCGCTGGAAACGACAGACGACCTCGCACCTTGTCCCACACCAAAGCCAGGCCGCCGGCCGCAACCAGCATGCCAAGAGCCAGCGTCACGTTCAAGACAGACGAATCGCTTCCGCTTTGCTGGGCGAACATACGCGAAACCCCGCCGACATACCCGATTGCGGCAATGCACAGCATGTAGCGCCATGTGCTGGACACGATGTTAGCAAGCGTCGTGCCACCGCTCTGCCCGACAACGATGCCCGAAGGCTCCCGCTGAAACACGTTGCCGCGGCAGCGTCGCAGGAACAGCGCGTTGAGCGCAACAACGCAGAACACCACGATCGCGTACAGCCAAAACCAAGCGATGCATGTCACGACAAGGTAGAACACCGCCGACAATGCGGATCCGACGATGATCCGGCGCGCTGCATCGTCCGCACCCTGTTCGGCGAACAGCCGCTGCCACATCACGAAGGACAGCGACGACCCCGCTCCGACAAGAAACGCCGAAAGGTTCTGCAGCGCCGCGTTCTGCACGAATACCGTCGCGAACAGCCCCGCATATCCCAGCGCAAGGCACACGGTGGAATGGTAGGTGGTATCGCGCTTGCATTGGGACGGGAAGTAGAGGCACCCCAACCCGAACGCGAACAAAATGCCGATGTAGCCAATAGACCGTGCGGTCTCGCCGCCGCTCATACCGCTGAACGAAAGCGACGTCATGGATGCGATATGAAGCAAACCCCAAGCCGACGTGGAGCTCAAAACCAGGTAGATAGCGAACCCGACGCTGTATGCGTCGAACGCGCGCGAGATCTTCCTCAACATGGCACCCTCCCCGATGCTCTTCCCATGATGCCACCATACCTTCCCCACCCCCTTCCGTGGGTGAAAACGGCGAAATTCACCCATGCTATGTGAGGTTTGCCGACGGGATATTCGTACACTGCGAATCGTTGAACAAGCATGCAATACCGCATGCTCGGGGTAAGGAGGACCGTATGATCACCAAGGGAACGGCGTTCGACCGCCGCAGCTTCCTCAAAGGCGCGATGCTCGCAGGTGCGGGTACCGCCGCATTCGGATTGGCAGGCTGCGCAGCGAACGGGGGCGGCGCGAGCGGCGGCGCATCGTCGAACGCTTCGGCAAGTTCCGGCACCGCAGGGCAGTTGAGCGCCGAGGCCATCAGCAAGGGGACCTGGGCGTTCGAGATCGCGCCCGAACCCGTAGCCGACAGCGAGATCGCGCAAGCCTACGAGGCCGACATCATCGTCGTGGGCGCAGGTGTCTCCGGCTTGGCCTGCGCGGCATCCGCTACGGAAGAGGGAGCCGACGTGATCCTGTTCGCCGCCAGTTCCCAACCAGTTGCGCGCGGCGGCTCCAACCACGGCATCGGCACGAAGTTCCACGAGCGCTTGGGCATTACCGAC
The DNA here is from genome assembly GCF_000024265.1 of Eggerthella lenta DSM 2243. Taxonomy (NCBI): domain Bacteria; kingdom Bacillati; phylum Actinomycetota; class Coriobacteriia; order Eggerthellales; family Eggerthellaceae; genus Eggerthella; species Eggerthella lenta. The sequence continues at coordinate 472,205 of NC_013204.1, read as the reverse complement.
TACACGAAGGACACCATCGACGGCTTCATCCGCCAAGAGCTGGCGCGCAACGGCTATCGCGTGGACCAGAAGAAATGGTACAAGTGGATCAACAACAGCGCCTCCACCATGAACTGGCTCATCGATCTCATGGAAGCGAAGGGCTACACCACTACGATGGAGATCGGCTACACCGACACCGAGGGCGTGTTCACGGCGCACCCCGGCTCCCATAACTGGGTGGAGCAGGCCGACGGCAAAGAGTCGGGCGCTGCCACGGGCGAGAACCTCGTCATCGCCATGTACGAAGAGAAGATCAAGGAGCAGGGCGGCCAGATACACTACAGCACTATCGGCCAATACCTTATCCGAGAGGATAACAACACCGGGCGCGTTTCCGCTATCGTCGCCAAGGACCCCGACGGTAACTACGTGAAATATGTGGGCAGAAAGGCCATCGTGCTGGCGACGGGCGACTTCTCCGCCAACCAGGACATGATGGCGAAGTACTGCTCCTGGGTCGCACCGCTTTTGCAGTACAACGAAGTTGATTACGACGCCATGTTCCAGTTCGGCGGCCTCGGCCCCGGCGACGGCCAAAAGATGGGACTGTGGGTGGGCGCCGCCTGGCAGCAAACGCTTCCGAACGCACCGATGATCGACGCCGTGGGACCCATGCCCTACCGCCAGTCTATCGCTGATTTCTCGGGACTGCTGCTCAACAAAAAGGGCGAGCGCTACTCGAACGAAGACGTCATCTTCTCGTACGGAACCTACGCCATGATGATGCAACCCGACATGACGCGCTACGGCATCTGGGACACCGCTTACGCGAACTGGTTCGATACCTGGGAAACGTTCGGCACCACCATCGTGGAGAACGAGGGCAAGAACGCGACTACGCCCGAGGGGTATCTCGCCTCGTGGGACAGCAATGTGGAGAAAGGGACGTTCGTCAAGGGCGACACCATCGAAGAGGTTATCGCGCAACTCGATGGGCTCGATCCCGAGAACGCGAAGAAGTCGGTCGAGCGCTACAACGAGTTGTGCGAAGCCAAGTATGACGACGACTTCCACAAAAGCGCGACGCTCCTCGCGCCCATCAAGGAAGGACCGTTCTACGGCTGCAAGCTCGAGATGAGCCCCGCTAACTTCCTCTGCGTGACAGGCGGCTTGCGCACCAACGAAAACATGCAGGTGTGCGACGAGCAGAACGAGCCGATCGAGGGCCTGTACAACCTGGGCATCATGGTGGGCGACAGCTACGCGAACTGCTACAACTTCGCCATCTGCGGCCACAACCTGGGCATGAACTGCAACACCTTCGCCTACATGCTGGGCAAGGATCTCGCTGAAGCGTAACCGAATTCCCGGCGGCCGGTTCGCGCTTATGCCCGCCGGCCGCGCTCTCCCCAGAACGCGCTGGGGCCATCTTCCCTCCCTCGGCTCCAGCGCGCTCCAAACCTGGGCATCGCTGGCTCTCCCACCGCGCGGGGCTTCTTTTCGAACGCGCTACCACTCCACTTCTTCGTAGTCCAAGCCCTGCTCGCGCAGACGGGCGAACAGCTCTTCGGGGGTGACGGCTTCGACAGGAGACGCTTTGAAGTCCTTGACGTTGCGCGTGACGATGTAGTCCGCTTTGATTTTCGCGGCGCATTGGGCGACAAGGCAATCCTCGAAATCCGCCCAGCACAAGCCGAGGGCCCGCCTTGCATCCTCCGGCGATACCCCTACGATCTGAAGGAACGACAGATTATGCTCGATCATCTCCTGGGCAGCATCGCTGCCGTAGTCCTTGCGCAGCAGATAGTAGATGTCGGTCAGCATATTCACGCTAATGTAGGTGGACGCTTCCTGGACCACTCCCAGCAGGCATACGCGGCGCGACAGCTCGTAAAACGGTTCGCGTCGACCGATATGGTCGAGAATGATGTTGGTATCAAGCATCAAATCCATAGCGATCCTTCAAACGCGCTTCCCGCAGCTCTTCGTCGGACATCGTCAAGGGGCGCTTCGTGTGCACCTGATCGAACGCCTCGATGCGACGGCGCAACTCGTCCCTATCGGGCTTCTCGCTCTTCTCGAAAGGAAGGCCGTCGTGTTTCACGGTGTATTCGAACAGGCGCCTGACGGCCGAGGACGGCGTGTAGCCTTCACGCCGCATGATCGCGGCAGCGCGCTCCTTCATATCGCCGTTCAACCGCACGGTCATAACCGACTCCATCGCGCCTCCCTTCGACGTATTACATGTACTACAGTATTGAGGGAAACGTCGTAGATCGCAAGAACTCTCCCTACCCGAACGCGTCCAGTTGGTCGAGGAGTTCTTGGCGGGAGTTCACATCGAGCTTGCGGTAGATGTGGGTAGTGTGGGTCTTCACCGTACCGGTGGTCACGAACAGGGCGTCGGCGATGTAGGGAAGCGTCCGGCCGCGCGCCAAATAGCCCAGCACCTCGGTCTCGCGATTCGTCAGGCCGTAGCTCTGCGCGAAACGAGTCGCGCGCTCGAGCACGACGGACTCCGGATCGGCGGCCACAGGCTCGCCCGGGTCGCCCGAGGGCTCGACGAGCGCCGGCGAGTCGGCCGAGAGGCGCACGCCTGCCGATTCTGCTTCGCCCGCACGCCGCACCAGCATGAAGAACAACGCCAGCAGCCCCAGGCCGCACATCACGTCCAGCACGAAATCGCCGGAACCGAACAGGGCGTACACCTGCTTGCCCACTACGTTGCCGGCAAACACCACTCCCGAAACGAGCCCCTGCCCCACGCTGAACGACAGCAGCGGCGACAGTCCCAGCTCCTGCGTGCTCTGGGTGATGACGAGGAACACGAGCACCTGGAGGAAGAACGCGCTGCCCTGCACGAGCGCTCCGCCCACGGGCACGGCCGCCGTCCCAAACACCATGATGGCGACAAGCCCCACCGCCGTGAACGTGACAGTGATGCGGTACACACCGTCAACCGAAATCGACGCGCGGCGCGCGGTCAGGGGCACGAGCATCATGGTCGCGATGCTCGCACACACCACGATGCCGCCGAAGAACAGGCTGTCCACACCCGCATACGAGCGCCCCATCAGCACCGACGCCATGAGGTTGCCGATGAACGTGGCCGCGATCAGCACGCTGACGGCACGCCACGGAAGCACGCGCGCCTCCCACGAGCCGGCCATCAACTCGCCGGGCGTCGCGGCTTCCCCGGCCGCCGCACGCGAGGGGAACACCTCCGACGACAGCTCATGGCGCATGACCGCATCGCTGCGCCACAAGGCCCAAGACGCCAGGGGCAGCGCGCAGACGAGCGCGATGCTCGTCGGACCGGGAATCTGCGCCACCACGAGGTACAGCAGATACGCCACCAGGAACGACAGCACCACGAGCGAGCGCATGCGCTGAGAGCCCAGCGAGTAGCGGGCGCCCCACGCCACGCCCAGCAGCATGACGGCACCGCCGTCAATCACCCCGCAAGCCACGATCACGGCCAGCGCATCCGCGCGCACCGCCCACGTCAGCACAAGCGTAGTCAGCGCAACCAGCAGCGCCGCGACGAAGAACGCCCCACGCTTCACGATGAAGCGCCGCCAGCGCGACACAAGCACCACGACGCCGGCGCATACCAGCACCGAGGCCTGCGACGCGAAGAACCCGTACTCCAAGCCGATGCTCGCATCGAGACCGCCGCGCTCGGGAAACAGCGCCGGGCTGAGAAAGCAGAGAAACCCCCACGCCCACAGCAGCGCCGAGCCTAAAACCACCCTCATGTTGTTTGCGCGCATCATGCGCCCCCTCCCCAGCCTCGCGCATGCCCATCAGATCGCTTACGGGTATCCTACCGCATGCATGCTCGTCAGGACGCGACAACAATTGACGCTCACCTGGGAAAATGCAAAAATCTACCGTTTCGTCAGATGCGGCTCGACCCGTCGTTTGCCATGCTGTGATGCAAGGAAGCCACGCCGAGGGGCACGAGGCCGAACACGTCGACCGCCGTTGCGGCTTCAATCGATCAAGGGAGGAACCATGAACCAGCCTGACAAGAGCACGCTCAGCCGCCGTTCGTTTTTGACGGGAGCGGCCGCCACGGCCGGCCTCGCCGCCTTCGCGGGACTCTCCGGCTGCGCGCCGCAAAGCACGACGGGCGATGCCGCGAACGCGGCAACCGCATCCGGCGCCTCGGCGTCCGGCAGCGCCTCGGCAGGCGCCATGCAGACCACCGACCCCGCCCAGGCCGTGTGGCCCGTGGTGGAAGAGGTGGAGGTGGGCGCCGCCGGCGAGGGCAAGATCGCCTTCGTGGCCGAGCCCATCGCAGCAAGCGATATCGTGGCCACGCACGACGTGGACGTGGTGGTGTGCGGCCTCGGCCCCGCCGGCGACGCGGCGGCGCTGGCCTGCGCCGAACAGGGCCTCAAGACGGTGGCCGTGGAGAAGCAGACCACCGGCAACTACAATTCCGCCACCATCGGCGGCACGAACTCCAAACTGCACGAGCATTGGGGCATGACCTACGACACCGATGCCTGGATCAGCGACGCCATGATCGACTGCGCTTTCCAGGGCGACATGGAGCTGTACCGCCACTGGCTGGAGAAGAACGGCGAAGCCGTGGACTGGTACATCAGCCACTTCGACAACCAGAACCTCGACGACTACCCGCTGACGTTCGCCGCGGGCGACTTTCCCGACTTCCGCGACGAATGGGACAAGACCTCTCTGTCGCGCTCGTGGAACACGTCGCTCAACCTGCCCTACCCTCCGGGCGAGCTGGCGGGCATCCTCGCCGGCATCCTCGAGCAGGCCGGCGTGGAAATCCGCTACAGCTGCCCCGCCTGCCAGCTGGTCACCGACGACTCGGGCAAGGTGACGGGCGTCATCGTGCAGAGCGACCAGGGATTTGAGCAGTACAACTGCGCGAAGGGCGTGGTGCTGGCAACCGGCGGCTACGAGTTCAACCAGCAGATGCTCAAGGAGCGCTGCCGTCCGCGCGGCGTGCCGGGCAGCTGGCTGACGGGCGCGTTCGGCAACACCGGCGACGGCCATCAGATGGGCCTGGCGGTGGGCGCCGCCGAAGACGAGTTCCCGCACGCCATCATGCTGGACCCCGAGCAGCTCATGCCGTATCTGCGCGTGAACAAGCTGGGCGAGCGCTTCACGCCCGAGTACGAGCCGTACGGGCATTTGGCGCTGGCCATCCAGGCGCAACCGGGCACGTACGACTTCTACGTGGTGGACAGCGCCATCGGCGAGAAGATCGACAAGATCTGGACGCCCAGCTCCTCGTGCTACGGCCCGAAGGAAGTGTGGACCGCGGCCGCCATGAGCGAGAAGGCTCTCAAGGCCGACACGCTGGAGGAACTGGCGAAGCTCATGGAGGTGCCCGAGGCCCAGTTCGTCGCCACCATCGAGCGCTGGAACGAGATGGCCGCCGCCGGCAAGGACGAGGACTTCAACTTCCCTGGCGAGATGATGATGACCATCGACACGCCGCCCTACTACGCTACGAAGGAGTTCGCCGACGGTCTGTGCACGGCAGGCGGCTTGCTGGTGGACACCGAGTGCCGCGTGCTCGACAAGGATCGCCAGCCCATCGACGGCCTGTTCGCCATCGGCCTCACGTCGGGCGGCATGTTCTTCAACACGTATCCGCACAACCTGAACTGCCTGAGCCACACCCGAAACTGTCTTATGGGCTACACCGTCGGCCAGGTGCTGGGCGACAAAGCGTAACCGCACGTTTCATCGCGCGTCCCCTCCCCGCGAAGGCTCCGCCACCAACAGCGGAGTCTTCGTCGTTTTCTCTCCGCGCTCGCTGAGCGTGCGGACGCAAAACCGGGCCTGTGACGATCTTCGACGCAGTTTGGAGCGCCTCGAGCCGACCGCGGGGAAAAGACCTCCCTATAAGGCCAGGTCACGAATTCCACCACTCGCAAAAAGCCAAGTTCTCCAAAACAAACTTTGTCATAGCTTGCCATTCGGGGACAACTCGGAGCGAGGGAGCGGTCGAAACGGGAGCGAGGCGAGACAAACCCCTCGCTTCGCTTCAAAAACCGACAGCCCGCCTCCGAGGAAGCGGGCTGTCGGTCCGTCTCGCATTATCAGCCTATAGGCAGTACCCTCCGCGCGCCGACCCGGCCACGACGGGATGGGTCTCGACGAGGTAGGTGTCAACCGAGCCGATGAACTCGGATCCATGAGCCGTCAATCGTTGGAATTCCTTGGAATCATAGAAGCACTCGAAGGCATCCATGTCCTCGAAATAGAACTCGGCCATGCCATCGCAGGGAAGCTTCTCGCTGGAAACACTCGCCCCGTCTACGAATCGGTCGATCACGAGGTTTTGATTGTAGCCCGCATGGCCGGGAACAGCCTCCACCAGCTTCGCGTGAGCATAACACCACTCTCGACGGAATTCGGCCACGCTCACCCCCTCCGCCCGATTCAAGAACGACACGCGATGAACCAGGTTCTTTCCCCGCAGATACGGAGGAACTTCGCGCACCACGTTGCGGGAAAACACCAGGATGTCGCACAAGCGCTTCTGCAAAAGGATCTCGGCGTCGTCGAGAAGGGCGTTACCGGTTTCGGCATCCAACGACTGAACCCCTTCGAGCATTTCGCTGTACGTATCGAAATGAAGCTCCGAATACCCGTCGATATCGATGGCGCCTCCCATAATCGGGTGACGATGCTCGTTGTCAATGACGAGATTCTGGTTGTAAACGCGCAGGTTCTTCATTCCCGCAGCAATCGGCCCGTGGATATGCAGCCAATGATGCGAGAACGATTCCTGGGTGAACTTGTCGTTCCTCTTAAGCAATCCGCACCGAACAATCACGTGCTCGCTCCCTTCGTTGGACAGGGTCTTCATCAAGCCAACCCTCACATCATGAAAACCTGGTAGGCGTTCGCGCAGTCTTCGTAGCGCTTTTTGATGTTCGCCTCGCCCCGCAGATACGTCAGCGACATCTTGGCGAAGTACCATCGTCCGTCGATCTTCACGTACTCGTTATCATAATGGGCACGGCCCACGAACTCGCCTCCGCGCTGCGCGTCGTACAGATCGTCTTGGAGCGACCAATGCGAACGCGCCGTTTCTTCGCCCGTCAGCTCGATCCAATGATGGTGTCCTTGATGGCTCGACGTAACGCCGTCTGCGAACTTGGCTCGCATCGTGGCGAGCATCCCCTCTCGTCCTTCGTAGAGCCCTCCTGTCGTGTTGTTGACGAACACGAAATCTTCCACAAGGCATGCCCTCAGGCCATCCCAGTCTTTGGCATCGAGGGTATCCCAATACTCGGCCTGCAACCGCTCGATCGCCCTCATGTCCTCCAAGTCCCCGATGCGCTTCTCAAGCTCCTCAACAGTTGCCATAACTCCCTCTTCCTAGGTCAAGCTGAAACCGCCTTCGTTGTAGATGGTTTCGCCCGTAATGAACGAAGCGTCTTCCGAAGCCAGGAACAGCGCGACGTCGACCGTCTCGCGAACTTCGCCGTAGCGTCCGAAGGGCATCTTCGCCAAGAACGCAGCGCTCCGCTCAGGATCGTTGATCGTCCCGGCGGCTATGCGCGTTTTCGACGTGCCGGGAGCTATCGCGTTCACATGAATGCCGTACTTCGCCAGCTCGAGCGCCATCACCTGCGTAAGCATTTTGACGGCGGCTTTCGAGGGGCAATAGGGGGTGATGCCGCCGATGGTCTTGCGGGAGCTGTTCGAGCTCGTGTTCACGATGTAGCCTTTCACGCCAAGCTCGACCATCGTGCGCGCAACAGCCTGGCCGACGTAGAATTCGCCGTTCAGATTCGTGGCCATCACATCGAGCCATCCCTCCTTGCTGCACTCCAGAAACGGCTCCCGATGGCAGATGCCGGCATTGTTCATCAAAACGTCGATACGCCCGTATCGATCGATGACCTTCTGCACGCTTTCCTGCACCTGATCGTAGTCGCGCACATCGCAGTGCACGCAGAAAACGTGATCGTTGCCCCCGAACACCTCTTCCATCGTATCGTCCTCGATGTCGAAGATGGCAACCTGGGCACCCTCCTTCACGAGTTGCTCGACCATGCCGCGCCCAAGACCGTTGGCACCGCCGGTTACCAGGGCTATCTTGTCAACAAACCGCTCTCTTTCCATTGTCGTCCTCCTAATCTAACGCACAGCTAGAGGCTCTGCCCACCATCCTCGAAGATGATCTCCCCCAACATGAAGGAAGACTCTTCCGAAGCGAGGAACAGCGCCGCATCCACGGCCTCCTTCACTTCGCCGTAGCGGTGCATGGGAATATCGTTCAAGAACTGCTCGTTCATGTGCGGGTTCAAACGCGTCGGCTCGCTCATGCGGGTTTTCGTCGTACCGGGTCCAAACGCGTTGACGCGTATATCGTATTCGGCAAGCTCTTTTGCGAACTGCTTGGTGAACACGGCGATGGCCGCCTTGGATGCGGGATACGCGCCAAGGTACTTCGGTATGAAACGGAAGGTGTTCGAAGACGTGTTCACGATAACGCCCTTCGTCTTCTTCGCCACCATGGCCTGGGCAACGGCCTGCGCCACGTAGAACGACCCGTTCACGTTGGTGGCGATCACACGATCCCAAGCATCTTTAGGACAGGTGAGCATACCGTACTTCTGCCCGTCCTTGATGCTGATGCCCGCGTTGTTCATGAGGATGTCGATGCGGCCGAAGCGTTCGACGGCCTCGTCGACCATGCGGTGCACGGCATCGTAATCGGTGATATCGCACGGTATGGTATGAACGCGATCCTCGTCGCCGAACGCATCCTCTAACGTATCGTGCTCGATGTCGACGGCAACCAGCTTCTCGGCGCCTTCCGCAAGGAAACACTTGACCATGCAACGCCCGATACCGTTCGCCGCACCCGTGACCAGCACGATCTTGTTATCGAACCGAGCCATGACACACCCCTTCTCCTTAATGAGTTACCGCGAGCGCGCCGATCGGCGTGCGCCAACCCTCCCCCTTTGGCGCACGCCTTCATCGACGCAGAACGCGCCGTTACTTTGCGTCGGCCGTCGCCAGATGAAGATACGTCGTGGCACCGCCATCGGCGGCAATGAACTCGCCGTTGATAAAGCTGGAATCGTCCGAAGCAAGGAACATGACCACTGAGGCAATCTCCTCGGGCAGCGCGTAACGCTTCATCGACGAGGCGTCCACCAGACCCTTGCGGTTCTGGCCGCGCGGCAAGGTCATCCCCGAAAGCACAAGGCCGGGGTTCACGGCGTTCACGCGTATGCCGTAGGTCCCGAGGTCGGTGGCGGCGGCGCGCGTCATGCCCATGACTGCGGCCTTGGCCATGGCATAGCCGATGAAGCTCCCGGGTCCGAAATGCGTGCCTTGGTAGGAGCACGTGTTGACGATGGTGCCGCCGCCCGCTTCGATGATGGCGGGTGCGCAATAGTGCATGCCGTTGTACACGCCCCAGCAATCCACGTCCATGATGCGGTTCAGGGACTCGCGGGTCTCGGTGAGGACGGTGCCGTTCTGGCACATCCCGGCATTGTTGACGAGCACGTCCAGTCGACCGCTCTCGTCCACGACCTTCTTCACCAGCTCCTGCCAGGAGCCTTCGTCGGCAACGTCCATCGGAAACGCCACGGCTTCTCCGCCGTCGGCAATGATGGCAGCCTCGACCCGCTTCAATCCCTCTTCTTCGATGTCGGCCATGTACACCTTGGCACCTTGCTGGGCGATCATCTTGGCTTCCATCTCGCCCTGGCCGCCCGCGGCGCCGGTCACGATGACCACCTGACCTTCGAATTTACCCGTGCCTTCCGCTACGCGCGGCCAACGTTTGGCCTGCGCTTCGGCGTAGATCTTCTCCTCGAAAGCCTTTTGATCAGGACCCGAGACAACGGCATCATCGAAAAACTCTGCTCGCTTTGACTTCATAGCAACGCTCCCCTTCCAAAAAGGACTGCATCACGCCGAGTTCGCGATGCAGTCCGAACTTCGTCTAGTTCTGCAGCTCCACAGGCACGGCTTCGACGAAATACGTCGTGACGGTGCCGATGAACTCCGCTGCGTGCACGCTCGCGCGCAGCTTGAAACCGACCGTGCTGTAGCACTCGTCGAACGCGTCCATGTCCTCGAACCAGAACTCCACCATGCCTTCGACCGGCAGGTCGGCGTAATGGACGGACGCGCCTTGGACCATGCGGTCGATGACCAGGTTCTGGTTGTAGCCGCAGTACCCGCTCATCAGCTTCACCAGCAGGGAATGGGTGTACCACCACTCGTCATGGAACGTCGCGGCATCGACGCCCTCCGCGCGATCGCAGAAAGACACGCGCTTGATAGCCTTGCCGTCGAGGTAGGCGGGAACGGGCGTGTCCACCTTCTTCACCGCAACCAGCGTGGAAACGGGCTCTTCCACGAGCGGCTCCAGAGCAGCCAGCAGAGCATCCCCCGCTTCGTCCATCGCCTGCTGCATGTCGCCGTAGCTGTCGAAGAACATCTCGATGAAGCCGTCGATGTCGATGGCGCCGCGACCCAGATGAGAGCGCTGCTGGCGATCGGTCACGAAATCGATCTCGCACTTCCGCAGCTGGGGCATGCGGGCGATCACGTCGCGCACATCCCCCATCATGCCCTCGCGAAACGCCTCTTCGGAAACCCCTTCTTTGCACTTCAGCAAGCTAATCCTGGAAATCATGTCCTACCCCTTCCTCAGATCGTTCGGGAATTTTAGTATCCGGCAGCTGTTGGGCGCCTTCAACAACGCACTTGAAAGTGCGCAACTCACTTATTGGTAAGATGCATCCGACCAGCACATACGCGTTTTACGCTTCAGCGGCGTCCTTAGCCTTCATCTTCTTGAAGAACATCCACGCCAGCGACAGCAGCACGAGACCGACGATGCAGAGGGCACCGAGGAACGGGAATGCAGAACTGTAGCTGCCCGTGGTGGCAAGCGCGTTGGCGGAAACCACCGGGCCGATGAACGAGGCCAGCGTGTAGCCGATGAACATGAAGCCGTAGTTCTGGCCCGCATTGCCGGGACCGTAGGCATCGGCGCATACCGACGGCATGATGGCCATGATGCCGCCGAAGCAGATACCCAGAATGCATGCCTCCACGATGAAGATCGCGGTGCTCGTTGCATTAGCGAACAGGAACAGGTGGATGACCGCCGTCACCGCAACGGCGACGAACATGGTTTGGAAACGCCCCAACTTATCGGAAATGGCGCCGAGACCCAAACGGCCCGTGCCGTTGGCGATGGCGAAGATGCCCACCATGAGCGCGCCCGTCGCAGCATCCATGCCGGCTTGGACCTGCCCCACCAGCGAAACCGTGGACAGCATCACGCAACCGGTGCAGGCAACGGTGCCGAAGAACAGCAGCAGCGTCCAGAAGAACGGGGTCTTCAGCATCTGACCGGACGTGTAGTTCTTCACGCGCTTCGTATCGCTCTCGGCCGGCGGATTCCAACCCTCGGGCTTGAAATCAGCAGCAGGCATCTTGAGGAAGCGGGACAACACGATGAAGCCGACGATGCAGAACACGCCCACGATGTTGAACGCGATGCTCACGTTGAAGTTCTCGATGATCATGTTGCCCATAGGAGCCGTGAACAACGGGTAGATGGCCATGATGGCCAGAGCCACGCCGTTGGCGAAACCGCGCTTGTCAGGGTACCACCGCGTAGCGATAGCGAGGGCAAGGTTGTAGCAAATACCGTCGCACACGCCTACCAGCAGGCCGAACGATATGTATAGCACCGGGATGGTGCTGGCAAAGCCCGTCAGGAACCAGCCCAGGCCGAAGCCGATGCCGGCAACGGTCATGATGATATGCGCAGGCGCCTTGCGCTGCAGCCATCCGCCGATGGGACCGCTCAAACCGATCATAGCGATAACGATGGTGTAGGCGAACGACACCGACTGAGGCGAGAAGCCATAAGCTTCCATCAGGGGCTTCTGGAAGATGCTCCAAATATTCAACGACGCCGTCAGCGCACCGCACAAGGCCGCGCAGATCAGGATGACCCCGCGACGATAAGTTTTAACCGACATTGTTCTTTCCTCCTTGTTTACCTTCGAAATTGCATTCCGAAACGAACAGCGGTCCGTCTCGTGCGAAACCCTGGCTTCGCCCGGCAGTCACCTCCCTCGGTTCGCGTCGCTTCCGGTTTCCCTTCATGCACTCCGTGTCCCGCCGAGTCGCGCGCATTGACACGACGGGACACGGGATGATGCCTTACAGAAGACAGCCCACGCGGCGTCCGTCGGCGAACGCATGCTTGAGGAACGCGTTCTCGCCGCCGAGCGTCGAGCCTATCTCGTACACCTCGTCGACGAGCGACGCGGCCATGTCGAAAAACGCCGGGTCGCGCTGCTCAGGCAGCATGACCATCATGGAATCGCACGGCACCAGCTCTTCTCCCCCCTGCGAGAACCTCAGCAGCGCCCCTTGCTTGCCGAATTCAGCCACCGTGGCATCGCGTACAACACGAACCCCTGCGCGATTGAACCACGGCTCGATACGTTCTTTGTACTTGAGCGGAATCAAACCGCCCACATCCCCATCTTCGGCGACCAGCACGATGTCCTTGCCGCGCTTGCGCATGAACTCGGCGCATTGAGCGCCCTCGGCGCCTGCACCCCAAATCACGATCCTCTTGCCTACGGGGAAGAACTTCTCGCTCATCGAAGCAAGCTTGTCCGGACCGAACATCTTGAGCGGTACCTGCGCAAGCTTCGACATCATCGGGATGGTGAACACGTTCTTGCGATGTATGCCCGGAATATCGGGGATGCGATACGGCGACGAAGTGGCCACGACCACCGCATCAGGAGCTTCTTGGCGGATGAGCTGCTCGTCAACTTCGGTTTTCAGCCTCACCTCGACGTCAGACTTCTCGATCATGGCGGTCAAGTGGTTGAAGATATGCATGACCTCTTCGCATCCGCCGCTCTTGATCATGGCCGCCAGCTTGATGCGTCCGCCCAAAGCGCCCGCCTTCTCGTACAAGGTCACCTCGTGCCCTCGTTCGGAGAGCGTGCACGCGCATTCCATGCCCGCCGGACCGCCGCCTACCACCATCACGCGCTTCTTCTTCGCCACCGGCTTGGCGGCTAGTTGGCGCTCTTGACCCAAGGTGGGATTCACGCGACAGATGCGCGGTTGCGTGACCGGATCTTCGCAGCTCGCGCAACGCGTGCAACGCATGATCTCGTCGATACGCCCCTCGTCCACCTTGCGCGCGAACCACGGATCGGCCCACAGCGTGCGGCCGAGCGCGATGACGTCGGCATCGCCGGCTTCGAGCACGCGCTCTGCCAAGTTCTCGTCCATGCGGCCCGCCGTGATGACCGGCACGTCCACAGCATCCTTGATCCGCCGAGCAACGGCCGTCCACAGACCCACCCCGCGGTACTCGTCCATGAAGGGCTCCATGAACGGATCGGGTTCCGGGTACGGGAAGTAGTCGGGGCAGTAGCGAAACGGCGTGGGACCGTACCCGTATCCGGCGATGCTGATGTACTGGGCGCCGGCCTCCACGAACGCTCGGGCGTTCTCGGCAGCTTGCTCGGCCGTGATACCCTGCTTCGTGGGATGGAATTCGCGCCCGTTCAGACGGCAGCCGATGACGAAGTCGGGGCCGCACGCCTCGCGGATGCCTTCGATGATCTCGCGCACGATGCGCGTGCGGTTCTCGACGTTCTGGCAACCGTATTCGTCATCGCGCTTGTTCCAAAGCGGGCTGACGAAGCTGTCGAGAAAGTACCCGTGAGCCACGTGCACCTCGACGGCATCGAACCCGCCCTTCTGCAGCCGCACGGCAGCCTCGATCTGCAAGCGCTGCTTCTCGTGGATCTCCTCGACCGTCAGGCCGCGAGGGGCTTGGCACCACGGCTTGGGAACCGGCATCTCGTCCTCGGACAACGTAGAGGACGAGATCGGGGGAGGCCCGTCAGGGGTCGGGCCGGCCGAAGGACCGATATGATGCAACTGACCGATGGTGAGGCACCCGTGCTTGTGAACGGCCTCGTTGAGCTCGATCATGCCGGGAATGAACCTGTCGTCGTAAGCGCCCAGGTAGATGCCTCCCGCAGGTTCCCACAGTATGGCCGCGACATCGATAGCCGCAACTCCCCCTTCCGCCATGTTCTCGTACATGGCGATGGCATCGCTGCCGTCGGCGGTGCAGTCCTCGTTCCAGCGCCACGACGACTGAGGAGCCTTGATCATCCGGTTCTTCAACACGAAATTCGGCGCTATCTCAATCGGAGACAAAAGCTTCTCGAAGCCTTTCATGCAAACTCCCCTCCCTTCGTCTCGCGATTACAGCTTCAGGGCGACGGCTCGGCCCTGGCCCACCGCGTCGACCATGAGCGTGGATCCGGGTCCCTGGCATGCGCCGATGGGATACACCTCGGGGGCCAGGTCTTTCAGCTGGTCGTACAAGCTCAGGCCGGAACCGGGAGACTTGAACACCAGGATGCTGTCAGCCTTGAGATAGCGCTCTTCGCCGTCCTTGACGTACGTGATGCCGCGCTTGTCGATCGAGCGGTACTCGACGCCGGTGATCGTCTCCACGTCGTTTTCCCGCAGCCACTTAAGCGACCTGCTCTTGTACCGCGGCGGCAACCCCTCTCCCACCGTGTCCAAATCTTCGAGCACCGTGACGTTTTTTCCGCGTTTGCGCAGGAAGATCGCGCCTTGCACGCCTTCGATCTGAGCTCCGAGGACGACGCAGTTCTTGCCGATGCCCGGCAGGGCGATCTGGGAGAGCTTGTTGATGGCGTTTGCGCCGAAGAGCTTGAGCGGCTTTTCGGCCAAGCGGGTGAGCTGGGGAACCGTGGAGACGATACCCAAGTCGATGCCCGGAACGTCGGGCGCGCCGTACACGCCTCCCGTCGCGACGATGACCGCATCGGGCTTCATGGCGCGCACGAAATCGGGCGTCACCGTCGTTTTGGTCTTGATGGTAAGCCCCGGCGTCTTCTTGGCCTGAGACGTCAGCCAATCGATGAGCGCAGGGACGTTCTCGCACACCGTGCCCTTCACCATGGTGGCCAGGTTGAGCTCGAGGGCCAGGACGGATTCCTTCTCGCACAGCGTGACTTCATGGCCGCGCTCGGCGGCGACGCGGGCAGCCTCGAGACCCGCGGCGCCAGCGCCTACCACCAGCACCTTCTTCTTAGTCTCCGCAGGCACGACGGCCATTTCCCGCTCGCGCAGGAACGCCGGGTTCACGCGGCAACGGCGGTGCGGC
The DNA here is from genome assembly GCF_000024265.1 of Eggerthella lenta DSM 2243. NCBI lineage: Bacteria > Bacillati > Actinomycetota > Coriobacteriia > Eggerthellales > Eggerthellaceae > Eggerthella > Eggerthella lenta. The sequence goes on along the minus strand of NC_013204.1, from coordinate 456,985 downwards.
GTCTCGTTCATGCGCAGCTCGTCGCACGTTGCGCAATGGTTGCAACGGCGAATGTCCTCGGGTGCCCCTTCCGCGATCTTGTTGGGCATGTCGGGGTCGGCCCACAGAGCGCGTGCGAACATCGCCAGGTCGATCTCGCCCTTCTCAAGCGCCGCCTCGGCCTTTTCAGGCGTTGCGAAGCCGACGCCGAACACCGGAGCCGACACGGCCTGCTTGATGGCGGCAGCGGGGGGAATGGAGAGGCCTTCGCCGTCCAGACGATCGAGGAACTGCTTCATATCCTCGTCGGGAGACGGGTACATCCAGTAGTCCAGAGCGAACTGCATGGGAACCGGACCGTAGCCGTAACCCGTCACGCTGATGTAGTCGGCTCCGGCAGCATCGTAGAACTTCGCGATCTCCACGCCCTCTTCGATGGTGATGGCATCGGGATGCCCGTATTCCTGGCCATTCGTGCGAACGCCCACGATGAAGTCCTCGCCGCACCGCTCCTTCACGCCGCGGATGATCTCGCATACCAAACGCGTGCGGTTCTCGACGGACTGGCAACCGTACTGATCGTCGCGATGGTTCCATACGCGCGACACGAAGCTCAGCAGGAAGTAGCCGTTCGCCGCGTGCACCTCGATGCCGTCGAGACCGGCCTTCTTGGCGCGCTCGGCCGCTGCGAAGTAGCGATCTTTGAACGCCTCGATCTCTTCGAGCGAAAGGCCGCGCGTAGGGTTGCAGTACGGTTCGGGGCTCGGGAGCTCGTCTGCGGTCAACGTGGAAGAGCACCAGGCTCCGCCCTTGGTCTTGATGGCGGCACCGTTCTGGAATATCTGGGCGATGAGCTCGCATCCGTTCCCGTGCACGGCGTCGGCCAATTGAGAAAGGCCGGGAATGAACTTGTCATCGTACAAACCGCCCAGCGGGTAGGTTTCCACGGTGTACACGCCGCCGTCGGCATCGTCGATCAAGGTGGCAGGATCGTCGCAGATCATGCCGCCCAAGATGATCGCCGAAGCGCCGCCCTTGGAAATCGCATCGTACAGGCCGATGATCCTCTCGTTGCAGAACTGGCCCGGATCCCACGACATCGCGGACGACGGCGCTTTGACCATGCGATTTCTCCACTGGTGGGTACCGATGGTTATCGGCTCTAGCAACTTCTCGTAAGCTTTCATATCGTTGATCCTTTTTCTCGTGCTTCTTCTTTACTGAAACGCAGCTTTTTTGACGGAAGATCGCAGGCTCCTATGCAGACGGCAAGGCAACCGGATAGGTTTCGGTCAGGTAGGTGTTGATCGCCCCGATGAACTCCGAGCTGTGCGCAGAGGCGCGCGCGAATTCGGGGGAAGCGTAGTACTCGTCGAACGCTTCTTTCGTTTCGAACCACATCTCCACGACGCCTTCTACAGGAAGCTCCTCGTACGGAACGGATACGCCGCCGTCGATGCGGTCGATGACGAGATCCTGGTTGTACCCCACGCACCCGGGAACGGTCTGCACCAAGCGGTCGTGCACGTTCCACCATTCTTTGACGAATTGCTCGGAAGTAACGCCGTCGGCGCGACCGAGAAACGACACGCGCTTGATGAGCTTCCTGCCGCGCAGGTACTCCGGGATCCGAATGACTTCGCGCTTGGCCAGCACGAGAATTTGGCAATGGGGGTTGGCGAACATCGGGACATCGTTCGCTCCTTCGCCGTGCAGCGACTCCACGCCCTCGACCATGTCGCCGTAACTGTCGAATTGCAGCTCGGAATACCCGTCGATAACCACCGAACCCCGTCCGATAGCATGGCGATGCTCGGCATCGACTACGACGTGCTGGTCGTACTTGCGCAGATTCGCCATCTTGCTTGCGATGGGACCATGGACGTTCAGCCAGTAGTCCTTGAACTCTTCCATGCCCATTCCGTCTTTTTTCTGCATCAATCCACATCTGCTGATCATGCGATCATCCTCCCTGAATCGAACGTGCGAACGGCTACGAATTTCGGCGCCCCCAGCGCCTCGCCTGCATGAACATCGCCGCATCGCGGCGGCTGCCGCGCCGGGGCCCGTCCAAAGAGCTCGGGCGGCTCGCGACCTCTGCATACCCGCATACTATGATGATTCGAAATCGGCCTCAATAACGCACTTTAAAGTCATAAGGGCACCTGTAAGTAAGTGGTAAACCCCTGTTGGGCGGCGATGTTTGGGCCTCCGCCTACAGCAGTCCCACCGCCCTCGAAAGCGTGAGAACGCAGATCAGCACGGTCGTCGTCACCAGCACGTAAGGCCCGTTCCACCGCAAGCCAACCTTGATTGGCGACTGCCCGACCATATCGGAAACGGCTATGACGTTCGCCGATGCGGGGCTGAGCGCGTTTCCCATGGCCCAGCTGATCGACAAGACGAGAGCCAGGTAGACGGGCGTAACGCCGCACTCCGAAGCGCTGATTGCCCCTCCCACCACGGCGACGACCGCGATGGGGTGGATGCCGGCGGCCGAGGTCGCCAGGGTGACGGCGATTATCGCTATGGTGAGCAACAGCACGTTTTGCCCGGTGAGCTGCAAGAGAACCTCGGCCATGGCATCGCCCACGTGAGAGTAGCCGATGCTCTGCGCGAGGAACCCGGCTCCGGCGAACAGCAGTATCTGATTCTTGACCTGCGGAAGCTTGTTGTTGAAATAGTCACCCTTGAACTCCTTCACGTACGTCGGCAATCGCTTGACGATCGCCATCCACACGACGGGGCAAACCAGCGACGCCATGGCGACGACGATGATGATCGAAAGCCCGCCCAGCTGGGACACCGTCGCAATGGAAGCGATCAGCAGCAAAGCGCCTGCGCCCAGCTCGACGACTTTCCTCGCATCGAAAGCGCCGACGGGCTCTTCCACCCTGCCGGAAGGGGCATCGGCCGTCTTTTCCCTCGCGAGGGTCATCAGGAAGCCGACGGTGCCCGCCACGAGCGCGCACGCAAGGGCGCAGGGAAAGAAGTCCACCCAATCGATGCCCGTCAGCTGAACGACCAGGGCGATGGTCGCCGAGGTCGGCGCCCATATCATGCAGGTGACGAACCCCCGGCTGAGCGCCGAGCTGAGAAGCTTTTTGTCGTCGCTGTGGCGGCTCGCTCGGGACATCTCGTAGGTCAGCGGAACTGCCGCAATGCTGATCAGCACGCCGACGAACGCGGACATGATGCTCACCAGCGCATAATACCGGCTGCCGGTGCTCGCGTAACGAGCGAACATCCCGCGCAACGACTCGCTGTATCCTCCATGTTGCACGGGAATCCCCAGCAGCGGCACCATGATGAACATGACGATGAGGTACGCGTTCTCCCGCAACGCCTGCTTCCAGATATCGAGCGGCGCCTGCGAGTAGACCAGCAAAGCGATGCTCAAGGAGAACAGCAGAGCTCCGATCGTCCTTGCCGACCCGGTTGATGCCGCGAAGCTCAGGACGATCACAACGGCCATCAAAACCAGGTTGAGATCGTCGATCAGCGGCGATCCGAGGAGCACGTTCGCCATATAGCTTATGCCCAAGCAAAAGGTGATCACGCTTCTCGCAGTGCGAGCGAGTCTCCCTACGCTGCCCATGCCCCCTTCTTCCCCATCCGCCATCCTCGCGCGAGGGAGCACGGGGGATCGCCTCCCCCGTGCTTCTTTGCTAGCTCGACGCGTTCTTTCCCTTGACGTAATACCCCTTCAAAAGGAAGATCGTGGTCAAGAGCGTTATGAGGACGGAACCTATCATCAAGTAGGTGATGGACAGGCGATCGCCCGTGGCCGCGATGAGCGCCGTTGCCGCAAGGGGCGCCAAGCCGCCGAAGACCGCCGCCGCGATATTGTAGGAGAAGCCGATGCCGCTGTTGCGGAGCTTGGTGGGGAACACCTCGGCCGAAACCACCACGATGGCGACGGCGAGAATCGTCTGGAACACGATCAGCACTCCCAGCAAGCCGATCATCAAGAGAGCGTTGGTCTGCTGGATCAGCACGTAGAACACCGGATAAGACAGGATAAGGAACCCGAGACAGCCGATGATCAGGCATTTCCGCCTTCCCACCTTGTCGATGAGCAGGCCCACGATGGGACAGAGCAGCAAGTTGATCGCGATGACCGACGTATTGACGACGAACGCGCTCGAGAACGACGTCCCCATGAACTGCGAGATGTACGTCGGCATATAGGTGATCAGGATGTAGTAGGTCGCGCTGGAGCCGACGAGCAGCCCGATCACCGTGATGATGGACTTCTTGTAGCGCAGGAACAGGTCTTTGACCGGCGTATGGTCCTCTTCCTTCACTTCCGCCTTCGCCTTCAGGAACTCAGGGGAATCGGGGACGTTCTTGCGCATGTGCACGCCGTAGAAGGCGATCAGGATTCCGCAGAGGAACGGCACGCGCCATCCCCACTCGTACAGCGCCGCTTCAGGCAGAAGCGTGGTGACGAGCAGCCCCGCGGTGGACCCCAGGAGCAGGCCGCAACCGACGCTGAACGGCTGCCAGCTGCACAGGAAGGCCCTGTTGTTCGGCGTTCCGTACTCCGAGATGAACGTCAGCGAAGAGCCGAACTCGCCGCCCGTTGCCAGGCCCTGCAGCAGGCGCAGCACCGTCAGCAGGATGGGTGCCAAAAGTCCCACCTGGGAATACGTTGGCAAGCATCCCATGAGCATGGTGCAGATGCCCATGCACAGGATCGTCAACGTCAAAGCCTTGATTCTTCCGTGCTTGTCGGCGTACGCGCCGATCAGAATACCGCCGATGGGGCGTACGAGAAAGCCCGTTCCGAAGACCAGGAAGCTGAGCAAGAGCCCGACGATCGGGTCGTCGGCAACGAAGAAATCTGCGGAAATGATCGCTGCGAAGTACCCGTACAACCCGTAGTCGAACCATTCCAGCATATTCCCAAGGCTCCCCGAGAACACCGCCCTGGCTAACGAAGTTTTTTTCTTTGTAGCTGCCACCATGTTTCATCCTCTCCCGAAAAAGCCTGAGACGATCATGTTGCTCGCAATGGGTTCACGGACGTTCAGTCGGTAGCTCTCGAACCTCCCATGCCCCCTGCCATCCAACATCGATTCGCACCCCTCCCCGGACAACGTGCGCGCCGGGGATTCCGGGTTGCAGCTCTCGAAACCCCCGGCGCGGCGGCCTACGCCATCGCGATAGGCTGCGCCTCCACCAAGTAGGTCGTGATGTTGTCGATGAACTCCGTGCCGTGCGCGCCCGTGCGCTTGAAGGCCGGAGATCCGTAGCACTCGTCGAACGCCTTCATGTTCTCGAACCAGAATTCCACCACGCCCTCGATGGGCAGCTCTTCGAACGGCACCGATTCCCCGTCCACGATGCGGTCGATGACGAGGTTCTGGTTGTACCCCGCATAGCCCGTCATAGTCTTGACCAGCGCGGAATGCATCTGCCACCACTCGTCCTGGAACACCGCCGCGCTCACGCCGTCCTTTCGCCCGAGGAACGACATGCGCTTGATCAGCTTCACGTCGTCCAGATAGGCGGGAACCGGCGTGTCGACCTTCTTCACCGCCACAAGAGCCGGGATGCCGGGAGCCGCGAACTGGGCGTAGTCGGTCGCAAGCGCCTCTTCGAGAGCGGCCATGCCGCGCACCATGTCGCCGTAGCTGTCGAAGAACATCTCGGTGTACCCGTCGATTTCCGTCGAGCCGCGGTCGAACGGCGAGCGCTGCTCGTTGTCCACCACCACGTTCGTTTCGCACCCTTTGAGGAAGGGCATCGTGGCCAGAAGCTCCCCATGAGCCTGCGTCAGATACGCGGCGAACTCCTCAGCAGTCAGTCCCTCTTTCCGTTTGAGCAAGTTGATTCTTGAAATCATGCCGATCATCCTTTCTGAAACGTACCCCTGTCCTTGCACCGCAGATCATTTCGAGATGCGGTTCTTACCTCGTATTCTGTTGACGCGGGAATACTGGCGCAATAATGCACTTATAAGTGCGCTTCTTACCTGAAAGTGAGACAGACGGGTAATCGAAAGAAAGCCGAGAGGGGCCGCAAGGCGGTCGGCAAGCCCTGAGAGCGCCCTGGCAGGGCCCTCGCTTGAGCGCCCGAAGACTACGCTTCGGGCGCGTCGCCTTCGCGTGCGTCGCCTTCGCGCGAGCCGGTGCGCACGTCGAACGTCGAAGGATCGAATTGCCAGGTGATACGCTCCGCAGCCCCCTGCTCGGAGCCGTCGTCGGCGCTGCCGTACACCAGCACGCCCTCGCCCATCGTGCCCTTCGTGCGCTGCAGCGTCTCCGCAGAAAAGCCGCCGTACGCCGCGCCCCAATCGCGGATGAAGTACAGGACGTTCGCGAAGCTGATGCCCTTTTCCGTGAGCAGATAGTCGACGCGCAGGGGCTTGACCTCGACGACAACGCGCTCGATGATCCCCACCTGCTCGAGCTCGCTGAGGTGCTGGCTGAACATCTTGTGCGATATGTCGTACGGAATGCTTTTTCTCAACTCGCTGTAACGCGCCCTCTTGCCGGGAGCCATGCTCAGATACCACACGATAAAGGGTTTCCACTTGCCTCCCAATATCGAAGCGACATACGAAAGGGAGCATGAAGTTAAATCGTCCATTCTCTCAAGCATACAACCTACTTCCCTCAACTAGCGATTCAACGGACAGCGTGATTGATTATAGAGAAGACGGAGGATCGCCAAGCTAGCGATTCCATCGGCATGACGCGAACGCGTTCCAGAAGCGTTGTCCTCTCTCCTCAAAATCCCGCGGCTGCCGCCGCACGGCGTTCGCCCCGGAAAGCACCTTGTGAGCACCCCATTTTAGGCGACCCCTGAGTTTAGTATCCACAGCGAAAACGAGTCATGCAAGAACGCACTTGAAAGTAACCTCCCTCGGCGGTTTCTCCCCCTCGCATACGAAAAACCCGCCTCCGAGGAGACGGGCTCAGAAGAACCGCGCCGCAAGCGCGCAGCCTACAGGGCGTGCTCGTACATGACGGCGGAGAGGCCGAGGAAGTCGTAGAACCCCTCGTAGATGCCGCAGTTCACGAAGCCGCACGATTCGTAGAGGTTCTGGGCGCGCACGTTGGTGGTGAACGTGTCGAGGCGCACGGCCTTCTTGCTGGCTGCGCGCGCGACGTCGATGCAGGCCTCCACCATGGCGCGCGCGAACCCGCGGCCGTGGTAGGCCGGCAGCGTGCCCAGCACGTGCACCACCAGCACCTCATCGGGTTCGGCCGTCACGCGCCAGGGCGCGTGCTCGTAGCCGGCATCGCCTTCGCCGTTCAGCACCATGGCCGACGCGATGAGCGGCGCGCGGTCCTCGCCCGCACCGTCCGCGCCCGCGTCCACGAGGCCCACGTACGCCTCGCCCGCATCCACCGAGGCGCGCAGGAACGCCGGCGACGGGTGCACGCCGTGCTCCCAGCACACGTCGAAGTCGGTGTCGCGCATCTCGTCGATCATCTTCGTGTAGAAGTCCATCACCTGGTCGAACTCGTCGACCCGCGCCTGCCTGATCGTCAACGTCGCCTTCGTCGCCATGCGTAGCTCCCTTCGTAGGGTCCGTGCTCCTTATGCAAAAAGAGCCCGCCTCCAAAGGAAGCGGGCTCTGCAGAAAACGTGCTGTTCGCGAACGCGATCCTAGCGCTTCGAGAACTGCGGGCGCTTGCGGGCCTTCTTCAGACCGTACTTCTTGCGCTCCACCATACGGGAGTCGCGCGTGAGGTAGCCGGCCTTCTTGAGCTCGCCGCGGTAGTCGCCAGCAGCCAGCAGCGCACGGGAGATGCCGTGACGCAGCGCGCCGGCCTGACCCGAGATGCCGCCGCCGTTGAGCGTGGCGATGACGTCGAAATGATCCGTCGTGTCCGTCACCTTGAACGGGGTCAAGGCGTAGTTCACGAGCGCCTGGCGACCGAAGTACGCAAGGGCGTCGCGGCCGTTGATCGTAACCTTGCCGGTGCCGGGAACGAGGCGCACGCGAGCGACGGCGTTCTTGCGGCGGCCGGTGCCGTAGTACAAAGCTTCACCTGCCATGGGTTAACCCTCCATCTTGATCTCGCGAGGCTGCTGAGCCATGTGCGGATGCTCCGCACCGGTGTACACCTTGAGCTTCTTGCCCATGGCGCGACCGAGCGTGTTCTTCGGCAGCATGCCCTTCACGGCATGCTCGATGACGCGCTCAGGATGCTTGGCCATGGCCTCTTCGAAGGTCTCGGACTTCAGCCCGCCGGGGAAACCGCTGTGGCGGTAGTAGCTCTTCGACTGGGCCTTCGTGCCCGTCACGCGGATCTTGTCCGCGTTGATGATGACCACGAAGTCGCCGGTGTCGACGTGCGGCGTGTACTGCGGCTTGTGCTTGCCCTTGAGAATCTGAGCGGCCTTGGCAGCGACGCGACCGAGAACCTGGTTCTCAGCGTCGATCAAGACCCATTCGCGCTCAACTTCGTTGGGCTTCGCGTAATACGTCTTCACTATCTTCCTCCAAAAATCCTGTCCTACCCCGCCGTGCGGGGCGGGTCTCCGTCGCCTGTTGGCGGCTCGAACGATAACGGGCCGACCGCGATGCGGCGAATGATCGGTTTCAAAAGTGCAGGTCGATCGGATGCCGGGTTCCTACGCCGACGCACGATCTTGGGTCTGGACTCCCTCGCTCGCGCTTCCGCTTCTCACTGCATGCACGGGGCTTTCGAAAGCGAACCTTTGCATTGTATACGGGTGTTTCGCCAGAAGTCAACGGAAATCCTCCACGTTGCGCGCGATCTGCACAAAGAGTCCGAAGTCCCCAAGCCTCCCAAGCCCCGCCAGCGAACGAATGTTTCACGTGAAACATTCGATTTCTCGACGCATCTTTTCCTTTGCTTTTGAACATATTATAATATGTTTATTTTCAGCATATACGCAAAGGATACCATCATGTCTGCACCCATCATCCGCTCCTCCACCGACATCCGTCGTGATTACAACAGCATCGAAGCGCTTGCAAAGGAAACGGGCAAGCCCATCTATCTGACGAAGAACGGCCGTGCATCGCTCGTAGTCATGGACGCGGCCGCGTTCGACTACGATCGCTACGTCGGCCTGCTCGTCGACGAGGCGGCCGTGCATCGCTCGTAGTCATGGACGCGGCCGCGTTCGACTACGATCGCTACGTCGGCCTGCTCGTCGACGAGGCCATCGAGCACAACAAGCAGCATCCGAAAACGTATACCGCGGAAGAAGTGAAAGCGGAAATGCGTCGTCGAGCCGAAGAAAAGCTGGCCGGCCATGATCTATGACATCTCGTTTGAAGATAGTTTTGCCGAAGACGTCTCGAATCTTGCACTCTACGAAGTGCAATTCACGTTTTCCGTCGACAAGGCATACGATCGACTTGACGCTGCCGTCGACGAAATCGAACAGGCTCTTCGCACCTTCCCCGCGCGCAATCCCGAAAAGCCGTACGGGTTCACCGAGGCGCTGCGCCGGAAGCCGATCGATGGAAAATATGCGGCTTTCTACCGGATCGACGAGGGCGAGGGCATCGTGTGTGTCGAGCGCATCCTCCACTCGAAAGCCGACTTCAACCGCATCCATTTCGGAAACTAGCCTCACCAGCGAACGAATGTTTCACGTGAAACATTCGGGGCGGGGAGCGAGTACGTCGGGAACGATCCCTTCTCGCATAAGGGTTGGTCGTGGTGACACCTTGTCCCGCTGGAGGCGTTCCTCGCCTCCGTAGAGCGGGCTGCTTTTGCCGAATCCGGTGATTTCTCGCCATTTCGGCGGCAGAGGGATGCGCAGCAGGCATAGCGTTCCAAACGGGAGATCAGAACGAATGTTTCACGTGAAACATTTGGGGCGGGACGCTGGGGCGGGCGGGCGCGAAAAAGCCCTGCGCCGGGAGGGAGGTGGCGCAGGGCTCGGGGAGGGTTGCAGGCTGAGCGCACCCGCGAGCGCCGGGCGCTTACGCGCCGGCCAGCTCGTGGCCCAACAGGTAGCCGTAGGTGATGCAGCGGCCGTGGCTGTTGCCGGCCACGTTGATGGGATAGTCCACGGCGCAGATGTCGCCCATCACGTTGCCGAGCGCGTACAGGCCCTCGATGGGCGCGCCCTCGGCGTCGAGGCACTGGAAGTCGTTGTTCGTGCGCAGGCCGCCGGGCACGGCGAGCAGCGCGGGACCCACCTTGAGCGCGTAGAACGGCCCCTCTTTCACCGGCGTCAGGAACACGGGCTTCTTGTAGTAATCGGTGTCCTCGCCCGCCTCGCACATGCCGTTGTAGCGCTCCACCGTGGCCTTGAACGTGGCAGCGTCGCAGCCGATCTGCTTCGCCAGCTCATCGAGCGTGTCGGCCTGATAGGCGTTGCCGGCCTTGATATACTCGGGAATCTGCGTCTCGAAGTACTGGGGCGCCAGCTCCAGGTCGCTGCCGTAGGGGCGGAACGAGTCCCAGAACATGCCGCCGCCGTAGGGCAGGCCGTTCACGAGGTCGGTCTTCCAGTTGGCGTCGAAGATGGACCACGCCTCGCCGTTCGGCTGGCGATTGATGGCCAGCGACTTGCCCTGCACCCAGGTGTCCTCGCACATGAAGCGCTCGCCGTTGTCGTTCACGAACAGGAACGGGCCGTGGAACCAGCAGAACGCCTGCGGGTGCATCATCGTGGGCAGCGGCAGGTCCTGCAGCTGCGCGCCAACCCACATGCCCATCTTGTGGCCGTCGCCCGTGTTCACGCCCACGGGCGTGTACTGGCTGCGCGGCTGGCCGTACTCGGCGCAGATGGGGGCGTACGCCTTGCACATCTCGAGGTCGCCGCCGATGTCGCCCGTGCACAGCACCACGCCCTTGCTGGCATTGTACTGCACGTAGCCGTCCTTGCCCTCGCAGATGCAGCCGGTCACCTTCGTGCCGTCCTTCACCAGCTGCACGGCCGGCGAATCGAACACGAATTCCGCGCCGTCCTTCACGGCGTCGTTGTAGCACAGCTCGGCGCCGGCGAAGCCCGTCGAGGTGAGGCCGGCCTCCTCGGGGATCATGAGCATGTGGTAACCCGGCTGCTCGGCGTACACGTCGTCGTGGCTGTAGAACGCGCCCACCATCGCGGAGCCGCCCACGGCCTCGGCCTTGGCCAGCAGCCAGTTGGACGCCTCTTCGGAGCTGTTGAAGAACTTCACGATGAGGTCCTCGTTCGCGCGGCTCGCGCACTGGGCGATCCAGTGCTGCTTGGCGTTCACCTTGTCCACCTCGATGCCCAGCTCGTCCATGTAGTGCGAGTTGATGGCGCCGAAGCCGCCGCCGCGGCCGTTCCAGCTGGACGTCTTCTCGACGACGGTCACCTTGCCGCCCTTCTCGGCCGCCGCCGCGGCGCACGCGCAGCCGGCCAAACCGGCGCCGATGACGAGGATGTCGGTGTCCACCGTCGACGTGATGTCGGTGATGGGATCGGGAACTGCCTCCCACGCGTACTGCGTCTCGCCCGCGCTCGCCGCCGCGCTTCCGGCCGCGTCGCCGCCGGCCTTCGCGTCGCCTGCGCTCGCCGCGGGCGAGCAGCCGGCCAGGCCCGCGCCGGCGGCGACGGCCGCGGTGGCGCCCAGGCCCAGGAACGCACGGCGGGACAGCCCGTTCTTCATGATGTCGGTCATTGGAAACCCCTTCCCTCGATGAGCGGAATCCCTTGTTCCGCATAGCCCCATCCTGGCCGAACGGCCGCGCGCGGGCATCTGGCGAAGCGGCCCATTTTCGCCGAAACCCGCAACATGGGCCGTTGCGGCCCATGCCTCAACCAGGGTTCCCGCTTGCGCTCCCCCGCCTGTTTTGCTAGGTTTGAAGCGACGCGACGAGGGATGGGAATGGGGAGCGATGCGCACGAAACCGCAGGATGACGACCACGTTGGCTTCTCCGGCTGGCGCTTGCTGGGTTTGGGATTCTGGCAAGCCTGGTGGATGATCAGCATGTGCACCGACGTGCTGCTGCCCACCACCGACCGCTTCCCGTTCGCGGGCAACACCACGCTGTGGGTGCTCGTGCTGACCACCGTGGGCTACCTCGTGGTGGTGGCGCTCGCGCGGCGCCTCTCGCCGTTCCTCACGCATCGCGCAAGCTTCCTCGCTGCGGGCGGCCTGACCGCCGCGGGCACCGTGACGCTGCCCATCGCGCTGACGCTGGGCTCAGGAGCCGCGGGGTTCGCTTGGTTCCTTGCCGGCACCGTGTCGCTGTCGCTGGGCAACGCGCTGCTGCTCATCATGTGGGGCGAGCTGTGGAGCGCGCTGGCCACCGGGCGCGTCGGGCGGCACCTGTACGTGTCGTACACGTTCGCGTTCGTGCTGTTCTTCGTCGCGTACGCGCTGCCCGAGGCGGCGGCCGTGGCGTTCACGGCGGCGCTGCCCATCGTGTCAGCCGCGGTGCTGGTGGCCTGCAAGCGCGAGCCGCGCCGCGAGCCCTCGGTGCTGCCGCTCGACGTGCGCACCATCCCCGTGGGGCGCATTTTCGCCTGCATCCTCGTGATCAGCATCGTGTACGGGGCCTCGCAGGGCATGGTGAACACGTTCGCCGAGGGCGATGCCGCGTTCACCGCGAAGGCGCTGCTGCTGGCGGGCTGCGCGCTGGCCGCCATCACGCTGTCGATGGTGGTGGCGCCCTCGGCCGCCGAGCCCATCGCGCTGTACCGCCCGGTCATCCCCGCGATGGTGGCGGGGCTCATCCTGCTTCTGCTGCTGCCCGCGCCGTACCGCTTCCTGGGCGCGGGGCTGGTCATCATGGGCGTGTACTGCCTCGACATGTTCATGATGCTGGTGTCCACCGACGTGGCGTTTCGCGGACGCATACCCGTGGCGCTGTCGTTCGGCCTGGTCATCCTCTGCGCCCGCACCAGCACGCTCATCGGGTCGTTCGCCGCGGACCAGCTGCTGAACGCGGCGCTGTGGTCGGAGGCGCTGCGCTCCGAGGTGTTCCTCGTGGGCGTGCTGGCGCTCGTGCTGGTGGGCATGCTGTTCTTCACGCAAACCGACGTGCAGAAGCTCTACGCCACCTCGCGCGAGGAAACCGCCGACGCCAGCCTCGAGCAGAAGTGCGCCGCCATCGCGCGGATGTGCCGCCTGACGAACCGCGAGGCCGAGGTGCTCGTGCTGCTGGCCCGCGGACGCACCGTGCGCTATATCTGCGACGAGCTGTCCATCGCGCAGGGCACCGCGAAGCACCACGTGAGCAACATCTACCGCAAGGTGGGCGTGTTCGACCGCCAAGGGCTGCTCGACACCATCGAGCAGGGCGGCGTGGGGAAGCCGGGCTGGGAGTAGCGCCGGGCGCTAGGACGCCGCCGGCTCGTCGCGGTAGAACGCGTAGGTGCCGCCGCCCGCGCGCTTGGCGCAGTACAGGGCCTTGTCGGCCTTGCGGTACAGCTCTTCGTACGTGACGCCGTCCTGCGGATACAGGGCGATGCCCAGGCTGATGGACACCGGCCCGTGGTCGTCGTCGGAGGCCTCGGCGGCCTCGCGCACCGCCGCGCACATGCGTTGCGCGACGGCCTCCACCATGAGGTGCGACGAGATGCCCCGCAGGCACACCATGAACTCGTCGCCGCCCACGCGTCCCACGAGGTCGTCGTCGCGCACCGCGCTGACCACGCCCGCCACCGACTCCACGATCACGCGGTCGCCCGCCACGTGGCCGTAGCGGTCGTTCGTCGTCTTGAAGCGGTCGAGGTCGGCCATGATGAGCGCGTGCCCGTGGTCGACTTCGGACCGCTCGATGATGCGCGTGCAACCGTCCTCGAACGTCGCGCGGTTCAGCACGCCCGTGAGCGCGTCGCGCTCGGCCCGCGCCTTTTGCACCAGCTCGCGCTCGTGCCGCTCGGTGGTGTCGCCGAACGCGACGACGGCGTACACCGGACGGTTCTCGCCGTCGAACACGAGCGAGTAATCGACCTGGTACCAGCGGAACCGCCGCGTGTCGAAGTCCCGCATGCGCAGCATGACGCCCCCGCGCGGCACGCCCGTCTCCATGTCGCGGTACAGCGACCGGTACAGCTCCACGTGCTCAGGCGCGATCATGCCGGCGGCGATGGCGCTGTCGGGCACGTTCACCATGCGCGCGGGCGCCGTCAGGTAGCCCTCCACCGCGCCCTGCATGGTGAGCGCGCGGTCGGCCAGGTCGAACGTGGCGATGTTCTTGCCGCTCATCTGCGCGGCGATGCGAAACGCGTCCTCGCTCATGCGCAGGCGCTCGGAGGTGTCCATCCACGAGCTGACGTCCAGCACGAGGCAGGTGACCGTGCCGCGCCGCGCGTCGTGACGGCACCGCGCCATCGTCCACAGCAGCGTGCCGGTTGCCGTCTCCTGGTTCACCTCGATCTCGAAGTCCGTCTCGCCTGCCTCGATATGCGCGCGCAGCTGGCCGCAGAACGCGCGCCAACCGTGCGAGTTCCGCACGTCGAGGGGGTAGAAATCGTCGGGGGATCGACGCTGGTAGCCCAGCAGGCTGAAGAACTCGTCGTTGGCGTACAGCGGCTCGACCGCGCCCGCCTCGTATCGCACGCGGGCCATCCCTGCGGGGATTTCGGATTCGTCGATCGTATCAAAAAACAGTTCGCTCATAAAAGTAGTATACCCCCCCCCCAAGCCACAGGAGCAACCACAACCTTGACCTGTGAGCGTAGGTTGACGCCCGCGCCGGCCGCGCGGGCTAGCGGCGTCGCGCGCCCTGCCGCCGCCGGGGGTCGTCCGCGCCTTCGTCGGCCCCATGCCCCGATCCGTCCACGGTGGTGGCCAGCCGCGTCTCGCGCAGGAACAGCATGAGCACGAGGCCCGCCACGGCCAGCGGCAACGCGAGCCAGAGCACGGGCGCGAGCGCGTCGCTGTAGGCGGCGCCCACCGCATGGCGCACGTCCGGGGGCAGCGCGTGCACGATGGCCGGCGTGAGCAAGTTCGCGTCCGTGCCGAGCGCCCCGACGCCGCCGACCGGCGCGAGGCGCTCGGCCAGGGCGCGCGCGAGGCCGCTCGTGAACAGCGCGCCCACGACGGAGGTTCCCAGCACCGACCCCACCTTGCGGAAGAAGCCCGTCGCCGCCGTGGCCATGCCCACGGCGGAGGCCGGGAACTCGTTCTGCACCACCAGCACGAGGATCTCGAAGTTCAGGCCCACGCCGAAGCCCATGACGGCCAGCAGGCCGCCGACGACGACCGCCGACGGGTCCTGGTCCACGGCAATGAACCCGACCATGCCCGCCACGAGCACGGCGAAGCTGACCACCATGAGCTTCTTGTACGTGCCCAGCTTGTTCACGAGGTAGCCCGACAGCAGCGAGGCGGCGAACCAGGCCGCGTTCATAGGCGCCACCAGGTAGCCGGCGGCGGTGGCGTTCAGGTCGTCGACGATCTGGAAGTACGTGGGCAGGTACGTGAGCACGCCGATCATGACGAACATCGTGATGGAGCTTGCGACGATGGAGATGTCGAAGTTCCTGTTCTTGAACAGCGACAACGCCATGAGCGGTTCCCGTGCGCGGCGCTCCGCCAGCACGAACAGCGCGCTCGCAACCGCGGTGGCAACCAGCAGGCCGATGATGGTCGGCGAGGTCCACGCGTGCTCGTTGCCGCCCCACAAGGTTGCCAGCGTGAGCGCGGTCACGGCGGCCACGAGCGTCACGGCGCCGCCGACGTCGAACGGCGCCCTCTCCGCGGTGCGGCGCGGTTTCGGCAGGAAGACGGCGGCGATGACGATGGCGGCCAGCGCGAGCGGCACGTCGAACCAGAACGCCCAGCGCCAGCCCACCGCGTCGGCGAAGAATCCGCCCAGCAACGGGCCGGCCAGCATGGGCACGGCGTAGGCCACGCCCATGATGCTGAGGTAGAGCGCGCGGCGGCGCGGCGGCACCACGTCGGCCACGATGGCCTGCGAGAGCACCATGAGCCCGCCGCCGCCCAAGCCCTGCACGGCGCGGCCGATCACGAGCCCTTCCATCGACGGGGCCAGCGCGCACGCGGCCGAGCCCGCCACGAACAGGGCCAGCGCGCCGATGAACAGCCCTTTGCGGCCGATGAGGTCGCCCATCTTGCCGTACAACGGCATGGTGACGGTGGCGGCCAGCACGTAGGACGTGGTCACCCACAGCATGCGGTTCACGCCGCCCAGCTCGCCCACGATGGTGGGCAGGACGGTGGCCACGATGGTCTGGTTCAGGGTCCCCACGGTCATCGCCACCAGAAGCCCCGCGAACACGGCGGCGACCGAGCGCCGCGACAGCGGCGGATCGGAAGCCGGGAGAGCCGTCGGACAGCCGCCGCCCGCGGCGGGTTGCCGGCCGCCGCCGGAGACGCTCCCCTCCTCCGCCTGCCCGTCGTTCGCCATCGCCTGCTCCGTCCTCGCTCGCCTGCGCCCTCGTCCACGGCGCCGGAGCGCCCATCCAGTCGGGCAAGCTTTGCAGAGGGGAGGAACGCGCGTCAAGGGCTGTTGCCCGCTCGTTACCGCAGGTGAGCGGTTCCGTTCAGCGCGACTCCCGCGGGGCGGGAAGCGGGCGGCATCACGCCAGCTCGCGATCGGCCGCCCACATGCGGGCGTACTTGCCGCCCGCGGCCACCAGCTCGTCGTGCGTGCCCTGCTCGAGCACGCGGCCGTCGCCGACGACCGCGATCGAATCGGCCCCGCGCACGATGGCCAGCGTGTGCGCCACCATCACCACGGTCTTGCGCTTCGCCAGCAGGTTGGCGATGGCCTCCTTCACGGCCAGCTCGTTCTCGATGTCGAGCGAGGCCGTCGCCTCGTCCAGCAGCACGATGGGCGCGTCGCGCAGGATGGCGCGCGCGATGGACAGGCGCTGGCGCTCGCCGCCCGACAGCCGGCCGCCGTTCTCCCCGATGCGCGAGGCGTAGCCTTCGGGCAGGGCGCGCACGAACCCGTCGGCGTTCGCGAGACGGCACGCCTCCCGCACCTCGTCGTCGGTGGCGCCGGGCCGGGCGTAGCGGATGTTGTCCATCACCGAATCGTCGAACAGGAACACGTTCTGATCGACGACGGACACGCCCGCCAGCACGCTTTCCGGCGCGTAGGCCGCGGTGTCCGCGCCGCCGATGCGCACCGTGCCGCGCGCGGGCCGGTAGTACTGGGCGATGAGGTTGAGCGCCGTGGACTTCCCGCACCCCGAGTCGCCCACGAGCGCGGTCAGCTTGCCGTCTTCGCACGTCAGGCGCAGCCCCTCGAACACCGGCTCGCCCTTGCAGTAGGCGAACCCGACGTCGGCCAACTCGATGCGCGATCCCGTCGCCGGCAGCGCGTCGAAGCTGCCCGCCTCCTCCGGCTCGTCCACCACCGCCTGGATGCGGCGCTTCGCGATCATGAGGTTCTTGTAGGCCGTCAGGTTCACGAAGATGCTGTTCCACACCTTGTTCATGAACAGCGGCAGCATGATGATCAGCAGGTACGGAACCGCGCCCAGCGCCCCGTCGAGGTACGCCGCGCCGCACATGAGGAACAGCAGCGGCTGGCACAGCCCCACGATGATGGACATGACCGCGCCGAGGGGGATGAGGGCCGCCTCGTACCAGAAGCTGACGTCCGAGTACTCCCGCATGCTGTCCACGATGGCCTCGTTCTTCACGCCGCCGATGCCGTAGGCGCGCAGCGTCTGCATGCCGGTCACGTGCTCGACGGTGCGGCTCGTGTTCGCGGCGCAGATGTCGCTTTTGCGGGTGCCGTAGCGTCGCACCTGGTGCCACGACAGCGCCATCGCGGGCACGATGAGCGCGAACGAGAGCGCCACGACCGCGCCGGCCGGCAGGTAGAGCCAGCAGACGAAGCCGGTGAGCATCACGGCCAGCGTGATGTCTTTGACGACGGATCCGGTGCGGTGGGTGAGGATCTGCTCGTAATCGTTCACGTTCGCGGTGAGCGCGTTGAGGTAGTCGCCGCTCGACCGCTCGGTGAACCGCGCGAGGGGGATGCGCTTGATCTTGTCGCCCAGGTACTGGCGCAGGTTGCGGCTGACCTGCGCCCCGCCGATCTGCCCGCGCACGTAGCCGTAGCCGTAGATGAGGAGCCGCAGCACGAACACGAGCGCAAGGGCGCCGGTGAATCCCAGCAGGGTGCCGAAGTCGGCCGCGCCGCTGAACACCTGCTGCATCACCAGGAAGATGAGGCCGAAGTTGCAGCCCGACAGCAGTCCCTCGATGACGGTGCACGCCACCGAGACGGAGAAGTCGCGGTTCTTCGCGAACACCGAGGTCGAGGCGGAGGCGGAGGCCGGGGCCGGGGCCGGATCCAGGGTCGGGCTCGAGGGCGCTTGCGCGGGCGCCGACGATGCGCCCTGCGGCTGCGCGGCGGCACGGTGGACGGAATCGCTTGCGGCGCGCTGCCGCGGCTCCGCTTCCGCCGCCGCGGCGCCGAACCCGAACGTGATGCGGCGCGTCCGCTCGTAGTCCGCCCATGCCTTGCGGTAGTACGGGCACGCGGCAAGCACCTCGTCGTGCGTCCCCACGGCCGAGATGCCGCCGTCCTCCACCACGGCCACGCGGTCGCAGGTGCGCACCACGCCCAGGCGATGCGCCACGATGACCACCGTGCGGCCCGCGCAGAGGTTGGCGATGGCCTCGTCGATCTGCACCTGGTTCTCGGGGTCGGCCGCGCTGGTGGCCTCGTCGAGGATGAGCACGGGCGCGTCCTTGAGGATGGCGCGGGCGATGGCGATGCGCTGGCGCTGCCCGCCCGACAGGCGCTCGCCCAGCGTGCCGATCTCGGTGTCGTAGTCGCGGGGGAGCCCCATGATGAAGTCGTCGATGCGCGCCTGCCGCGCCGCTTCGCGCACCTCGTCCAGCGTGGCGCGCTTGCCCATCCGGATGTTCTCGAGGATGCTGCCGCTCGTGAGGAACGTCTTCTGGAACACCACGGCCACGTGCGCCAGCAGGTCGTCGTAATCGAGGTCGCGCACGTCCACGCCACCGATACGCACCGTGCCCTCGGTCGCATCGTAGAAGCGGGACACGAGCTCGACGATGGTGGTCTTCCCCGCGCCGCTGGGCCCCACCACGGCCAGGCGCTCGCCCTGCTGCACGGCGAGGTTCACGCCGTGCAGCACCTCGCGCGTGCCGTCGTAGCTGAAGCGCACGTTCTCGAGCCGCACGTCGCTCTTGGCGGGAAACGGCGCGCCGCCGGCGAAGGCGGGCAGGTCCAGCAGCTCTTGCGCCTTGATCGCCCCGCTTTTCACCTGGGCGTACTTGCTGCCGATTTCCTGAAGCAGGCGAATTTCGGTCAGGTAGAGCGACCCGACGAACGCGAACAGCAGAAACGTGCTGCCCGAGATGGCTCCCGTGGAGAACAGGAAGCCGCCGAGCGGCACCATCACGAGCATGCCGCACTCGATGATGATGACGAACGCCGCGAAGCCCGGACCCGTTTTCCGCGCGATGTCGCACCACACGGCGTGCTCCTCGTCCACGGCGGACTGGAAGCGGCGAAACGACTTCGAGCCCATGTTCAGCGCCTTGATGACGCGCATGCCGCGCACGTACTCCACCATCACCGCATTCATCCGCGACAACGCCGCGCTCGCGCGCGGCATCACGCCGGCCATGCGCTTGAAGATGACGCCCATCACGACGAACGCCGCCGCGAACGGCACGAGCGTCGCCAGCGCCAGCGGCACGTTCACCGAGCACAGGAAGATGAACGCCGCGACGGGGCCGGTCAGGTACATGATCGCCTCGGTGATGTTGTGGGCCAGGAACAGCTCGAGCTTCTCGATGTCGTCCGACAGGACGGTTTTGATGGAGCCGGTCGACCGCTCGTCGAGCTGCCCGAGCGGCGCGTGCGCCAGATGGTCCACGACGCGGCACCGCACGCGGAACAGCGTGTTGTACGCGCCCTTGTGCGACAGCGCGCCCGCGCATCCGAAGCACGCGTACTGGATGCACACGCCCACCGCTACGACGAGCGCGTTCGACGTGATGACCTCCCACGTGCAGGTCCCTTCGTAGGCCGCCTTCATGATCTCGTACACGCCGTAGTACGGCACCATGGCCATAAGCCCCGAAACGAACGCGAACACGACGGCCGCGATCAAGTACTTCCGGTCGGGTCCCGCCCACTTCAATATCAATCTGATCGGACTGTTCATGCAGACTCCTTGCACCTGTGACATATCGTTCGGCTGCAAGGATAGAACACGCGAAAAGGAAGTTTGCCCACTGCAACTTCGCGCGTCCGATGCAACTCAACCGCCGTCCGATCGTCGTACCGAAGCGTTCCGTCACCGGCAACGGAGACGCCGCGATTCGAGGACGATCGCCCATCTTTTCCTTGACAGAGTTAACCGTGTATGACATTATTCGTAACGTCGTTATCGATAACATTGTTATTGATGAGAAGGGATCAGGATGTGAAGCAGGTTGAGGAAACGCGCGGTCTCGTGCTGCAAAGCGCGCAGCGAGAGTTTCTGGACAAGGGATACGAGAAGGCGAGCCTGCGCAGCATCGCGCAGAACGCCGGCGTGACCACCGGCGCGCTGTACGTGCGCTTCCCGAACAAAAGCGCGCTGTTCGCCGCGCTGGTCGAGCCCGTATCCGCGCACCTGCTCGGGCTCTTCCGCACGGGCAACGACCAGGGGTTCGAGCAGCTGGACGAAGGGCGCCCCGAAGACATGTGGAGCACCTCCGAAGACGTGATCACCCGCATCGTCGACTACATCTTCGAGCACAAGGAGCCGTTCGACCTGCTGATAAACCACGCGGCGGGAAGCGGCTACGAGCATTTCCTCGACGATCTCGTAGAGGAAGAAGTCAGCCAATCGCTCGCCTACCTGGACGCCATGCGCGAGCGCGGCCTTGCCTGCGCGAGCCCGTCCCACGACGACCTCCATGCGCTCGTGAGCGCGGAATACTACGCATTCTTCGAAATCGTTCGCCACGACACCTCGAAAGAGGACGCCGTTGCGCGCATCAAACTCATCGTCGACTTCTTCCGCCCCGGCTGGGAGAACCTCTTCGGCGGGTGATGCCGTCTTTCCATGACCACTAGTTAGCTCAAACTAACAAAAGCAGTCCGCTCGAACACCCGCGCACGACGGGCCTTCCTTCGTGCGCCCGATTTCCACCAGCCCGGCCCGACGGGCCCACCCGAAAGGAGAGCAGCATGAGCACCGAGAAAACCATCGACACCACCCGAGGCGCACGCGGGCGCGCCTCCAAGAAGAGCATCGCAACCCGCGACGTCATGACCGTCGCGGCCATGATGGTGCTGACGTTCCTCGTATGCATGGTCACGGGACCCCTGACCATGCCGTTCCCGTTCGTGTATCTGTACCTGTGCGCCGGCATCCAGATGTTCCTCTGCGCGACGTTCTACCTCGTCGTGGCGAATCGCCTGAACAAGCATGGCGTCTTCCTCGTGTGGGGCATCGTGTACGGCACGGTGCTCGCGCTTTCAGGCTACGTGTTCCTGCTTCCCTACTTCGCCGGCGTCGCGGCGATCTGCGAGCTGGCCATGATCGGCAAGGATGCGTACCGCAGCCCCGTGCGCAACACCGTCGGCTGGACCATCTGGGCGGTCGGCATGGTCATCGGCAATGCCGTGCCCGTCTGGGCTGCGTGGGACGCCTACGTGGCGAAAGCGACGACCGACGGCTTCACCGCCCCGGTTCTGACCATGCAGCTCGACCTGCTGTCGAACCCGCTGCACCTGCTGGGCGCCTGCGCCATCACCGCCGTGCTGGCCGTGCTTGGATGCCTGTTCGGCAACCGCCTGCTCAGGAAGCACTTCAAGAAGGCGGGTATCGTGAAATGAGCGGCGCCGTGCACCCTGCCGCGCCAGCCGAGGCCGCTCTGAGCGCGCCGACCCGTCGGGACGGGGCAACCCGGCAGCACGCCCGCATCCGCGAGGTCAACGTCCTCTCGTTGCTCGCGATCATCGTGTGCACGTGCGCCGTGACCTTCCTGTCCACCAGCACGATGCTGCACGTCGCGTTCACCTGTGCCCTTTTCGTGCTCATGGCCGCGATGGGCTTCGCAAGGGCCGGCGCCGGGTTTCTGCTCGCGTTCGCGGTGACGCACGCATGGCTCGCCCTCAACGTGCGTTTCGACATCGGGTTCCCCTCGCCCATGGCGTTCACCTTCGTCCTGGAGATGCTACCCCTCCTCATGCCGGTGTACCTGCTCGTGCAAGCTCCCTCGGGAAAGCTGATGGCAAGCTTGCGCCAGCTGCCCATCCCCTCCCCCGTGCTGCTCGCCGTCATCGTCATCCTGCGCTTCATGCCCACCA
Source organism: Eggerthella lenta DSM 2243 (assembly GCF_000024265.1). NCBI lineage: Bacteria > Bacillati > Actinomycetota > Coriobacteriia > Eggerthellales > Eggerthellaceae > Eggerthella > Eggerthella lenta. Next base: position 434,809 of record NC_013204.1, on the reverse strand, counting down.
TGCTGTCCGAGCTGGCCGACGTGCGCGACGCCATGCGCACCCGCGGCTTCCTCCGCTCGCCGGCGCACGTCTTGGCGCATCCGCTCGCAACGCTCGAGTTCGGCGTGGTGCCCATGGTGTTCCGCTCGCTCACCATCGCCGACGAGCTGGCTTCATCCTGCATCGTGCGCGGCATCGAGAGCCCCTGCGCGAAGCAGAGCTACTATGCGCACGGCATGCGGATCGGCGACGGAGCGCTCATGGCGGGGTTCGCGATCGCCTCGATCTTGATCGTGGTGGGGTGAGCGACATGATGCCGAACCACGACCCGCAGGCGCCGGCCATCGAACTCGCGCACCTGACCTTCGCCTACGAAGGCTCCGCTCCCCAGCTCGAGGACGTGAACCTGACCGTCCAACCCGGCGAGGTGGTGGTGCTCACCGGGCCCTCGGGCGGAGGCAAGAGCACGCTGACCCGCGTGGTCAACGGCCTGGTGCCGTCCTTCTACGAAGGCGAGCTGACCGGGACGGTGCGCCTGTTCGGGCGCGAGGTCGACGACATCCCTTCGTGGGAACGCGGGCTCGCGGCGGGCAACGTGTTCCAAGACCCCCGCAGCCAGTTCTTCGCGAACGAGGTGGCGGGCGAGATCGCGTTCGGGTGCGAGAACTACGGGCTCGATCACGAGCTGATCGTCGAGCGCGTGCACGGGGCGGCAAGCGAGCTGGACATCGCCCCCTTGCTCGAGGAGAAGGTGCGCCTGCTGTCGTACGGCATGCGCCAGCGCGTGGCCATCGCCTCCGCGAAGGCCATCGACCCGCCCCTCTACGTCATGGACGAGCCCTCCGCCAACCTCGACCACGAGGCCACCGAGCAGCTCGGCAACCTGATACGCGCGCTCAAGCAGCAGGGAAAGACCGTGCTCCTGGCCGAGCATCGCCTGTACTATCTGCGCGGCATCGCCGACCGCATCGTCTACCTCGCCAACGGCCGCATCGCCGACTCGTTCACGCCTGCGGAACTCGTCGCCCTCGACCCCGCGCGCATCGAGGCCCTCGGGCTGCGCAGCGCGAACCTCGAGGGCCTGACCGCACCTGCCAGGAAACGGACCTGCGCGGCCCCGCACGTGCCGCCGCTGCTCGAAGTCGAGGGGCTGCGCAAGTCCTTCGGCGAGCGGATCGTGGCCGACGGTGTGAGCTTCGCCTGCCGCCCCGGCGAGATCGTCGCCGTGGTGGGCCCCAATGCCACCGGGAAGAGCACGCTGGGAAAGCTGCTCGCCGGCCTCGTGAAAGAGGACGGCGGCACCGTGCGCGTGGAGGGGAAGAAGCTCGCGTCCGGACGGCGCCGAGGACGCATATGGTACATCATGCAGGATCTGGACAGCCAGCTGTTCGGCGAAAGCGTGCGCGACGAGCTGCTGTGCGGGCAGAAGGCAACGCCCGAGCGGACGGCCCGCGCCGACGAGGTGCTCGATGCGCTGGGCCTGGGCGCGCTTGCCGACCGCCACCCGGCAACGCTTTCGGGAGGGCAGAAGCAGCGGCTCGCCCTGGGCGTCGCGCTCATGCACGACGCCTCCGTCATCGTGCTCGACGAGCCCACGAGCGGTTTGGACGGAAAGAGCATGCGCTCCGTCGGCAGGCAGATCGAGAAGCTCGCGCACGAGGGCCGCGTCATCCTCATGATCACGCACGACGTGGAGTGCGCGGTTGCCACGTGCGACCGCGTCCTGCACCTGCGCGACGGGCGGGTCGCGCAGGACGTCCCCCTCCGCGACGCCGAAGAGCTGCTCGCCGCCATGCGGTGACCGCGCCATCCGATTCCAACGCCCCTACCCCATCGAGAAAGGGGGTGCGACCATGCACCCGGAAGAGAACGCCCGCACCCAGAAACGCCCCGAAGCCGAGCAACCCGCCAAGCGGCGCTCCGGCATGGCCTACCTGCTCCACCTGGCAGGACGCTACCGCCTTCATCTGGCGCTGTCTGCGCTGTTCAGCGTGATGAGCGCCCTGTGCTCCTTCGTGCCGTTCGTCATGGTGTACCAGGTGCTGCTGTTCCTCATCGAGGGGAACGCCGACGCGGGCGCGGCGCTCCAGTACGGCATCATCGCCGCCGTGGCCATCGTGGGCAAGTTCGCGTTCGCCATCGCCTCGGGCGCGTGCTCGCACATCGGGGCCTTCAACACCCTGTACCAGGTGCGTGCGCAGATCAGCCGGCACATCGCGAAGGTCAACCTCGGGTTCTTCGATCAAACGACCTCGGGCGCTCTCAAAAAGGTGATCATCGAGGACGTCGAGCGCATCGAGAAGTTTCTCGCCCACCAGATCCCCGACATCGTCGCCGCCGCCTGCACGCCCGCCATCATGTTCTGCTACCTGCTCACCTTGAACGTGCCCATGGCTCTGGGCATGCTGGTCCCCGTGGTGCTGGGCGTTGCCGTGCAGCTGTTCGCCATGGCGGCCACCGGCAAGCAGATGCCCACGTACCACCGGCTGCTCGCCAAGCTCAATGCGGCCATCATGCAGTTCATCAACGGCATGCCCGTGATGAAGGCCTACCGTCTGGACGCGAAAGGCTACCGCGAGTACGCCGACGCCGTCACCGAGTACAACGAGTTCTGGAAGCAGTGCACCAAGAGCCAGGGCTACTCCTACGGCGTGTTCGTGGCCATCGTGGAAAGCGGCATCCTGTTCGTGCTGCCTTTGGGCGGCGTGCTGTACCTGCAGGGCTCCCTTTCGGCCGCCGACTACCTGTTCTTCATGATCATGAGCATGGTGTTCCTGTCCAGCCTCCTGAACCTGCTCACGTTCGCCATGACGTTCAACCAGATCATGAGCGGCATGGAGCGCATACAGGACATCATGGACCTGCCCGAGGCTTCCGAAGGCACGCTCGCGCTCGATCCGGCGAAACCGCACGCGGTGGCGTTCGATCACGTCACGTTCGGCTACGGCGCCGCCGAGACCAACGCGCTCACCGACGTCAGCCTCGATCTGCCCGCCGGCAGCCTGACCGCGTTCGTGGGCCCCTCGGGCGCCGGCAAGACGACCGCAGCCCAGCTCATCCCCAAGTTCTGGGAAACGCGCCAAGGCGCGGTGCGCATCGACGGGCATGCCCTGTCCGAACTGCGCACCGACAACCTCATGGATCTGGTGTCCTTCGTGTTCCAAGAAGCCTTCATGCTCGACGACACCCTGTACGAGAACATCAGGCTCGGCCGACCGAACGCCACGCGCGAGCAGGTGGAGGCCGCCGCGCGGGCCGCGCAGATCCACGACACGATCGAGGGCCTGCCGAACGGCTACGACACGTTGCTGGGAGAGAACGGCGTCAAGCTGTCCGGCGGCGAGCGGCAGCGCGTGTGCATCGCTCGCGCCATCTTGAAGGATGCGCCCATCATCGTGTTCGACGAAGCCACCAGCTTCACCGACATCGAGAACGAGCACCGGATCCAGCTTGCGCTCTCGCACCTGCTGACGAACAAGACCTGCATCATGATCGCCCACCGCCTGCACACCATCGTGCATGCGGACCAGATATGCGTGTTCGACCACGGCCGCCTGCGAGAACGAGGAACGCACGATTCCCTGATCAAGCAAGACGGCGCCTACGCCCGCATGTGGGACGCCTACACGCACCGCACGGAGAAGAAGGAGTCGCTGGCATGATAACGCTCATCAAAACCGTCCGAACCGTAGCGGGCGACAAAGCCAAGACCCTCGTGCTGCCCATCGCGCTTTCCTGCGCGGACTCGCTTTTGCACATGGGCATGTTCGCCGTCATGATCGCAGCCATCATCAACCTCGTCGCCGGCGCGTTCAACGCCGAGCTGCTTGCGTTCTACAGCGGCGCGCTCGTCGTGCTGTTCGTCGTGCGCGCCGCGCTGTACGTGACGAACTACGCCCAAACGCAGTTCCGGGGCGCGGACATCACCGCCGACCTGAGACTCTCGATCGGCAACCACCTGCGCAGGCTGAACCTGGGGTACTTCGACAAGAACAGCATCGGCCAGCTCGCATCGGTTCTCACCACCGACGTGAGCGACTTCGAGCAGACCATCACCACCTCGCTGGCGAGCTTCTTCAAGGTCGTCTGCTTCAGCGTGCTCGCATGCGCGTTCGCCTTCGCCATCAACTGGCTCTACGGGCTGATCATCCTCGCGATCGTCGTCGCCTCCCTGCCGCTTGCGCGCCTGGGCGGGCGCGCGGCAAGCAAGGGCGGCGTCCGCTATCGCGAAAGCGTCCACGCGGTCATATCCCGCATCATCGAGTACATCAACGGCATCAAGACGTTCAAGCTCTACAATCTCACCGGCCGGCGCTTCGAGCGGCTCGACCGCAGCTTCGCCGATTTGAAGCGCGAATCCATTCGCATGGAGCTGTCCATCATGCCGTTCTCGGTGCTGTTCTCCGTGGCCACCTCGCTCATCGTTCCGCTCGGGCTCGTGGCGGGCACGCTCATGTTCATGGACGGCCAGCTCGACGCGCCCCGCCTCATCGCGGCGGTCATGATCGCCGTATCCATCTCCAGCATGATGACCACGCTCGGCGTGATCTACCCCGAGCTGAACTACCTGGCCAAAGCGGCGGAGGGCATCGAGCGAATACAGGCCGAACGCCCCCTTGCGTACCGCGACGGCAACCCCCGTTTCACGAGCTTCGACGTGCGGTTCGACGATGTGCGGTTCGGATACGCCGACGGCAAGGAGGTGCTGCACGGGGTGACGTTCACGGCGCAGCCCGGGACGCGCACCGCGCTCGTCGGACCTTCGGGCAGCGGGAAGACCACCGTCATCAGCTTGATCTCGCGGTTCTGGGATGCGAGCAGCGGCAGCGTGCGCGTAGGCGGGCACGAGGTGCGCGATATCGCGCCCGACGCGCTGGCCGAGCAGGTGGCCGTCGTGTTCCAAGACGTGTACCTGCTCGCCGATACCGTGGCGAACAACATCCGCGTGGGCAAGCCGGATGCGACGCAGGAGGAAGTGGAAGCGGCCGCCCGCGCCGCGCACTGCCACGACTTCATCGAGGCGCTGCCGCAGGGCTACGACACCCTGGTGGGCGAAGGCGGTTCCACGCTTTCCGGCGGCGAGAAGCAGCGCATCTCCATCGCGCGAGCGCTCATCAAGAACGCTCCCATCGTGCTGTTGGACGAGTCGACCTCGAGCCTGGACGCCGACAACGAGCACGAGATCAACCGGGCGCTCGACGTGCTCATGGCGGACAAGACCGTCATCGTCATCGCCCACCGCCTGGACACCGTGGAGCGCGCCGATCAGATACTGGTGCTGGACGACGGTCGCGTACGCGAGCGGGGCACCCACGACGAGCTGCTCGCGCAGGGCGGCTGGTACGCCCACGCCATCGCCGAACAGGAAAAAGCCCGCAGCTGGACGGCATAAGAAGCACAGGAAAGCGGGGGGGCAAAGCGCCGCGCTCCCTCGGCAACCCTCGTATCACCCCTTCGCCAACAGCTCTCTCACCGCTTGCAGGTCGCCCTCCACGACGGCTTCGGCGGCTATGCGGCCGGCTTCCACGCGAACGGCCTTGTCGCAGGCTTGGCCGATGAACTCCAGGTCATGGGTGACCACGAGCACGGCGCGGCCCTCGTCGGCCAACCGGCGCACGAGCGCCGCCACCGTGCGCATGCTGCCCAGGTCGAGCCCGCTCGTGGGCTCGTCGAACACGAGGAGGCGCTTGCCGGTGGCGATGCAGGCCGCCACGGCGAGGCGCTGCTTCTGGCCGCCCGACAGCGTGGCGGGGTGGCGCTCGGCGTACGCCGCCAGCCCCAGGCCGTCGAGCACCTCGTCCACGCGCGCGGCGTCGGGCGCCTCAGCGTCCGTCAGCCCGAAGCTCACTTCGGTGCGCACGCTGTCGGCGAACAGCTGGTAGTTCACGTCCTGGAACACCATCGAGCAGGCGCGCAGGCGTTGCTTGGGCCCTGCGGGTTCACCGTCGATCGTCGTCGTGCCCGCGCTTTCCCGATGCAGCCCCACGATGGTGCGGCACAGGGTGGACTTCCCCGCGCCGTTGGCGCCCACGAGCGCCGCCACTTCGCCCTCGCGCAGGTCGAGGTCGACGCCGTGCAGCACCTCGCGCTTGCCGTACGAGGCGTGCACGCCGCGCAGGCGCACGAGGGGCGCCCGCGGCTCGCGCGCATCGCCCGGCGCCCGCCGCTCGCGCGCCCGCTCGTCGGCCAAAGCGCGCACCCGCAGCCCCAGGTCGCGCACCTCCGACGACGGCAGCGCCCGAAACGTCGCGCCGTCGAAGCGCCGCGCGATGCGCCCCTCCTCCATGACCACCACCTCGTCGGCCACGTCGGCCAGCCACCACAGGCGATGCTCGGCCACGAGCACGGCCGCGCCCTGCGCCTTCGCGTCCAGCAGGTAGCGCCGCAGCGCCGCGATGGCCGCTTCGTCCAAGTTCGACGTCGGCTCGTCCAGCACGAGGTTCGCCGGATGGGGCGCCCACGAGCTGGCGTACGCGATGCGCTGCTTCTCGCCGCCCGACAGCGAAAAGATGCTGCGGTCGGCCAGCTCCTCCAACCCCAGCTGGCGGATGGTATCGTGCGTGCGCTCGCGTATGCGCTCCTCGGGCCACGCCATGCTCTCCAGCGAAAACGCCACCTCGCCCGTGGAATCCACGTTGAAGAACTGCGTGCGCGGGTTCTGGAACACCGAGCCCACGCATGCGGCCACCTCCCAGCTTTCGAGGTCGGCCACGTCGCGCCCGTCCACCAGCACGCGTCCCTCGAGCGTCCCCGGGAAGAACGAGGGCGCCAACCCGTTCGCCAGCCTCGTCACCGTGGTCTTGCCGCAGCCGGACGCGCCGCACACGAGCACGCACCGGCCCGCCTCCACGCGCAGGTCGATGCCGCGCACCCCCTCGGGCGCGCCCGCGCCTTCCGCAGGCGCGCGGTACGCGAAGCTCACATCGTCAAACTCGATCATCGTCTCGACCTCACTTCCCCACGCCCAACAGGCTGCACGCAAGCGCCGCCACGACCACGGCCACGCCGGCGGCCACCAGCAGCCCGTCGGACGCGCGGAACTCGATATGCGTGTAGCACGTGCGCTGCGCCGGGTTCTCGATGCCGCGCGCCACCGAGGCCATCGACAGCTCGTCGGCCACGTTCGACGCGCTCATCATGAGCGGCACGTACAGGCACTCCACCGTCATGCCCGGTCGACGCAGGAATCCGGCCAGGCTGGCGTTCACGCCGCGCATGCGCATGGCGTCCGAGATGAAGCGCCAGTCCTCGCGGATGGCCGGCACGTAGCGCAGCATCACGGCCAGCGGGATGGTCACCTGGCGTGGCACGCGCATGCGCGAGAACGCGCTCATGAACTCGTTCACGTGCGTCGTGGACACGATGACGGCCGCCAGAAGCCCGCACGGGAACACCTTGCGCACCAGCATGAAGAACGACGACAGCATCGTTTTCAGCACGCCGGTGTCCAGCTGCGCCGTGGCCAGCATGCACGCCATCATCACCGCGTACAGCCCCAGCATGCCCAGCGCGAGCCGCCCCTTCCCCAGCGCGATGCCCAGCGCCACGCTCAGCAGCATCAGGAGCGCCTCGAACCACAGCCCGGGCGACAGGAACACCGCGACGGCCCACAGCAGAAGCAGCGCAAGCTTGGCCCGCGGATCGGGCCGGAACGCGCGATCGATCATGCGGTGACGCCCGCCTTCTCGAACTGCTTCTTCAGCAGACGGCGACCCACCAGCGCGCTCACCAGGGCGCACACCAGCGTCAGCGCGATCATGCCCGGCAGCACCCAGCCCGCGCCCGTGGACACCATCGTGTCGAGGTACGCCTGCTCGGTGCCCTTCCCGGCCAGGTAGGAGGTGTAGCCCGACGGATCGATCCACAGCATGAGGTAGGACCCCATGGGGTTGAGCGAGAACACGAGGAAGCTCACGAGGTTGAGGTTCTTGTTGCGGAACCGGCCCGCGCCGGCGATGAGGTCGGCCACCACGCCCAGCACGACGAGCGCTACCGCCCACAGCCAGTACATGCCCGTCACGAACATGATGAGCCCCTCCACCACGCCCAGGATGATGATGGGGCCGTGCTTGGGCACCTTCGCCACCAGCAGCAGGTAGATGGGGCCGGTGAGCAGGGCCGCACCCGCCGGCATGAGGAACGTCAGCACGGGGTTCGGGGCGAACAGCATGCTGCCCACCATCATGAACACGAAGTACAGGGCGATGAACACGCCGCACGTCACCAGGTCGCGGGCGGTGAGCCCCTTCTTGTCGGATTGCATGGCTGAACGCATGACAGACCTCCTTCTGATTCATTTTCATGCGGAAAAGATAGCCTCGGTTAACAATGGTGTATCATACGCGGAGGGGCGGAAACGACGTCGCGCATGCGCGCCCGCGCGTCCGAACGTCGCACCGCCGCGTCCGATCGTCGCACGCGGCACGCCCCTGCGGCGCACGTCCCTGCGGCCGACCGCCGCGCCGCCGCGAGCAACCGCATGAAGGAGCAGAACCCATGGAGCACCGCCCGCCCTCGCACGACATCATCCACGCCCCGTCGCTCGAGCAGATCGGCTTCGAGGAATATGAGCCGCCGGAGGGCTTCTGCCCCCTGTGGCGCTCGTACCGGGGCGAAGGCGAAACGTCCGGCAGCTTCCACATCCTCGCACCCTCCGATCGCTGGCAGATCGCCATCCACGACTTCACGCTGCTCCACGACACCGTCATGGAGTTCGAGCTGCCCGAATACCTGAGCGTGGCCTGGTACGAGTCCATTTCGGGAGAGGAGTTCACGCCGTATCGGCGGCTGCGGGCGAAAAGCATCTGGGGATTCTACAGCGGCGACGGGGGCTGGCGCGGGCTCGTGCACGGCGGCGTGCCCGTGAAGGCCGTGTCCATCGAGGTGCGGCCCGAGATGTCGCGCGCGTACCTGGAGCGCGAGTACGACGGGCAGTTCGAGCGCGTGCGCGACGCGTTCGCCTCGCTGAGCGACGACGGCGACTCCCCCGAGCTGCGCGCGCTGCTGGCCGGGCTGTGGCCCCGCCCGGGCGACGAGCATCGCAGCCAGCTGTATTACGAGGGCAAGGTGTTCGAGGCCATGGGGCTCATCGTCGAGCGCACGAAAGCGCGCCGGGACACGTCGGGACGCGCCGTCGCGCCCGAGGACCGCGAGCGCATCCAGGCCGTGGCGCTGTACATCGACGACCACTGCGCGAGCGCGCTCACGGTGGACGACCTCGCGCGGGCCGCATGCATGAGCCCCACAAAGTTCAAGGAGTGCTTCAAGGCGGTGACCGGCTCCACGCTCACGCGCTACGTGCAGAGCCGCCGCATCAGCCAGTCCGAGGGGCTGCTGCGGATGCCCGACCTGTCGATCGAGCAGGTGGCGCACGCGGTGGGCTACACGTGCGCCAGCCGTTTCAGCGAGCTGTTCCGCCGCGAGACCGGCCTGCTGCCCAGCGAGTACCGCCGGGGACTGGAGCGGTAGGAGGCGCGGCGGCCGGGGCGGAGCCGCTAGGACGCCGCGGGCATGGGCGCGTCCTCCGCGGGCGCAGGAGCGACCGCGTCGTCGCTCGCGATCCGCCAGCCCTCGGCGCGCCGGCGGATCTCCACGAAGCGGCGGTACGTGCCGCCCTCGGCCATGAGCTGGTCGTGCGTGCCCCGCTGCGCCACCGTGCCGCCGTCCACCACGAGGATCTGGTCGGACGCTTCCACCGTGGCCAGGCGGTGCGCGATCACCACGACGGTCTTGCCCGCCGTCAGCTGGCCGATGGCCTGCTGGATGAGCTGCTCGTTCTCCGGGTCGACGCTGGCGGTGGCCTCGTCGAGGACGACGATGGGCGCGTCCTTCAGCAGCGCCCGCGCGATGGAGATGCGCTGCTTCTGGCCGCCCGACAGGCTGCTGCCGCCCTCGCCCACCACGGTGTCGTAGCCCTGCGGCAGCTCCTCGATGAAGCCGTGGCAGCACGCGCGCTTCGCGGCGGCCACCACCTCGTCGTGCGAGGCGCCGGGGCAGCCGAACGCGATGTTCGCCTCCACCGTGTCGTTGAACAGGTACACGTTCTGGAACACCATCGAGAAGTTCGCCAGCAGGCTGTCGCAGGTGAACTCGCGCACGTCGTGGCCGCCCACCCGCACGCTGCCGGCGCTCACGTCCCAGAAGCGCGCCATGAGGTTCGCGATGGTGGTCTTGCCCGAGCCGGACGGGCCCACGATGGCGCACGTGGTGCCCTCGGGTATGGCGAAGCTCACGTCGTGCAGCACCGTGCGCGCCTCGGGACCTTCGTCGTAGGAGAACGCCACGTCCTCGAACGCGATGTCGAAGCGGTCGAGGTCGAGCGCGCGCCCGTCCTCGTCGATGAAGCGCGCCTGCTCGATCTTGTCGAGGCGGTCCAGCACGTCGTTCAGGTCGCCCAGCATGTGCGCCGAGTCGGCCACGCCCTCCACGCCGCCGAAGATGGTGAACGAGAGCAGGGCGATGGCCAAGAACATCCACAGCGGCAGCGTCCCGCCGAGGCACGCCCAGGCCGCGAAGCCCACGAGGGCCACGCTGGCCAGCTTGAGCGCCACGAGGTGCGCCACGTTGAACGGCGTGAAGCCGAACTCCACGTCGACGCGGGCCTTCTTCGCCTGGGCGCACGCCGCGTACATCGGCTGCAGCGCGGAGCTGCCGCGGCCGTACGACTTCGCCGTGCCCAGCCCGCGCGCGAACTCCACGATGGCGCCGGACAGGCGCTCGGAAGCCTCGTGCGTGGCCGGCGTGAGCTTCCGGCTGCGTCGGTTGATGCCCGCCAGCGCGAGCGCCGACAGCCCCACGCCCGCCAGCGCCGCCAGCGCGCAGCGCCAGTCCATCACGGCCAGAAACGCGATGACGGCCGCCACCGACACGTAGCCGTTCACCACGGCGTCGATCATCTTCATGCCGTTCAGCTCGAGCATGCCCAGCTCGGTGGTGGTGGTCGCGAGGATGTCGCCCGTCTTCATGCGGGAGAAGTAGCCCAGCGGCACGCGCTTGAGGATGGTGCCGATGCGGATGCGCACCTCGGGCGCCACCTCGTAGCCGATGCTCTCCTGCAGACGGTTCTTGCCGTACGAGAACGCGAACCGGGCGGCGATGCACGCGACGATGGCCGCCAGCGACAGCCACACCGCCGACGGGTCGAGCGTCGAGACGCCGCGCGCGTCGTCCACCACCTGCGCGAGCATCCACGCGGCCAGCATCACGGGGGCCGCCGTGGCCCACGTCATGAAGAACGAGCACACGCAGCCCAGGTACAGGTTGCGCCGGTACGGTCCCGTCCACGCGATGATGCGCTTGAGCGCTTTAAGCATCGAGGGCCTCCTTTCGGGAAACGGCAGACCACGCCTTCGCGCACACGTGAGCCTGCCACATGGACGCGTAGAGCGGGCAGGCGGCAAGCAGCCGGTCGTGCGTGCCGTGCGCGACGATGCGCCCGTGATCCACCACCGCGATGTCGTCGGCCGCCGCCACGGTGGACAGGCGGTGCGCGATGACCAGCAGGGTCTTGCCGCGCGTCAGCCGGGCGATGGATTGCTGGATGCGCTCCTCGTTCTCCGGGTCGGTGAAGGCCGTGGCCTCGTCGAGCACCACGATGGGCGCGTCCTTGAGGATGGCGCGGGCGATGGAGATGCGCTGGCGCTCGCCGCCCGACAGCGCGTGCCCCGCCTCGCCGGCCGGCGTGTCGTAGCCATGCGGCAGGCGGCCGATGAAGTCGTCGCAGCAAGCGGCGCGCGCGGCGGCCAGCACCTCGTCGTCGGTGGCGTCGGGCTTGCCCATGCGGATGTTCTCGCGAAGCGAGCAGTCGAACAGGTAGTTGTCCTGCGCCACGAAGCTCACGAGCTGCGACAACTGGTCCAGCGGCATGTCGCGCACGTCCACGCCGCCCACGCGCACGGCGCCCGCGCCCACATCCCAATGCCGCGCGATCAGGCGCGCCAGAGTGGACTTGCCCGAGCCCGACGGCCCCACGAGCGCGCAGAACGACCCGCGCGGCACGCGCAGGCTCACGTCGTGGAGCACCTCCTCCCCGCTCTCGTAGGAGAACGACACGTTCGCCAACTCCACGCCCTCGTCGCGCACGGCCGCGCGCTGCGCAGGCTCCGGCAGCTCGGGCAGGTCGAGAAACTCGCTCGCGTCGGCCACGGCGTACTCCATCGCCTTCGCCTCGTTGAGGAACGATGACAGCTTCATGAGCGGCGCCACCACCGCCAGCGCCAGCACGAACTCCAACCCCAGCTCGGCCGGGGTGACGTCTCCCGCCAGGTACAGCGCCAGCCCGACGGGCAGCACGCCCAGCAGCGTGGTCGGCAGGATGGAGAACGCGAGGTTCATGCTGACCCAGGTGGCCTTGAACCAGCCCAGGGTGAAGTCCTTGAACGAGCGGACGGCGTTGGCGTACTTCTGGTAGGAGTTCGAACCCTGGTTGAACGCCTTGATCACCTGGATGCCCTCCACGTACTCCACCATCACGCTGTTCACATGGTTGCCCTCGGCCATGTAGGCGGCGTACATCCTGTTGTACGCCCCCAGGCCGCTTGCGAACACGACCAGCCCGATGGGCACGGTGACCAGGCACGCAAGCGCGATGCGCCAGTCGATGAGTGCCATCCACACCGCGATGGCAGCCGCCAGCAGCACGTTGCCCGAAAGCTCGGGGATCATGTGCGCCAGCGGCACTTCCACGCCCTCGATGCGATCGACGAACACGTTTTTGATCTGGCCGATGCTTTTCGACGCCGCGGTGCCGAGGGAGGTCTTCATGAGCTTCTCCACCACGTCGTCGCGCAGCGATTCGAGGATGGTGTACGCGGACACGTGCGAGAGCAGCGTCGATGCGCCGAACAGCACCTTCGACGCCACGTAGCCCGCCGCGGCCGCGCCCACCCAAGCCAGCACGGCACCGCCGTCGGGCGCGGGGGCGATCACCTCGTCGATGATGCGGTACACCGCGTAGAACGGCACGAGCCCGGCCGCCACGCTGGCCACCGAGCACAGCAGCGAGACCGCCATCTTCCCCCGGCAGCGGCCGGCGTACGAAAGCAGCACGGCCAGCCACGATGCCTTCGCGGGCGTTTCTGTCACAGGAGCCACCAAAACCACCTTCTCAGTTGGGAATGCGAACGCTCCTGACTATACGGCTCCCAGCAGGCACGTTCCGCTCCATCAAGCCAGCCCTGTTCCAATCAGGTGGGAAGTTCGCCGCAGCTCACTAACGTCGCACGTACCTTGCGCGGTCGCGTCGGTGGACGGTGGGGGTTTGGCCGATCACGGCCTTGAAGGCGGCGGTGAACTTGGAGGGGCTGTCGTAGCCCACGGCCAGGCCGATGTCGGCCACGCGCAGGTCGGTTTCGCGCAGAAGCGCGGCGGCGCGCTCCATCCGGAAGGTGCGCAGGTACGCGTACGGCGGCAGGCCGTACACCCCCTTGAAGCAGGTCTTGAACGCCGTGGGCGGCAGATCGAAGCGGTCGGCCAGCTCGTCGATGGTGTGCTCGACGGTGAGGTCGGACACCATGAAGTCGCGCGCCGCCTTCACCTTCTCCACCTGCGCGCGGTAGAAGTACGGCCGACGCTCGCGCACGGGGCCGGGATCGAGCACCTGCAGGAACAGCAGCAGCTCCAGCACTTTGAGCTGGAAGTACGTCGCGCGGATCTCGTCGGGCACGGAGTACAGCTCGCAGAAGATGTGCTCCGCGCCCGGTGCGTCGTGCATGATGAAGGGGTCGCCGCCGCGGCAGAAGCGATCGCGCAGCGCGCGCAGATCAACCGGGAACCCGCCGAGCGCTTGGGCGATGGAGCGCTCGGCGCGGGCGAGGTCGAAGGACACGGTGATGCCGCGGTAGTGACCCAGCGGCAGGACGAACATGCCGGTATGGCGGGAGCGGTCGTCTATCTTGAGGTCGCCGGACGCCACGTAGGAGTAAGCGCCGCCCGCGACGGGCTGCTCGATGCGCCCCTCGCGGCAGTGGTCGATGCACAGCATGTCCGGGCCGGCCACGAACCCCGAATCGTACGCGTCCAGCCGGAAGTCGTTGAACGAGAGTCCCACGCCGTCGAACACCTGGCAGAAGGCCATGGATCCCTCGCCCGTGTCGTTCTTCACACGGAGCACGGCCCCTCCCGGCCGCTCCTCCACGACGCCTTCGCCACCCGCCATCACGCACGACAGCACATCGCCCGCCTCGCCCATCGATCAGCCCGCCTCCAATTCGTACGCGAAATCGCAGCTGCGGCTGAGGAATTCGCAGTCGTGCGTGACCACGACGATGCAGATGTTCCGTTCAGCCAGCCCTTTCACCAACCGGCTTACCTCAACCATATGCCCGAAGTCAAGCCCGCTCGTCGGCTCGTCCAACAGCAGCACCTCCCGCCCGGCGAGCAGGGCGCAGGCCACGGCCAGCCGCTGCTTCTGGCCGCCGGACAGCGCCATGGGGTGGCACGCCTCCAGATGCTCCAGGTCGAGGGCCGCCAGCACTTCGTCCACGCGAGCCGCGTCGACGCCGCCCGCCGACAGCTCGCACTCCCCGCGCACGCTGTCGCTGAACAGCTGATGGTTCACGTCCTGCATGACGAGCGAGCACCGGCGGCGGCGCGCGCGGGCATCGAGCGGTGCGCCGTCGAAGCGCAGCTCCCCCTCCGTCGCGCGCTCGAGGCCCGCCATCGCGCGCACGAGCGTCGACTTCCCCACGCCGTTCGCGCCCGTCACGCCCACCACCGCGCCGCGCGGGACGTCGAAGCTGACCGGGGCGAACACGCGTCGCTTCTTGCGCAGGCTGGCGAAACCGCGCAGCGACAGCCCGCGCTCGAGCGCACCCGTCGCGCACGCGGGGGCCGCCGGGCACGTCACGGCCATCGCGACGGCGGGGTCGACTGCGCGCAGGCCCAGGCGGGCGCGCTCCTCCTCCGACAGCGCGCGCAAGTCCTCGGGCGAGAACTCGCGCGCGACGCGGCCCCCTTCGATGAGCACCGCGCGATCGATGAGATCGGCCACGAAGTACAGCCGGTGCTCGGCGACGATCACCGTCTTGCCGCGCGCGAGGATGGCGGCGATCTGGTCGTGCAGCACGCGGATCGCGCGCGCGTCGAGGTTCGCGGTGGGCTCGTCCAGCACGTACACGTCGGGGTCCATCACGTCCACCGAGGCGAACACGAGGCTCTGCTTCTCGCCGCCCGACATCTTCGTCACGCCGCGGTCGAGCAGGTGCTCGACGTGCAGCGCCCCCACCGTCGCCCGGATGCGCTCCTCGATCGCGTCGGCGTCGACCCCCGCCGCCTCCAGGCCGAACGCCAGCTCATCGTTGGAGGTGAGGTTGAAGAACTGCGATTTCGGGTTCTGGAACACGCTGCCCACGTGCCGCGCGAGCTCGTGCATGGCGCAGCGCGCCGGATCGAAGCCGCACACCTCCACCTCGCCCGTGCGCTCGACCCCGGGCTCGAATTGCGGGATGAGGCCGTTGATCAGCTTCGTCACCGTGGTCTTTCCCATGCCCGAGCGCCCGCACAGCAGCACGCATTCGCCACGGCGCACGGTGAGGTCCACGCCGTCCAGGATGAGCGCGTCGCCGGCCCCGCGGCAGGACGCATCGCGCAGGCGGACGACGACCGGCGCCTCGTCGCCGCGCGCCGCGGCGCGCCCGCCGCCGCGCGCCTCAGCGCACTGCCGAGCCGCCGCCATCAGTACGCCCCTCCCCACAGCGCCACGACCACGACCGCCGCCGCGGACGCCGCGAGCACCGCCCAATCGGCGGCGTGCATGCGCAGCCGCTCGGTGTCGGTAGAGCGCACCGGGTTCTCGATGCCCCGGCAGGTCGCGGCGCGCGACAGCTCGTCGGCCGTGGTGGTGGCCGACATGATGAGCGGCACCACGAAGCATTCCAGCCGCTCGGAAGCGGGGATGTCGCGCAGGCGCATGGCGTCGCGGATGTGCGCCATCTCGTCTTTGAGCGCCGGGAAGTAGCGCATGGTCACCGTGAGCGGGATGAGCACCACCTGCGGCACGCGCAGGCGCTCGAGCGCGGCCGTCAGACGGTGCACCGAGCATTCGGCCACCAGCAGCGAGCCCACCATGAGGCACAGGAAGATCTTGCGCGAGAACGTGAAGCTGATGGTGAACATGGTGGCTGCAACGCCTCCGACGTGCGGGAACACGAGGTTGAGCACCGCCCACAGCACCGCGTAGCCGCCCGCGAACGCAAGCGCCATCCTCACGTGCCCCGTCAGCGCCTGCAGCAGCGCCACGCCCAGCACGAGGCCCAGCTCAACCGTGAGGCTCTTCGACATGAAGGCCACCACCGACGCCGCCAGCAGCACGCCCATGATGGTGCGCGGGTCGAGGTCGAGCACGCCGGAGCGCGGCGCCCGGCCCAGCACGCGACGATCCTCGAGCGCGTAGGTGGCCTGCATTAGACGAGCCCCGCCTTCTCGAAGTGCTTCTTGAACAGGCAGCGCGCGATATACGCGCCCGCGAGGCCCGCCACGATGGTGACGGCGAACATGGCGATCAGCATCGGCGTCGTGGACAGCGCGTCAAGCGACGCCAGGTAGTCGGCGCCCATACCCTGCTCGGCGATCTGGGAGACGAACGAGTCGTGGAACACCCACAGCGGCAGGGGGCTTCCGCACATGCCCAGGCCGAACACCGCGTACGCCACCGCGTTGCCGAGGAAGCTGCGGTAGCGCGCAACCGCGCGGATGACCTCGGCGACAACGCAAGATGCCGCCATCATGGCCAGGATGAGCGGCGTGAACATGCCCGTCGCGAAGTAGATGAGCGCCACGATGAGCCCCATGATGACGACGGCGCCGGGCTTTTGCACCTTCGCGCACATGAGCATGAACGGGATGCCCGCGAACAACCCGTCGAGCGCCGGCATGAACACCCACAGCGCCGGATGGATGCCACCGCACAGCATGAACACGAACTGGATGACGAAGTAGATGGCCGTGAAGATGCCGATGTTGATGAGGTCGCGGCCCTTGAGCACCTTCCCCTCGCTCGGGGAAGGTGCCGGGCTCGCCGTCGATGCGACGCTGCTTGCCATGAAGGTCTCCTTACTTGTTAGCCAAGGGTTACTTATATCGGAGACAGTATGCGGCAACGGGGCAGACGGTTCTAGTCCGATCGGGCAGCGCTGTTCCATTCGGACGGGAAACTTTCGCGCGTCATGGTGCGCGCCTGCTCAAGCCACGTGCGGCGGTCGGCCGGCGTGCTGTCGGCAACGACGCGGAACATAACCCGATCGAACGTGGTCACGCCGCAGAAGTCGCAGATGCAGTCGCGCCACAGCCGCTGCAGCGGATCGCCGAAAGCTTCGAGCTCGCGCGCTTCCGGCGTGTTCGACGTGTTGAACACGAGCACCGCGCGGGCTTTCAGCAGGCCGATGGGCAGGCCGCCGCCGGAATCGCCCTCGGCGAACCCGTAGGCCACGCCCTCCCGCAGCACGCGGTCGACCCATCCCTTGAGGATGGCGGGCGGCTGTCCCCACCAGTTGGGATGCACGACGACGATGCCGTCGGCCTCCTTGATCTCGCGTTGGTGCAGGGCCGTCAGATCGTCGGCCGGCACATCGCTGACCAGCTCGGACGGGGGAATCACCGGGTTGAAGCCCTCCGCGTGCAAATCGTGGAACGCCACCGCATGGCCGTCCTCCTCCAGCGTTTGCACCACGGTCTGGGCGATGGCCGCGTTGAAGCTGCCGTCGTAGGGATGCCCCAGGATGACCGAAACGTTCATGCCGTCCTCCGGTAGATGGCGCAGTTGTTGGGGGTTTCGTACAGGTCCACCTGGGACACGGGGAAACCCTGCTCCGTCAGCCGGTCGCAGACGTAGCGCGCCAGGTTTTCGGCGGTGGTGCGGAAGGGCAGGACGGTCAGGCTGAAGCCCTCGGCCTCGAGGGCGGCCAGCGTCGTCGCGGCCAGCGAGCCCTCTTCCACGAGGAAGGTGTGGTCCAGCTCTTCGGCCAGGTCGCGCACCGCGCGCTTGAACACGCCGAAATCAACCACCATGTCCTTCATCGTGCCGTCGGCTTGCAGGTCGGCGACCTCGAGGTACACCACCGCTCTCCACCGGTGGCCGTGCAGGTTCTCGCACTTGCCGTAGTAATCGGTCAGGAAGTGGGCCGAGTCGAAGCTGGCCTCGGTTTTCAATCCGTACATGATGGCTCCTTTGCATGGCCGCTGTGTTCGCCGTCATGATAGCACACTCCCACGGTCGCACCCCACCTGTGCGCATAGAACGAATGTTTCACGTGAAACATCGGGAAAGGGGCCGGGCATCCGCGGTGGCGGGCGCGGTGGGGGGGCAGGGGGCCGGGAGCGGCCCGGGAGCGTGGTCCCGGGCCGCCTGCCCGCCTACTGCTCGCGCCGCCCGCGCACGAGGATCGTCTGGTGCGGACGGAGCTTCGCGGCGAGGACGTCGGCTCCGTCGGCGGCGCTCACGTCGCCCGCCTCCACGAGGCGCTCCAAGCCGCTGCGCGAAACGCCCAACTTGGCCCGCAGCACCTCGGCCAGGCGCAGGCCCGCAAGGTCGCCGCCGTCGATTTCAACCCGACAGTCCTCGCCGCCGGCGGGCCGGTCGCCTTCGACGACGAAGGCGACCTTGCCCCGGCGCGCGCCGTTGCGCCTGAGCAAGCCGACGTCGAGCGCGCACCACAGCGCCATCACGGGATCGTTGCCCGTGAACCGCTCGAGCTCTTCGCGGTCGATGCTTCCCGGACGCCCACGGCTGATCACGGCGCTGTTCCACACGCTTCCGCACGTGGCGCACCGGTAGATGAGCCACACGTCCAGACGTTTCTTCTGGGCGTTCACGCGAAACAGGCCCGTGGACGCGAACTCCGCGTCAGCACCGCAGGTCCCACAAGGGCGCAGCGCGACCGGCGCGGCGGTCGCCTCCACGCGCCATATACTCGTTTTCATGATGGTTGTTGCCTTCCTTCGCAATCCGAATACGTTCGAAATGGAAGGTGGGCACGGGCGGCACCACGCCGTTATTCAGCTTTTTCATACAGGGAACCTCTCTGATTGTCTGTGCATCTCAACCGGACGGCCCATCGCAAAACGGCCGCTCGCAGCGGCGGCAGGCGGACGGGCAGCGCCCATCACGAAGCGGCCGCGCGCGGCGCGGCAGCGGATGGGACGGATGTGTCGCGTGGTTTAGCGGTTGGGAGGAACAGTCATGAGAGGAGAGCCTTTCGTTGGGTTGCGGGCCATGAGGCCCGGGCCGCCATCATACCGGGCGACCCGCCGCGCGTCAACCGAGCGCTCTCAGCCGCGCGCGTCGAGCGCGGTTACCAGCTTCCGGAACGAGTCCTCGCACAGGCAGTGCTCGAGGCGGCACGCCTCCTCGTCGGCGACGACGGCCTCCACGCCCGCAGCGCGCAGCAGAGCGCGGAAGAACGCATGGCGTTCGCTGACGCGCTCGGCCACGGCGCGCCCCTCGGCGGTGAGCCGCACGTCGTGGGCCACCACGTGCACGAGCTTCTGGCGCTCCAGCTTGGACAGCGCCTTCGACACGCTCGCCTTCGACACGCCCAGCCGGCCGGCTACGTCCACGGCGCGGACGTAGCCGTGCTCGCGCTCCAGCGCCAACACGGCTTTCAGATAGTCTTCGGCAGACTCATGAACAGGCTGCTTCACCTGCACCTCCTCTCCGCGCGGGCGGCCGCCGCGCGCGCAGTGCGTTTCCCTTCCCTCCGGTATAGCAGAAACGGGCCGCCCGTTCCGCTCCAAACAGCCGCGCGCCTACTCCGATCGGACATTTCGCAGGCGGCGCGCGACGGCGCGCGCCCTACCCCGCCAGGCGCCAGCCGGCGGCTTCGCGTCGCAGGTTCACGAAGTCGCGGTAGAGCCCCTGCTCGCCCATGAGCTGGTCGTGCGTGCCCCGCTGCACGATGCGGCCCTCGTCCACCACGAGGATCTGATCGGCGCCGGCCACCGTGTTCAGGCGGTGCGCGATGGACACGAGGGTCTTGCCGCGCGTGAGCTCGCCGATGGCGGCGATCAGCTCGTGCTCGTTCTCAGGATCGACCGAGCTCGTGGCCTCGTCCAAGATGACGATGGGCGCATCCTTCATGATGGCGCGCGCGATGGAGATGCGCTGGCGCTCCCCGCCCGAGAGGCTGGCGCCGCCCTCCTCGAGCACCGTGTCGTAGCCCTGCGGCAGCTGCATGATGAACTCGTGGCAGCGGGCGCGCCTGGCGGCGGCCTCCACGTCGGCATGGGTGGCGTTCGGCATGCCGAACTTGATGTTGTTCTCCACGGTGTCGTTGAACAGATACACGTTCTGGAACACCATCGACACGTGCGCGAGCAGGCTCTCGGCCGTGCCCTTGCGCACGTCCTGGCCCCCGAGCAGCACCGCGCCGGCGTCCACGTCCCAGAATCGGGCCATGAGGTTCACGAGCGTCGTCTTGCCCGAGCCGCTGGGCCCCACGATGGCGCAGCTCGTGCCCTGCGGGATGCGCAGCGACACGTCGTCGATGACGCGCCGGTCGGCGTCGTAACCGAACGAGACGCCGTTCATCTCGATGCCGAAATCGGCGGGCGCGAGCGGCGCGTCCGTCGCGTTCTGCTTCGGGATGTCGCACACCTCGTCGACGCGGTCGAGCTCGCCTTCGATCTTCTTCGTGAGGAACGCCGCATCGTTCGCGTGGATGAGCTCGCCGTAGATCATGAACGCGGCCACGAGCAGCGTGAGCGCCCACGACAGCGGCAGCGCGCCGTTCAGGTACAGCGCGCACGCGGTGAACAGCACCGCGCAGCTGGCCAGGTTGAACACGAGCGCGTACAGCTTGAGGATGCCCTGCGCGGCGGCCTCCTGATGGTAATCGGCCGCGCGCTTCTGCTGGAACGACGCCTTCGCGGCGGCCAGCGATTCGTCGGGCGTGGCGAACGTGCGCAGCACGGCCATGCCGCGAGCGTACTCGATCACCTTGTCAGCCATGGCCTCCTGCGCGGCGGTCACCTCGCGCGTCACGCTGGTGGCGCGGCGGCGCAGCACGTTCAGCACGCACAGGCCCGCGGCGATGCCCGCGAACGTGATGGCCGCGATGGGCCAGGCCACGGCGAGGAAGAACAGGCTCATGATCACCGCCATGGCCACGCCGCCCGTCAGACCCGTCAGGCAGATGGTCATGAACTCCTCCAGCTGGTGCACCGTCGTGGTCAGCGTCGTGGTGACGGCCGACAGGCGCTGCTCGGAGAAGTAGCCCATGGGCGCGGCCTTCAGCCGGTCGCCCACGCGCAGGCGCAGGTCGCGGAAGATGTGGAAGCCCTGCGCGTCCATCGTGATGTCCACGAGGTACTGGAACACGTACTGCCCGATCACGCTGACAGCCAAGATGCCCAGGCATTGCAGCGCCACGACGGCGTCGAGGTGGTCGCGGTTCTCGAGCGCCCAGAACACCGCGCCCAGCATACCGGCCATGAAGAACGCTTTCAGGATGTTGCACACCATGCCCCACGTCAGGCTGCGCCGCGCCGCCGGAGAGAAGCTGCCAGCCAGGTCGAGCACGCGTTTGATGAGCGCGAACATGCTACATCGCCTCCTTGATATCGTTGTCGCCCGTCGTCGAAACGTCAGCGAGGGTTTCCCCGGTGCCACCGGGGGAAGCCGCAGCGTCGGCCAGTTCCGCTGTTCGTAGAACAGCGGAACTTCTGTGCTGCTCCCACATGCGACGGTACAGCGGGCAGCATTCCAGCAGCTTGTCGTGCGTGCCGCGGGCGACGATGCGGCCGGTGTCCATGACGAGGATCTGGTCGGCGCCCGTCACGGTGGACAGGCGGTGCGCGATGGTGACGAGCGTCTTCCCGACCACGAGCTTGCTGATGGCGCGCTCGACGAGCGCCTCGTTCTCGGGATCGGCGTAGGCCGTCGCCTCGTCGAGGATGACGATGGGCGCGTTCTTCAAAATGGCGCGTGCGATGGCGATGCGCTGCTTCTCGCCGCCGCTCAGCCTCTCGCCCGCCTCGCCGGCGCGCGTGTCGTAGCCCTGCGGCAAGCGGCTGATGAACTCGTGGCAACCCGCCGCGCGGGCGGCGGCCTCCACGTCGACCTGCGAAGCGGCAGGACGCCCCATGCGAATGTTGTCGGCAAGCGTGCGGTCGAACAGGAACGTGTCCTGCGCCACGTAGGAGATATGCTCCATGAGCTGCTGGTACGGGATGTTCCGCACATCGACCCCGTCGAACGCGACGCGCCCGTCCGTTGCATCCCAGAACCCGGCCATGAGCTTCGCCACGGTCGATTTGCCCGAACCGCTGGGCCCCACGATGGCCGTGATCTGCCCGGGATGCGTCTCGAAGCTGACGCCGTGCAGCACCTCGGCCCCCTCGTGGTAGGAGAACGACACGTTCTCGAACGCGAACGACTCGCCGTCCAGCCGCACGCGCTCGGCGGGGCGCACGAGCTCGGGCGTGCCCAGGAAGTCCCAGATGACGTTGAGGCACACGTCCATGCGCGAGATCTGGCCGCCCGCCTGCGCGAACTTCAGCAGCGGCGCGATGAAGCCCAGCGGGATGACGATGCACGTCAGGAATATCGGCAGCGTCAGCTGGCCTGCGGACATGAGCCACACGCCCAGCGGCAGCGACACGAGCAGCGTGCACGGCACCACCGACTTGACGGCCGCCATCCACACCCAGCTCTGCTTGAACCACGCGAGCGTCGAGTCGTGGTACTCGGCGACCGCGGTGGAGAATCCGCCGTACGAGCTGGCCGTACGCCCGAACGCCTTGATCACCTGGATGCCGTTCACGTACTCCACGAGCGACGAGTTCATCCGCTGCTCGCTGCCGATGTAGCGGGCCATCTTCGGCTTGTAATCGCGCATCATGGCCGCATAGAACAGCACGCCCAGAGGGATGGTGGCCAGCCCGGCCAGCCCCATGCGCCAGTCGAGCGCGAACACGATGACCATGGCCAGCAACGGCCCGAACACGTTCGACGGCAGCTCGGGCATGAAGTGGGCGATGGCGTCTTCCAGCTGGTTCACGTTGTCGACGAAGCGGTTCTTGAACGTGCCGGTGGGCGTGTCGATGATCGTGCCCATGGGAACGCGCTCCATCTTCTCCGCCATCTGGTCGCGCATGGTGGCCAGCGCCTTGAACGCGATGCGGTGGCTCATCATGGACGAGCGCCACGTGCAGAAGAAGCGCGCGACGTGCGCGAGCGCGGCGACGGCCGCCAGGAGGGCCGCGCGCTCGAACGTCAGCGTGCCCTCGATGAGCCCCGCCGCCAACAGCGCGATCACCACGTAAGGCACCATGCCCACGGCCTCGCCGATACAGGCCAGCACGAGCGAGCACACCATGCGCCCGCGATCCGGCCGCATGAAGTAGTACAGCTTCGCGAACGCGCTTGGCCGCACGTCGCGGTTCGCCGGAGAAACTTCCATTGGTCAACTCCTCAAGTTAGCTTTATCAAACTTCGCTCAGAATGCCCGAAACGCGCGCCCGCCGGCACAGGATCGAGGGACTCCCGCCGCATCGCGGCACCGAAACGACTATTCGGGGTTGCGGAGCGCACTCGCATCGCCAGGGCCGTCGAAGCCGACCTCGACCGCCGACCCGCCCTCGCCGATGCGCAGCACCCGGTCGCACGCCGCCAGCAAGAACTCGTAGTCGTGGGTGATCACCACGATGCCGCGCCCTTCTTCGGCCAGGTCCCGCAACAGCTGCGCCACGCCCATCATCGACGCCCAGTCCAAGCCGCTCGTGGGCTCGTCGAGGCACACGACCTTCGCATCCTTCATGTAGGCCACCGCGATGGACAGCCGCTGCTTCTGGCCTCCCGACAGCGATGCCGGGTGACGGTCCTCCAGCCCCGCAAGCCCCATGCGCGCAAGCGCTGCGCGCGCTCGCGCCGTGCGCGCCTCGTCGGCACGCTCGCCCAGAAGCAGCTCGGCTTCGACGCTTTCCGCGAACAGCTGGCAATCCGAATCCTGCATGACCAGGTAGCTTGCCCGCACGCGCTCCTTCGGCCGCAACGCGACGCCGCCGATGGACACCGTGCCCGCACACTCCGTCTTGAGACCGCACACGAGGTCGATCAGCGTGCTTTTGCCCACGCCGTTGCGTCCGACGATGCCCACGACCTCGCCCTCCCGCACCGAGAACGACGTTCCCTTCAGCACGGGCGGCGCGCCCCGATAGCCGAAGCTCACGTCGCGCACTTCAAGGACCGCAGGCCCCCGGGCCTCCGCGCGCGGCACGGCGCGCACCTCGTCGAGGCTCGACGCGCGCAAGCCCAGCTCGTGCGATGCCTCGGGCGTAAGACGCGCCAATTCTCCCGCGGCGAAACGCCGCTCCACGCGCCCTGCACGCAGCAGCAGCGCCTCGTCGGCAAGGTCGGCCAGATAGTGAACCCGATGCTCGGACACCACCACGGTCACGCCGCGGTGCAGCAGCGTCTCGACGATGGTGCGCAGCCGAGCGGTGGCCACCTCGTCGAGGTTCGCCGACGGCTCGTCCATCACCACCACGCGCGGGCGCATCGCCAGCACCGACGCAACCGCCACCGCTTGCTTCTCGCCGCTCGACAGGTCGAAGATGCTGCGGTCCATCAGGTGCGCGACGCCGCACGCTCCGGCCGCTTCGGCCACGCGTCGGCGCATCTCGAGCGCGGGAACGCCGAGGTTCTCGCACGAGAACGCGATTTCGGACGACACGTCGGTGGCGAAGAACTGGCTGCGCGGATCCTGGAACACCGACCCCACCGCGCCGGCCAGCCGCTGCACGCTGACGGAAGCCGGCTCCATGCCGCACACGTCCACCGAGCCGTCGAGCGCGCCTCCCTCGAAGAAATGGGGGACCAGCCCGTTCAGCAGGCGCGTCGCAGTGGTTTTACCGCACCCGCTCGCGCCCAGCAGCAGCACGAGCTTCCCGCCGCCCGCGCGCAGGTCGAGGCCGCGCAGCGCAGGCTGGCCATCGTGGGCGTAACGAAACGTCGCACCTGCCACCACCACCTCGTTGGCCGTCATAGCACGTTCACCGCCCACGCGACATAACCGGCCGCCGTACAGACGAGCACCGCCGCCGTCACGAGCGCCCCCGACGCTCCGATGCGCACGTCGCGGTACGTCGTGCGCGCACCCACGAGGTCGAGGCCGCGCGTCATGGCGGAAGCGGCCAGATCGTCGGCGATTTTGATGGTGCGGATGATGAGCGGCACCAGCACGTACTCGAGCGAGCGGCCGGGATGCAGCACCAGGTTGCGCGCCGAGAGCTCCACACCGCGCAGCCGCATGGTGGCGCTGATCTTCCGGAACTCGTCGGCAGCCGTGGGAAGGTAGCGAAACACCACGGCGATGGTGATGACGAGGCCGCGCGGCAGGCGCAAGCGCTGCAGCGACGCGATGAGATCATCGATGCGCAACCCCACCGACATCCACATGATCAGCGCAAACGTAGACAGCGAGCGCGCGAAAATGAAGAAGAGAAAACCCACCATGCCCGCCACCGTGGCGTTGGGGATGAACCCCGCGCCCCACTCGGCAAGCGCCACCGCCGCGAGCACGGCCACGAATCCCAGCGCGCGACGCGCCTCGCCCGACAGCAGCCACAGCGCCGCGATAATCGCATAGCACCACAGCAACAGGGCACGATGCGGGCTGAACAGCGCGGCCGACCCCACCACGAGGACGATAAGCAGCTTCATCCGCGGGTCGAGGTTTCTCACCGCCGGCACGCCCGATCCCCCGTCGCGAGGCACGGCGGTCGCGTTCTGCATGCGCGCGGCCTCCATATCAGGCGATCCCCGCGCGTTCGAAGTGCTTCTTCAGCACAGCGCGTCCCAGCAGCGAGCCCAGAACGCCGCCAAGCGCGGTAACGCCCAGGCAGACGAAGAACAGAGGGCCCGCCACGATATCGAACACGCTGCCGTAGAACTCAGCCATCGTGGGCACCGAGTTCAAAAAGAAGTCCTTCATGAGCACGAGCGGGGCGAACGCGCCCAGATACCAGCCCACCATGATGGACGTGAAGCTGGCGGCCATGGTGGCGAAGCGCTTGCGGTTGGCGACGTTCCAGATAACCTCGCCAGCCAGCGCGCCCAATGCGATGACGAGGCCGGTAAGCCAAAAACTCATACCCACGAGCAGCCCCACGAGCACGCCCGAGATGAGCACGACGCCGCGCTTGTTCACCTTCGCGTACATCAGCATGAAGATGATGCCCAACGGGATGGCCTGGATGCCCAGCGTGAAACACCAGCCGATGGGCGTCGAGCCCGCAATCATGCCGATGCTGAAATACACCACCAGTTCCAGCACGGTGAGCACCGCGATGGTCACGAAGTCGCGCACGTTCAGGCGCTCGTTGCGCGCTCCCGGCCGCTTTCCCGCGGGCACGGCCTCGGTTTCGGGCATGGCTTGCGCCTGCCCTGCGTTCTGTTGCATGGCGTTTCCTTTCAAATGTTAGATTAGGGTAACCTTTGGTTCGAGAAAAGGCGGATCCCGTCCGCCTCGTCTTCCGTTTCCTCACCGCATGTTAGAAGCCGAACACCACCTGCCAATTGAAGAACCCGGCGATGCGCTTGCAGTATCCGAGCGCCTTTTCCAGGGGGAACCCGTGGACGAGGGGCTCGAACACGGTGGACCAGTACGCCGTGAGCAGGATGTGCAACTCGTCGGCGTCGATGTCGCTCACCGGCAAATCGCGCCGACGCGCCTCGTTCACGAACTCCATGCACAACGCCGTGTTGCGCGCCACGAAGTCGTGAAGGAAGTTCGCATAGGCCGTGCCCTCTGCACAGCACAACAGGAGCCGCATCCCTTCGTAGCGCTCGTAGAAGTAGATCATCCACTGGCGATGGATATCTTCGGACAGAGCCCACAGCTCGCGAAGGTTCTTATCGTCCATGAGCGCGTAATCGCGGCGCTTCGCCTCTTCCTCAAGCGCGCGGATGTCGGCGAGCGTGGGAGCTACCACGGCTTCGAACAGATCGGCCTTCCCCTTGTAGCGTTTGTAGAGCGCACCCGTCGTCACGCCGGCGTCCGCGCAGATGCTCTGCAAGGACGCTCCCTCGAAGCCGCGGGCGAGGAACTCCCGCCGTGCGCTGTCGAGGATGCGAGGGTCGATGCTCGCGTCGGATTTCGACAAGCTTCCAACCGCCTTTCCCTCTACTGATAATTTCATTATCGATAATGTGATTATCAGTATAGAGGCGCTCCGGGCGGATTGCAAGCCCGAACTTGCGGCGCGGTTCGCGATCGACAGCGCACGGGCAATCGGCTCGCCCGCCTTCCCCGTCGGGTGCCTAGCCTTTCAGCTCCACGACGGCATCGCCGGCGAGAGCGGCCAGCAGGTTGTCGTGGGTGATGATCGCCACGGCCTTGCCGCCGGCGGCCAGGGTGCGGCACCACGCGGACACCTCGCGCACGCCGCGGCCGTCGAGGCCGCTCGTGGGCTCGTCCAGCACGATGAGGTCGGCGTCCGAGCAGTACGCCGCCGCCAGCGTCACGCGCTGCTTCTGACCGCCCGACAGGCTCGCAGGATGTCGATCGGCCAGATCGACCAGGTCGAACGCCTCGAGCGCCTCCCATGCGCGCGCCTTCAGCGCCTCGTCCACGCGCCGCCCCAGCACCACCTCGTCGGCCACGCTGCCGGCGTACAGCTGGTAGTCGGCGTCCTGCATGACGAAGTAGCTGCGCCGCCGTCGCTCGCGGCGCGGCACGGGGCGGCCGTCGAACGTCACGCGCCCCGCCTGCTCGCGCGTCGCGCCGCACAGCACCTTCGCGAGCGTGGTCTTGCCCGCCCCGTTCGGGCCCTCGATCACCGTCACCGCCCCGCAGGCGAACGCGGCATCGAAGTCGCGGATGCCCCGCTTCGTGGACGGGTAGCGGTACGTCAGCCCCTCGACCCGCCAACCGCTCGCTGCAGGCGCAACGCCGCCGACGCCCGGCGCGGGCGCGGCCATGTCCGGATGCCGCAAGCCGTATGCCGCCGCGTCCTCCAGCCCGAGCCGTGCGAACGCGTCGGCGCTCCACCGCTCAACGACGCGGCCGGCGCGCAGGCACACGTAGGCGTCGGCCACCGGCAGCAGCTGGTGGAGCCGATGCTCGGATACCACCACCGCGGTGCCGCGGCGCTTGAGCTCGGCCAGGATGCGCACGAGCGCCTCGGAGCCCTGCGCGTCCAGGTTGGACGTGGGTTCGTCCAGCACGAGCACGGCCGGACCGCACGCGATGGCGGCGGCGAGGGCCACCCGCTGCTTCTGGCCGCTCGACAGCTCGGACAGCTTCTCGCCCAGAAGCCCTTCCACGCCGCACGTCTCGGCGGCGGCATGCACGCGGCGCACGGTTTCGGCGGGGTCCACCCCCAGGTTCTCGGCCGAAAACGCGATCTCGTCACCCACCGTCCCCATGAAGAACTGGCTGCGCGGGTCCTGCATCACCACGCCGAGGCGCTCGGTGCGCTCCCGCGGTGCGAGCCGGCGCACGTCGGCGCCGCACACCTCCACGACGCCCGTCAGATCGCCGGGAAAGAACGTGCCCGCCAACCCGTCCACCAGGCGCAACACGGTGGACTTGCCGTCGCCCGAGCGCCCGCACAGCACGAGGCAGCGGCCGGGAGCCACCGACAGCGACACGTCGTCCACGCGGCTGCCCGATGCGGGCGCGGCAGAACCCGCTTCCGCTTCCAACCCCCGCTCGGATTCGTCCACGTAGCGAAACGAAGCCCGGTCGAGCAGCACGGCCGCCGCCCGCTCGCTGTCCTGCGCTTGCGCCATCACGCCACCTTCCCCCACACGCACAGCCCCGCGCACACGGCCAGCACCGCCACGGCGGCAAGGGCGTCGCGCGCCTCGAATCCCACATGATGCACCGACGTGCGCACGCCGTCGGCCTCGATGCCCCGCAGCTCCGCCGACGCGGCCAGCTCGGCCGACAGGCGCAAACAGCGCATGACAAGCGGCGTGTAGCAGCACTCGTAGGCGAGGGCGGGATGCAGCGCCACGTCGATCGCGCGCGGGAACACCCCGCGCAGCCGGATGCCGCGCACGATGGAGCGCGCCTCGAACGAGAGCACCGACGCGAAGCGGAACAGCATGCACACGCCCACGAGCACGCGCTGCGGCACGCGCCACCGCGCGAGCGCGCACATGATAGCCGAAGGAGACAGCGAGAACAACGCGCAGCCCGCCGTGAACGGCGGCACCATGTGCAGCAGGCTCACGAACAGCACCCCGTACAGCCCCGGCAGCGGCAGGAAGCTGAGGCCCGCGACGACGGCGAAGCTTGCGCACGAGCGCAGCGCCAAGCGAGCGCGCCCGTTGCCCGCCAGGTACAACGCGGCAGCCACCTGCAACAACGCCGTCTCCAGCAAGCCGGTGAGCACGATGGACGCAACGCCGAACGCCACGACGGCCAGCAGATGCGTGCGCGGGTCGAGGCCGAACAGGCCCGCGCGCAGGTCGGGGCGCGCGAAGGGGCGCGCTTGCGAGCTCGTCTCCATCGGGCGCTTACGCGATCTTCGCTTTGCGGACGTGCTTCTTCAGGAACTTCGCGCCGATGACCGCGCCGAGCGCCGTGCCGGCGGCGAACATCGCCAGCATGAGCAGGATCCACGGCAGCTCCGTGTACTGCGACACCATGGCGGCCACGTCGCTCGCGCTGTAATACGCGCCCAGCTGCTCCATGTACGCATCCTTGAACAGGAGATACGGGATAATGCCGTAACAGGCGAACGTCGCCCAGTACACGAAGAAGCCCACGGCCGAACGCACGATGCTGCGGTACGACCCCTTCCCCCACATCACCAGCTCGCCGATCACGGCGCCCACCACGGCCACGGGCGCGCAGTACAGGCCGCCCATGAACGTGTACAGGACGCCGAACAGCAGGATGGAGCCGCCCAGCACGCCGCGTTTGCCGATGCGATCGGCCATGACCAGGTAGAACGGAGTGGATACCAGCGGGAACAGCCACGATCCCACGAAGAAGGTGTTCTGCGGCGAGAGCACCGCGTCCTCCGCCAGCTTCACGACCATCGTCGCCACGATGATGACGATGTTGAAGATGACGAACGTGAGCACATCCCGCGTCGTCCACCGGTTCGCCGTCGCGGAAGCCGCCCTCTCCCCCTGCGTGTTTGCCACGTTCGATGCCATTGCGCACGCTCCTTTCCCGTCGAACGCCGCCAACCGGCAGCGCGTTGTTAACCCTCGGTAACTTTTTGGTATAATGAGCGAATCAGCCGGACGGCAGCAGCGACGACGGGCGCGCGCGACGATTCACGGTAGCGAAACGACCGTTTCGGGCAGTGCGGAACGCACGCGATCGGCAGCCCGGGGGCAGACGGAGGAGGAAGCGAATGCGCAGCATCAAAGACGACATGTACGACGAGGCGTTCCGCCTCTGGGACATGGTGCCCGCCGGCACGGTGCCGGGATACGGTTCGGCGGGCAGCGTCTACCGGTTCGCGAACGGCTGCGGGCACGGCGAATACTGGGCCTACTTCCACGACAACCTCTTCGCCGTCAACGCCTTCGACATGACGTTCGAGCACGCCGGCGTCATGCGCTACCGCCACGCCGAGCACCTGTCCATCGGATACTACGAAGCCGCCGACCTCATCGTGCAGAGCGGCGGCAGCACGCTGCGCGCCGGGGCCATATCCACCTACCTCGCCGAGGAAGGCGCTGAGTACGTGGCGCTCTACCAGCCGGGTTCGGCGACCCGCGCGACCTCCATCACCATCTCGCCCGATTACTACCGCGACTACCTGCAGGCCCGCTTCGGGAACATCCCCGACGTGCGGCGCGCCTTCGCGCTGGTTGACGGCCGCACCGACTTTCCCGAGCTGGTCGCCCTGTTCAAACAGGTGCGCGCCTATCAGGGCACGGGCATGGCGGCCACCCTGTTCTACGAGGGCGCCGTGGCCGAGGCGCTCGCGCTGGTCATCGAACGCGCGGCGGCCATCGAGGCGGAGCGCGCCGAAGGGAGCGCGCCGTCGCTGTCGAAGGAGGATCGCGC
This sequence comes from Eggerthella lenta DSM 2243, assembly GCF_000024265.1. Lineage (NCBI taxonomy): Bacteria > Bacillati > Actinomycetota > Coriobacteriia > Eggerthellales > Eggerthellaceae > Eggerthella > Eggerthella lenta. The sequence goes on along the minus strand of NC_013204.1, from coordinate 403,859 downwards.
GGCCCTCGACGACCTGAGCGCCCACATCAACGGCAATCTCGCGGGCGCCCTGTCCTGCGAGGAGCTCGCACGCCGCGCGTGCATGGGGCAGACGAAGCTGAAGGCCGCGTTCAAGGCGGCGTACGGCACCTCGCCCGCGGCGTTCGTCGCGGACGCGCGCATCGAGCGCGCCATCGAGCTGCTCAACTCCACCGACGAGCCCATCGCCCACATCGCGCGCGCCGTGGGCTACCGCAAGCCCGGCGCGTTCGCCGAAGCCTTCCGCCGCCGCACCGGCGTGCCCCCCAGCGCCTACCGCCGCCGCAGCGCCTGAGCGGAGGCGATCGAGGGATCGTCGAGGGTCGCGCCTCGAATGAAACCAGAACGAATGTTTCACGTGAAACATTCGGACGCCCGGATGCCGACCCCTTGCGCAGCTCGGGGAGAACGACGCAAGGCGAGGAGCGCAACGTCCGCGGGTCCTGCGCTGCCGCATACGTTGCGCGTCTCGCGCTTTTTCGGATCCGTGCTTGACGAACCTCCGACACTCGGGTATATGTTATCCAAAGCTAACTTATAGGCGCATCCGACACCCGCGGAGGCGCTGCCCGAGGGAGGCCGCATGGAAGCAATCGAGCAGGAATTATCGCCTTGCGAAGCGTTCGAACGCAAGCTGGTGCACCACTGCACCCCCACGCTCGCGGCGCTCAAACCCGCGAACCTGTTCACCTGCCGCAGCACCCTCTCCCCCACGGCCGTCCAGCACGGACGGCGCCCGACCGCGGCGGCCCTGCGCGACGACCAGCTGTCCGACGCGCTGCGCGCCTGCCGCGCCAAGCTGGCGCCGCACGGCGTGCGCATCGAGGTGCTGGCCCGCCGCACGAGCGGGGCGCTCGTGTACGTGTACCGGCCCCGGCTGCTCACGCGCGCCATCCAGCAGGAGCAGGTGGCCGCGTTCCTGACCGCCGAGGGCTACGACCCCTCGTCGCTGTCGGCCTGCATCGAGAAGCTGCACAAGCGCATCTGCGGCACCGACCTGCAAAGCCAGATGACGGGACGCTGCTCGTTCCCGCACGAGATCGGCTTCTTCCTGGGCTATCCCTACGAGGACGTCATCGGCTTCATCGACAACGAAGGCGAGAACTTCCTGTGCAGCGGATGCTGGAAGGTATACGCGAAAGAGCGCGACGCCCAAACGTGCTTCTGCTGCTACAAAAACTGCACCACCATGTACCAGCAGCTGTTCGACGAGGGCGTTTCCATCGAATGCCTCGCCGCGGTGGACGAGGACTTCCCCGCCGCCGAGGCGTTCCGCGCGGCCGGCTAGCGCGCGAGCGGACGGCACGTGAGACGCGGGACGCGGCTCTGTTGAGCGAGGTGCGCGGCGCGGCTTCGTCGCGCACCTCGCTCAACAGAGAGCGCATGCGACATCCCTCGACACGAAGGAGATACCCTATGAGCAAGGTTGCAATCGTCTACTGGAGCGGCACGGGCAACACCGAGGCCATGGCCGACCTCATCGCGCAAGGCGTGCGCGCGGCCGGCGGCACGGCCGACCTCGTGCATGCCGCGGACTTCACCGCCGAGCGCGTGGAGGACTACGACGCCCTCGCCTTCGGCTGCCCCGCCATGGGCGACGAAGAGCTGGAGGATATGGAGTTCCTCCCGATGTACGACCAGGTAGAGCCCCATTTAGCCGGTCACAAGGTGGTGCTGTTCGGCTCGTACGAGTGGAACGACGGCGAGTGGATGGAGCTGTGGGAGAAGCGCGCCGAAGAAGCCGGCGTCGACGTGGCCGATTCCGTGATCGCCTACGACTACCCCGACGACGAGGCCAGCGCCGAATGCCTGCGCGTCGGAAACCTGCTGGCCGGCTAGCAGACACGCGAACGGCCCGGGACGCGCGCCTGCCGCGCGACCCGGGCCGCCTGCGCGTTACGCCCGCGCGGCTTCCCCCTCCTCGATCGCGGCCGTCCGCGCGCGGCCCTTCCCCATCCCGCGGCACGTGCGCACCATGAGGGCGACGGCGATCAGCGCCAGCAAGCCGTCGGTGATCGCGCAGGCCAGCCACACGCCGTGGATGCCGAGACCGCCCAGGTTCGGCACGATCAGCACGAGCGGCACGAACAGCAGCAACGGCCGCGCAAGCGCGAGCAGCGCCGCCAAACCGCCCTTCCCCAACGACTGGAACAGCGTGATGCCCATCACCATGACGCCCATCGCCAGATAGGCGACGAAGAACACGCGGAAGTCGTCAACGCCTTGCGCCACGAGCGCCGGATCGGTGATGAACAGCGACAACGCGGCCTCGGGGAACAGCATGGCGGGTATCCAGAACAGCAGCGCAAGCCCCGTCGCCCCCAGCGAGAACGCCACGGTGCACCTTCTCACGCGGTCGTACAGCCCGGCGCCGTAGTTCGTGCCCGCCGCGGGCTGGAAGCCGTTGCTCATGCCCCACAGCGGGATGAACGCGAACGACTGGATGCGCAGCGCCGCGCCGAACAGCACCTGCCACTCCGCGCCGCCCCACTCGGCCGCCGCGCGGTAGATGATCGCCTGCTGGACGAGCGTGAGCACCTGCATGAGCATGGCCGACACGCCCACCTTCGCCACCTCGGCCAGCACCGCGCGCGACGCCGCCACGCGCACGATGCGCGCCGTCTTCTCGCGCTTGACGAACCACCATAGCATCACGCCCGCCAGCACAGCCTGCGACAGCACGGTGGCGCACGCGGCTCCTTCCAGGCCCAGCCCCTGATCGCGCAGCGCGAGGATGAACACCGGCGCGAGGACCATGTTGAGGATGGCGCCGCCGGCCATGATGCCCATGGCGCGGGCCAGCTCCCCCTCGCCGCGCATGATCATGTTCGAGCTTTGGGCGAAGTTCACGAACAGGCTGCCGAGGAATATGATGCGCAGGTAGCACTCCCCCAGGTCGAGCATGGCGCCTTCCGCGCCCGTGAGCGCGAGCAGCGGGCGGGCGAACGCGACGCCCACCACCGTCACGGCGAGGGACAGCACGAGGTTCATGACGACGAGGTTGCCCATCACCTGGTCGATGCTCTTCTGATCGCGCGCGCCGATGGCCCGCGACAGCACGGAGGCCGAGCCCATGCCGATCATGGCCGCCAGCCCCGAGTTGATGAACGTGAACGGGTATGCGATGGACACCGCACCCATCGCGTCAACGCCGATCAGCTGACCTGCGTAGATCGCGTCGACGAACGTGTACAGGCCGATGACCACCATGCCCACGATAGCCGGCAGGCTCAACGACACCATGAGCCTGCCGGGCGATCGGGTGAGTATGAGCTCGCGTTTGTTTTCTGATGATGCCATATATGCTCCTATCGCTCTATCATGTTATCCTGGTCTAACTTAGAGACGAGCGCGTCCGGGCGCAAGGGCGGGCGCGCAAACGCGTTGGAACGGAAGGAGGGCGCGTTGATTCGCGCAGACGGAAATCGGGACGGCACGGCTGCCGCATGCGCCGACTACGACATCATGCGCGAGGTGTTCCTCCCCTGCCTCGCCGACATGCAGATGGAGGAAACGTGCGCGGCGGACGTGGGCGCGCCCGAACGCGAGGGGCGCATGTTCCGCATGCCGCGCGACGTGGCCTCGGGATACTTCTGGCTGTACGCCGAGCGCGATTTCGCCATCTCGGCGACCGACATGCTGTTCCCCCGCGACTTCCGCGAGCAATGCCGGCATCCGCGCTTCGTCTCGGTGCGCTACTACCTGTCGGGAAGCTGCGTCGAGAGCGTCACGAACCGCACGGTGGAGGCACCTTACCTGGAGGGGCACGTTCTGGACACGCCGCATTGGGACTGCCTGTGCCGGGCCGGCACGCCCATCCGCAACGTCGAGATCATGCTCGCCCCGCCGTTTTACGAGCAGTATTTGCGCGAGGTGTACCGGGATGAGGCCTTCAGCGCCGAGGAGGCGTTCGCCAGCATCGACGGGCTTTCCGACTTCCCCGAGATGGTGGTGCTGCTCAAGCAGGTGGAAGCCTACCGCGGACGCGGCGCGTCGGCGCGGCTGTTCTACCGCAGCAAGGTTGAGGAAGCGGTGGCGCTCGTCGTGGACAAGTCGCGCGCGATGGCCGGCGAGCGCGCCAGCGAACTGGCCAGCGAGGACATGCACGCCATCGAGCGCGTGCGGCGGCGCCTGGAGCAGCAGCTGGCCGCGCCCGTGGACGCCGACGAGCTGGCCCGCATCGCCTGCATGGGCCAGACCAAGCTGCGGCGCACCTTCAAGCAGGCGTGCGGCTGCACCATCGTGGAGTACCGCCAGCGCTTGCGCTGCGCGAAGGCCGCCGAGCTGCTGGCCGCCGGCGACGCGCCCGTGGCGCAGGTTGCCGCAGCCGTCGGCTACCGCCCCGAGCGCCTGGCCGAGCTGTTCGCCCGCACCCACCACACCACCCCCAGCGCCTACCGTGCCGCCATGCGCTAGGCGCTCCGGGGAGGCGCGGGAGGACGTTACCCCAGGAACAGCGACGATACGTGGAACACGACGAACGCGAGCGCGAGCGATGCGCAGAAGTAGAACGCGATCATGAGCGCCGTCCACTTCCCCGAATGCGTCTCGCCGTAGGTAGCCGCCACCGAGGCCATGCATGGCACATTGAAGGTGAACGCGAACATGAACGCGAGCGCCTCGGGCTGCGAGATGGCCGACGCCATCACCTGGCCGATGTCGGCGGCCACCGGCCCCATGCCGCCAACGGCCGTGGTGAGCGTCCCCGTGCCCAGAAACAGCCCCGACAGCACGCCCAACGCCGACTCCTTGATGGCCATCGCGCATAGGTACGCCATGAACGTCTGCCACCCCAGGCCGAAGAAGCTGGTCACCGGCTCGATAGCCTCGCCGATCGCGTACAGGGCCGTGTTCTGCGGGTTGCCGTCCGGGCTGTAGACGAGCAGCCACACCACCGCGGTCACGATGAACACCACGCGCACCGCTCGCTTGAACACGTGCTTCGAGCGGGCGATCGCCGTCGAGAACACGTTCTTCCAGCGCGGTGCATGGTACGGGGGCAGCTCCATGACCAAACCGGCGCGCTCGTCGCCGCTCACGAGGTGCGGCCCGAACAGCTTTCCCACGAGGTACATGAGCAGCAACGAGGTCAGGAAGATGGCCACCACAACGACAGGCGACCACGGCCCGAAGAACGCCACCGCCAGCACCGGCACGACGCCCCAGGTGGAAGCGCAGGGCACCGCCCATGCCATGGCGACGGTCAGCACGCGCTGACCCCATGAGTCGATGACGCGGGTGCCCGACGCGCCGCCGATGGTGCACCCCAGGCACACGACGAACGGCATGATGGACTTGCCTTGCAGGCCGAAGCGCGCCATCGTGGAGTCGAACACGTACGAGATACGGGCCATGTAGCCCACTTCCTCGAGCGCGCCGAACACGAGGTTGATGCCGAACACGAAGCCCACCATCATCGTGGCGAATCGCAGGCTGTCGAACAGGACGCCGCTCACGAAGCTGCCCAGCACAGCGGGCGCTCCCAGGGCGACGAGCCCTGCGGCCGCGTACTCGCCGATGAGCGAGAACAGGCCGCCCACCGCCATGATGGGCATGGCGGGGACGAACGTCGCCAGGAGCCCCACCAGGATGATGCCGATGGCGAGGGGCTTGCCCCAGCGCGATCCCGTGGCGATGCGGTCGAATCTCGAGAGCGTCGAGCGGGTGCGGGAACCCCGAACGGCGCCGTCGAGCACCCCGTCGATCCATGAGAACTTGCACGTCCCTCCACGCTGCACGCCGTGCTCGATCGGCTCGAGCGCGGCCGCCAAGCGCGCTCGATCGCGTTCGTCGAGCGCTTCGTCGACCAGCGCGCGGACCGGAACGTCGCCCTCGAGCAGCTTGCCCGTCAGCCAAGCCGGCGTCAGCGCGCCGACGCTCCGCTCCGGCACGAGGGCGCGCACGTCGTCGTAGACGGCTCCGAACTCGACGCGGCACGCCTCGGCCAGCGCGGTCGCATCAAGCGCATGAGGGTCGGCGACGGCACGATCGAGCGCCTGATAGAACAGGTCGCAGTGCGCGCGATCGGCCGCGACGAACGGCACGACCGGTATCCCGAGCCTGCGCTCCAGCACCTTCGCGTCGATGCGCTTGCCCTGGGCCTCGGCGACGTCCATGAGGTTCAGCACGAGCATGCAGGCGCAATCGACGCCCGCGAAGTCGGCGAGCATGTACAGGCTTCGTTCCAGCTGCGAGGCGTCCGCGAGCACGCATACGACGTCGGCCCTGCCCGAGGCGATGTAGTCGCGCGTGACCACTTCCTCCTCCGAATTCGCCGAGAGGCTGTAGGTGCCGGGAAGATCGCACACCGCGTAATCGACGCCGCCGCGCGAAAAACCGCCCTCCTTCTTCTCCACCGTCTTGCCCGGCCAGTTCCCCACGCGCTGCCGTGAACCGGTCAGCGCGTTGAACAGGGTTGATTTGCCCGAGTTGGGCTGACCGAGCAAGGCGACGGAGCAGGTGGGCGCCCCGGAGACCACCGCTGCGCCCGATGGCGCGGACACCGCGGCGTCCAGCTCTTCGAGCACCGCCTCCCGCGCGCTCACGAGCGCACCTGCACGTCGATGCGGGCGCAGTCTTCGGCATCGACGGCTATCACGCTGTCGCGCCCGTACACCAGCACCGGTCGCTTGCGCACGTTCTGCAGCACCTGCACTTCGCAGCCCACGGTCAGCCCGATGGACGTGACGCGTCCGACGAACCGCGCATCCCCTTCCACTCCGGATATCACAGCCACGTCTCCCGTGGCCGCATCGCTCAATTTGCTCATGATTTCTCCTTGTCGTACCTAGAGGTCGCGCGACAAGGGTAAGGGTTTGCGATCGCTCCACTCAACTCCATGCGTCTTCTTCTGCTCCAAACGCAAACGAGTTAGCCATTTCTAACTACCGGCGGGATACAATAGGAACGAAGGACCGACCGACAGGAGGCCACCACGAACGTACTCGAACCATTCGGCACCTTGCAGCTCGACCGCGGCATGCGCGTGGTTGTCGAGCCCGGCGGCGCCCACACGCTGCTCGTCGAGAACGAGCAGGGGCGCGGCCGCATGACAACGCTCTTCGCCTCGCCGCGTCTCTTCATCGCAACGGTCGATTTCAACTTGGAGATATGCCCCATCCTCGTGAACGCCCAAGAGGTTCGCGGGTGCTGGATCACCCTGGACTACTGCCAGGAGGGACGGTGCGAGGTGGCCATGCCGGGCGAAAGCGCGATCATCGTGAAACCGGGCGACTGCTGCCTGAGCGCGTCGCGGCGCCTGCCGAGCGAATACCGGTACCCGCTCGGCCGATACCGCGGCATCAAACTGTGCTTCAGCGACGGGGTGACGAACGAGCCGGCGTACGGAGTGATGCGCGAGGCGGGTTTCTCTTTCGGCTCCTGGATCGAACAGCTCGACCCTGCGGTGCTGTTCGAGGGAGACGACCAGCTGAACGCGCTCATGGCGTCGTTCGAGGCGCTGGTGGACCCGTTCGATGCGCCGCGCAGCAAGCTGCGGTTCATGGAGGTGCTGCTGCACGTCAAGGCGCGGGGGTTGCCGACGGGGCGCCGACATTCGTATTACACGAAATCGCACATGCGCATCGCGCGGACGACGCATGATCGGCTGTGCGCCGATCTGGGGTGCGACTACCGGCTGCGCGACATCGCCGACTCGTTCGGCATCAGCGTGACCAGCCTCAACAACTACTTTCAGGGAGTGTACGGCGTGCCCGTTCCCACGTACCTGCGCGAAAGGCGCTTGCAGGAGGCCGCGAAGCTGCTCGAGGTCACCGACGAAAGCGTCGCCACCATCGCCGCACGGGTGGGCTACGCGAACCCCAGTAAATTCAGCGCCGCGTTCAAACGGCGCTACAACGCCACTCCCCGCGAGTATCGGACGGAACGGCGCTGAGGAGGAGCCGGGGCGCTCTGCACCCGGCCCCTCCCCCACCTTAGGCGGCCGTGAACTCGGCCACGTCCGCGAGCGGGCTGGCCGCGCCGGCGTCGTTCACCGAGCGCACGAGCAGCCGGTAGAACCCGGGCCGCTCGGGCGTGTACGAGAACGTCCAGTGCACCCACAGATCGTCGGTGGAATCCGACACGTCGTACGTGGTCCAGTTCGCGCCGTTGTCGAGCGAGAACTGCACCGACACGATCTGCTTGCCGTAGTCCTCGGCGTACCCGCTGAACGTCACCGGCTTGCCCACGGATACCTGCATCGGAGCGATCATCGTGCGCCCCCTAGCCCTGCGTTCCCGCGAGCACGCCCGCGTTGGGGCTGTTGGGATGCTCGTCGGCCGCACCCGGAGTCGCGGGCGCGACGTCCTCGGTGGACACCACGATTTCCACGACGTCGCGCACGAAGTAGTTCGCCGGCGTCTTCGTCATCCACAGCTGGTTGCTGCCGCCCACGGAGGCCGACAGGTCCTCGTCGTTGATCTCGTAGGACAGCACCGCATGGCGCCCCACCACGTAGCCCAGCGGGAACGTCTGCTGCGTGCCGTCGGCCGACACGAACGTCACGGCGTTCGCACCCGGAGCCGCGCCGGCCTTCGCCAGCAGATGCTCCACCGGGATGCCCGTCACGTCCGCGGTGACGATGGCGCGCCCGCCGGCGGGGTTGCCGCCGCAGGTGCAGGTCATCACGTTGCTGGTCGACTCCTCGTTGGCGAGGTCGCCCACCGAAGCGGTGAACGCCGTTTCCACGTCGCCCGACACGGACAGCTTCCAGCCCAGCGGGTTGTCCGCCACGAGGGGCACCGTCGCGCCGCAGATGGCCTGCGACACGCGCTGGAAGAAGGTCTTGATCACCTCGTTGGACGTGATGGTGGTCTGGTCGAACGAGAACTCGCCCTCCACCTGGGCGGGCGTGACCTGTGCGCTCTCGACAGCCGTGCCGTTCGTCGCGGCCTCGGTGCCGCCGGCGGCCACGGGCTCGTCGGCAGCGGGTTCGCCGGCCAGCGCCACCGCCGGCGCGGCCGCCATGGAGGCGACCATGGTGAACCCCGCGAGGGCAGAGATCGTGGCACGACCGCGTTGCGTCGTTGTTTTCATTATCGTACCCCCTACTCTACCGTGAACATGAACTGGGTGTCGTACTGGCAGACGCGATCGGCGCCGTCGGGCGTGATGCTGGTCGTGCGGATGTCCAACAGGTAGGCGCCGGCCGCGGGCGGCGTGAAGTCCATGCGCCAGTACGTCCAGTTGTCGGCGTTGTTGTCGGGCGTGTCCACCACGGTCCACGTCTCGCCGTGATCGAAGGAGAATTCCATCTTCTTGATGGGCTCGTCCCATGCGTCGGCGAAACCCTCCAGATGCACGGTCTTCGCCTCCTCGCCGGACAACACGATGCCGGTGGGATAGTTCAGCACGCCGCTGTTGGGCTTGGAGTAGATCTCGCCCGTGCGGTCGTCGGTGAACTGGCCCACGTACAGCTCGGCGTCGATCTTGTCGTCGGGCACCGTCATGAACGTGAGGTTGGAGATGCGCTTCGTGAAGTTGCCGCCGGACGTCTTGTTCACCCAGATCATGCAGGGATAGCCCTGCGAGTTGGGCAGCAGCTCGCCGTCCATCTTCGTGACGATGACCGCGTCGTTCTCAAGCAGCCAGTCGATGCCCATCTTCGCGTAGTCGTACCCGTCGCTGCCGATGGGGCTCACCACGTTGGCGCCCGATTTCGGCTTCGCGTAGTCGATGATGGCCTTCAGCGGAATGCCCTCCACCTCGCTCTGCATGATGGTGGCCTGGCCCACGCCGTTGATGGTGCAGTCCATCTTCATGACCTGCTTCACGGTGCCGAACTGCTGCTCCATCTCGGGAAGCGTCATCTCGACGGGGTTCTCGCAATCGCCGTCGATGGAGATGACCCAGTTCTCGTAGATGGACTTATCCTGCTTGGAATCGTCGGTCAACCACTGGCTGGGCTCGTCTTTCACGGTCTTGAAGATGCGGTTTTCAGCCGGCGTGACCGTGGTCTGATCGTAGGAGACCGAAGCCTTCAGCTCGTCGGCCTTCACGTCGGTGATGCCCTTGTACAGGTCGTACTTGACCTCGTCCCAGCGATCGAACACGCCGGTGTCGGGGTTGATGTAGTGGCACGACTGGCAGTTGCCGTCGTCGTCGTTCAGGAACATCGTGCTGTTCATATGCAGCGTGTGAATGGCATCGGCCAGCTTATGCCCCGAATACGAGTCGGAGTGGCACGCGATGCAGTTCTGATAGCCCTGCTCGGTGGGATACCCGAAGAAGATCAGGCGATGGTACGTAGGCAGGCTCATCAGCGCGTTCTCCAACGTGTGGCACGATGTGCACCCGCGTTTGTCGGCATCGAGGTACGTATTGTTCCATCCCAGCTCATCGGCAGGGACCGGTTGCACGAGGTTGCCGTTGCGGTCGGTATAGCGACGCGGCGCCTTCGCCTTCGCGTTGGCCTCGTTCTTCTCGGTGTTCTTGTAGAAGCCGGGGAGCGCGGCCACGTTGTCGATGAAGCGGCCTTCCGTGGGGAACCCGCTGTACGCCGCCAACTCGTCCACGCCGTCGCCGGCCTTCTCGCTTGCGGCGCTTTCCGCCTTTTTCTCAGGCGCTTTCGCGTCGTCGTTCGCGGCCTTCGGGCTGCAGCCCCATGCTGCGAACGAAGCCACTAGCGCAATCGCCAGCAGCACAACCAGTACTTTCGTCTTGCTTGGACCGTGCGAGCACGATTGCCCGCTCATGATGCGTTTCATTGACCCTCCTTTGACAATGGAATCGGCCGTGCCCTTCCGAAATCCTCCTTCCCCTTCGCCCTCCGTCACTCGTCGTTCGAGCGGCGACGCCTCCGCGGACCGTCACAGTCGGCGATAGGCGTGCGCCGGAAGTCGTAATGCTCGATATAGGTCTTGTCCAGCAGGGACTTTTCATAGAATCCCACGCCCCGGTTATACTCAGCAGCAATGTCGTCCGGGCTTTTGCATTCGTCGCGCAGCGCCCCGTCCTCACGGTAGTATCGGTGAAGGGCTTCGGCGCAGCGCTCCCTCACATAGGTTGCGAACACATCCTCGAACTCGTCCGAGGCCACGAAGAAATGGCGGATCCCGTCATCGTGCTGGCGAAGGAAACCCTGATCGAGCAGACGGGCGAAATCGCTGCGCGCACACGGATACGACACGTCGTAACGCTGCGCGTGGATGCCGTAGGTGAATTCCGCATTGCTGTGTAACACGGCCTCCAGCAGCACCTCCTTCTGACGGAAGTTCATGCTCTCGTCGGAATCGATGATGATGCGAAAACGTTCTCGACGGCGCGCCATGCCGTCCAGTTTGGTCATGAACCATCGCTGCCCCTCGACGAGCATCTGCACCGCCCGCTCGAAGAAGAGCGTCCAATCGCAGAAGCCATCGCACGGCACCACCAGCTCTTCGGGCACAAGGGGCGAATCGCAGACGCGATCGTCGTCATCAAGCGGGAACAATAGCTTGACGACGGGAACATGCGCCGAGAAATGATAGCCGGCACGATGCAGCACGATGAAGTACAGCAAATAGGCAAGAACATCGTTCCCGGCAGAGAACAGGTGGAACGCCTTGAAATAGCAAAGCGCTATCAAAGCATCCACTAAAGTATGGCCACCGTCGGGCGCGCACACGTGAGCGCAGAACGACTCCAGCGCCTTCGCGCGCAGCTCATCCGCCGCGCTCTCGCCACAGCCCTCGATCTCGCGCACCTCCTTGATGGAAATGCCTTCGACGAGCCGTTCGTGCAGACGCTCGATGAACGCTACGGTGAACGGCCCCTCCCGGTAGTCCTCGATGCTTATCAGTATCTTGCCGGCATTCGATACCAGCAGCTCGATGCCGTTGGCGGGCTCGCGCGCCTGCACGCACACGCGCCTGAGCCTCACCGCGTCGAGCTCGGCGTTCTCCAGACGAACCGCGCGCACCACTTCGTCGGCCGCAAGGTTCAACTCGAAGTGACCACCCTCGGGATGGCTCAAAATGCTCCCGTAATGCACGGCCAATCCCTCGTTAACTTGGAACTCTTCAAGCAGCTTGTTCAAACGCCAAGTGGGGGCGTACCAGTTGCCCGAAACGGATCGAACGTCGGCCGGCCCCTCCGCAACCGCCTCGAAGGGGACGGGCAGCACGCGGCCTTGGCATCGGCGCAGGTTGTTGAGCGCGAACCAACACAGCGACAGGTCCTCCTGACGCACGTTGAGCTCGGCCGCCAACGACTCGAGCGTCGGCGCCTTCTTCGCAGCCAGCGCCAAAGCGTTGCCCAACAGCGAGAAATCGTCCATTATGAGCTTCTTCATCATGAGCACCCCTCCCGGCCCTCACGTGCATGTTCGCAGATGCGGCGCATGCACTTCAAGGCATCGAGACGCGACTAGAAACTATTTACCACCGGACGTGAAAGGGCTTGCGTTTCGTGGAAAAGCGAAAAGCCCGCGCGCTGGGAAGCGAGCGGGCTCGAATGTCCGCGGCCGCGAGAGCGAACCGCATTTGGTCAGGTATTTCGTTCGTTATCGTAGCGCATATAACCGGGCACCCTATCCACCTTGCGCATCTCCACCAGGTCGCCCGCGCCGTAGCGGACGTACAGCGCTCCCGCCCCCTGGGCATCGGAGTACGCAAGATGGACCCAGCCGACCCCGTTGCCGCTCTCGTCTTCCAGCACGTAGATGTTCGGATCGACGGTTTCCTTGAACGCGCCTTTGACATGCGCGCCCGGAGCCTTCGACGCTTCCCACGAGGGCTCGCCGTCGAGCGTCTGAAATGCGATGGTGCCGATGCCGTCCCGGCCGGGATCCCCCTGATAGGTGCCTCTCAGCTCGAACCCTTCGTCGATGCCTCGTCGCATGGCGTTTGAATCGCCCACGGCATTCGCAACCGCGAAGATGCCGACCAGCAGCAACGCTCCCGCCACGCCTATGCCAACGCGCACGAAAAGCTTCTTGCGTTCCATGGGGCACCTCCGCGACCGAATTCCAAACCGGCTTTTCCGCTGGGGCTTCTCTGCGGGTCAGTTTACCATGCTTCGCTACACGGCCGCCAGCGCCTGGTCTATGTCGGCGACGAGGTCCTCGGTGGCCTCGATGCCGCACGACAGCCGGATGAGGTCGGGCGTGATGCCCGCGGCCGCAAGCTCCGCGTCGTTCATCTGGCGATGCGTCGCGTTGGCCGGATGCAGCACGCAGGTGCGCGCATCGGCCACGTGCGTGGCTATCTGCGCCAGCTTGAGGTTCGCCATGAACGTCTCGGCCGCGGCGCGCCCGCCGGCCACGCCGAAGCTCACCACGCCGCTGGCGCCGTTCGGCAGGTACTTCTGCGCCAGCTCGTATTGGTCGTCGCCCGGCAAGCCGGGGTAGCGCACCCAGGCGATCTTCGGATGCGCGGCCAGATGCTGCGCCAACGCCAGGCCGTTCTTGCTGTGCTGCGCCATGCGCAGGTGCAGGCTTTCCAGCCCCAGGTTGACGAGGTAGGCGTTCTGCGGCGACTGGATGGCGCCGAAGTCGCGCATGAGCTGGGCCGTCGCCTTCGTGATGAACGCGCCGCCCAAGCCGAAGCGCTCGGTGTACGTCACTCCGTGGTAGCTCTCGTCGGGCTCGCACAGGCCGGGGAACTTGTCGGCATGCGCCGTCCAATCGAACTTCCCGGAGTCCACGATGGCCCCGCCCACGCTGGCGCCATGGCCGTCCATGTACTTCGTGGTGGAGTGCGTCACGATGTCGGCGCCCCACTCGATGGGACGGCAGTTCACCGGCGTGGGGAACGTGTTGTCCACGATCAGCGGCACCCCGTGCGCGTGCGCGGCGGCGGCGAAGCGCTCGATGTCGAGCACCGCCAGCGCCGGATTCGCGATGGTCTCGCCGAACACGGCCTTCGTGTTCGGCCGGAACGCGGCCTCCAGCTCCTCGTCGGTGCAGTCGGGCGAAACGAACGTGCATTCCAGGCCCATGCGCTTCATGGTCACGGCCAGCAGGTTGTACGTGCCGCCGTAGATGGCCGAGCTGGCTACGACATGATCGCCCGCGCCGGCGATGTTGAACACGGCGAAGAAGTTCGCAGCCTGGCCCGACGACGTGAGCATGGCCGCCGTGCCGCCCTCGAGCTCGGCGATTTTGGCCGCCACGAAGTCGTTCGTGGGGTTCGCCAGACGCGTGTAGAAGTACCCGGCCTCCTCGAGGTCGAACAGGCGGCCCATGTGCTCGCTCGTGTCGTACTTCCAGGTGGTGGACTGGTAGATGGGAATCTGGCGCGGCTCGCCGTCGCCGGGACGGTAGCCGCCCTGTACGCAGGTGGTGCTGATGGATTCGCTCATGGATGCTCCTTGTTGCGGGATTGCGGATTGCGCTCTTGCGATCCGGCTCATTATGCCATCATGGTTTACGCGACGGTAGTTCTATCTTCCGATAGCATGTTATCGATAATTCAGATAAACCGGTCATCTGATTAGAAGGTATCATGATACAGACCGTTACGACCGGCACCAGCGTGCCCGCGCGATACCGCGACGATCTACGAAATGCGAGGTTTCCCATGCCCATCAGAATCCCCGACTCCCTGCCCGCGACCGAGGTGCTCGAGGGCGAGAATATCTTCGTGATGACCGAGTACCGCGCCATGCACCAGGACATTCGCCCGCTGAAGGTGCTGCTGCTCAACCTCATGCCCACGAAGATCGTCACCGAGACGCAGATCATGCGCAAACTGTCGAACACCCCGCTGCAAATCGAGGTGAGCCTGCTGCAAACGGCCAGCCACGAGGCGAAGAACGTGTCCGAGCAGCACCTCGACACGTTCTACACCACCTTCGACGAGATCAAGGACCAGCGCTTCGACGGCATGATCATCACCGGAGCGCCGGTTGAGCTGCTCGACTTTGAGGACGTGGATTATTGGGACGAGCTCGCGCGCATCATGGACTGGTCCGCCACGAACGTGCACTCCACCTTCCACATCTGCTGGGGCGCGCAGGCCGGCATCTACCACCATTACGGCATCCCCAAGTACGAGCTGGAGAACAAGCTGTTCGGCGTGTTCGACCACGAAGTGGTGAAGCCGTCGTCGCCGCTGGTGCGCGGGTTCAACGACTCGTTCCGAGCGCCGCACTCGCGTTACACCGAGGTGCACGCTGCCGACATCGAGGCGCACCCCGACCTCGAGCTGATCGCCGTCTCCGACGAGGCCGGCGTCTACATCGCGAAGAGCACCGACAGCCGGCATTTCTTCGTGTTCGGCCACCCCGAGTACGACGCCGACACGCTCATGGCCGAGTACGAGCGCGATATCGCGAAAGGCCTGGACATGCCGCTGCCTCGCCACTACTTCCCGAACGACGATCCGACGCAAGCCCCTCGCGTCACCTGGCGCGCGCACGCGCAGCTGTTGTATACGAACTGGTTGAACTATTATGTGTACCAGACCACGCCCTACGATTTGGCGAAAGTAGGCACCGAAGAGGACAGCGTCCATGAGTGACTCCCAGCGCAAACCGCGCTACATCCTGCGACCGGTGGTGACGCCGGTCGCAGGCGCGCAGCCGACTAAGAGCGCGGCTTCGAAGTCCGAAGCGTCATCCGACCCGTTCCTGCGCCCCGCCCAGGAAGACGACGACGGCTACGACCCGTTCAGCGACCGCCCGCCAACCCCCGAGCCGACCTTCCAGGAAGACCCTTGGCGATAAGAGAACTTCCTCTTTCATTTGATCCTCGATTATGCTCTTTTTTCAGCTGTTTTTTATGCTATAATATCGGCATAGATAGCAACCGGAGAAAACCGAAAGGAGGAATCGCCATGCCCCTCACAGTCAAAGCATCGGAAGCCCGCGCGCAATTTCCGACCATTGCAAAGCGCGTGTATGAGGACAATATCGAGGTAACGGTCATCAAGGGAAGCAAACCCTATGTAAAAATCGTTCCCATCGACGACAATGCCTCGGACGGCGAGAATGGAACCATGTATTTAGATGCATACTTGGAAGCTGCGGACGAGTACCGCGATTTGTTTGAGGCTCTGTCGAAATGAGCGGGCGCGATCCTTCTCCCATACCCAAGCATATCGTGCTCGCCATTCATGAAGACCAACTGAAACGTAACGGGGGAATGCCAGGAGTTCGCGACGAAGGGCTTCTTAATTCGGCTCTAGCTCAGCCTTTCGCCTCTTTCGGAGGACAAGATCTTTATCCTTCCGTGCATGAGAAAGCGGCTCGATACGGCTACGGGGTCATCAAGAACCACCCCTTCGACGACGGAAACAAGCGAACGGGAACGGCTCTCATCATCGCCTTCCTACACGGTAACGGAGTAAAGTTCAAGCCTCGTACGCAGGACTTCTTCGACACCGTCATCGCCGTCGCGAACGGTACTATGAGTTACGACGAGCTTGTCGCCTGGATCGAGAAGCAGATCTAGCGGGAACAAAACGGGGGGCGCTTCAAGTCGAAGCACCCCTCGCCTCTTTTAGTTCCAACCGAGGAACGTGTCGACGTCCAAATCCTCGAAGGTCGTGATGAACCGCTCGGCCTCGGCTGCCAGCTGCTCGCACGTGCCCGAGATATCGCAGTCGTAGATGCCGAGCGTGCGGTAGTTCGCGGCTTTCAGCGTGCGCACGGCGTACACCGAGTCCTCGACGCCCCAGGTGGCGGCAAGCGGCGTGCCCATCGCCTCGCGAGCGTGATCGTACACAGCGGGCTCGCGCTTCGAGGCGCCCACGTCGTCAACCGACACGATGGCGTCGAGGTACGGCGCGAACCCGCAGCGCTCAAGCCCGGCCTGCAAGTACGGCTGCGGGCTGGACGACGCCACACTCATGCGCACCCCGCGCTCGGCCAACGCCTGCACGAACTCGAGCGCTCCCGGCCGCGCCAGAGCGCGCTCGCGGTAGAACTCCAACATGAGCTCGTCCATCATGGCGACCACCTCGTCACCCGACGAACCCAAGCCGAAGCGCTCGTGGAAGAACGCGCCGCACTCGGGAATGGTCATCGCGGTGAGCGCATCGATTTCGGCCGCCGTCAACGTCACGTTCGCACGCCGCGCCAAACCGGCTTCCGTCTCGCGCCACACCATCATCGAGTCGATCAGCGTCCCGTCGCAATCGAAGATCACGCCGATGCGGAATGCGTCCATACGATACCCCCTCAAGGCATGCCGAACGCCGCTAAACCGGCGCCCGGCGAATCGTCTTCTTGTTCCACGAAAGAGTATCAGAAACTTCGCATCCGAGTTTGACCAGGGTCTTGATTTTGCCCAGAGTTAACGCATCCGAGTGCGAGACAGCTACCCAAGATCCTCCACCAGATCGATCAGCTCCTGATGGGTATGGACGTCCAGCTTCTGGTAGATATGCTTCACGTGCGCTTTGATGGTGTTGTACGACACGCATAGCTCGTGCTGGATGAACACGCCCGTCCTACCGCGCGCCAGCAAGTGCAGCACCTCGGTCTCTCGCTTCGTGAGCCCCTTCTGCTGCGAGAGGACCTCGCACCGCTCGTCAACGGTCAGAGCCCTCTCCTCGGAAGCATCGTCTTCATCTGCGCTGTCGACCAAAACAGGCGGAACGCTCTCGCGCACGCCGTTGATGGTTTTCTCGAAACTGAAGTGCTGCAGAAAAACCGACATGGCAACGACAAGGCAAAACACGATACCAGCCACCGCCAGAACCACCACCTGCACATCGCTCGTCCAATAGTGGTTCACGAAACGGCCGGCATTGGCTCCTAGGATGACGCCAATGGCATGCATCGCGGAGCCCCAAGCGAAAACCGAAACGGCACCATGCATGTTGCGCCGGGCCAACGCCGTGAGCACGATCCACTGGAACACGTCGAACGCAGCGATCCCGCAGCTGATCAAACCGTTCGAGATGGAGAACCGAATCAAGTCCGAAGCGGGAACGAGCAGAAGCCCCGCGATCGCAAGCAGCGCGGCCAGCTTCAAAAGCGCATCGGTCGTCAACCGGCGGGGAGCAAGGCATGCGACAACAAGGACCACCGCCAAAATCGCGAGGCTCCAGATCGACGTGGCAGGAATGCCCCCGGTTTCTCCGAACGTGAGCATGAAGCCCTGGACCGCGCTGAACAGAAGGAGGCAGACGAATAGTTGATGGCCGAACGGCAAGAACGACGAAGGCTGCGTGATGGCCATATCGTGCGGCGATTCGTCGCGAGAAAGCCGTGCCATTGTTTCCGAAGCAGTCGGATTCGCCAACAACGCAGCTCCTAGCAAGAGGGCTGCATGGACGGCAAGCGCAAACTCCGAATAGCCCACCGCAATCGCCTGTTTCGCGCCGGCGCATGCCAGCAATCCCGTCACGATGCAGATGGACGCGAGCTTCGTCGGAACAGAGCACAGGGCTATGCCCACCAGGATCGCGCACGCACCCTCGGCAACGGATACCAGGCAGGCGCCTGCCAGCATGACGCCCATCGATCCCAGCCGATCACCCGCCCACACGAGCAGCGACCCTCCCGCAGCTCCGAAGATCGCAATGCCCATGAGCACCTGCCTGCGCAACGCACGCGGACGACGCACCGACACGACGGCGACAGCCACCAGCGCGGCGCCGTTCGCTAACGTACACAGCTCTCGAATGAAGGAAAGCTGCGTGTCGTACAGAGGAAACAGATGCACGTTCAGCGACCAACTGCTCAACGTCAGCAACGCCAACGCAAGGCCCTGCGCAAACGAGAACAAGCCCGCCTTCGGCGGCGCGACCCCCTCGCCGTTCTGCTCCCGTGATCTCAACATGCCCGTATTGTAGCCGAAACACTCCATCTGGTTAACCGGCGTAAGAAGCTTTCTACCTGGGGTTACCCAAAAATTACCCACTGAGGGTGATGAAGTTTGCCCACGGCGACCCTAGGATGCACCCTCGAACCGCCGCAGCGCGGAGCACCGCCTGCACAACTCGCGAACAAGGGAGGGACCTATGAGCACCAAACATGCACAGGGCATATCTCGTCGAAGCTTCCTCGCAGGAACAGCCTTGGCAAGCACCGGAGCCGTTTTGGGACTGGCCGGATGCGCGCCGAAGGAGAACAAGGGCGCCGAAGAAGCGAACGCTGAAACGGGCAGCACATCGTCCGATTGGCTGGGCTCGGAGCCGACCGTTCAGGAAAGCGACATCGTCGAAACCATCGACACCGAATTCCTGATCGTCGGCGCTGGCACAGGCGGCCTGTTCGCCGCATGCGCAGCCGGAGAAGAGGGCATCGAGACGTTCGTTCTGGAGAAGTACAACGGCGGCGTCGTGCGCGACGACGTCGGAGGCGTGAACTCTCGCCTTCAGCAGGAAAGCGGATACACGATGGATCTGCAGGAGTACCTGCTCGACATGAACCACTACGCCGCAGGCCAATGCAATCTCAACCTTCATAAGACGTGGTACGAAAAATCGGGCGAAACCATCGACTGGTACGAGACCGTGCTCGACCAGTACGGCGTGAAGCTCTGGCATGAAGCCGCCGAAGAAAAGCACGAGACGAACTACAAGCACCGGGCAACCGGTCATTCGCCCGCCTGGCCGGAAGATGGCTCGCTTAACGGATTCACCGTGCTGTCCGATTACGCCGAGAAGACCGGCCATGTGACGTTCCGCTACAACACGCCCATGGTCAAGTTGGTTGTGGAAGGCGACAAGGTGGTCGGCGCCATCGGCAAAGGCGAGAACGGATACATCCAGGTCAACGCCAGCAAGGGCGTGCTGGTATCCACCGGCGGCTACGGCATCAACGTCGACATGCAGAAGGCGCTGCAGCCGCATACCACCAGCCTGTATGGGTTCAACTCCGCGCAGCCGGGTTGCGAAGGCGACGGCATCAAGGCCTGCCTGTGGGCGGGTGCGAAGATGGACGATACGCATTCCAGCATGCTGTTCGATCGCGGCGGCCTGCCGGCCGACTCGCTTGGCGGAGCCGATTGCGGCGTAGGCACGCTCTTCTGGATGGGAAGCCAGCCCTGGCTCAAGGTGAACCTGAACGGCGAGCGCTTCTGCAACGAATCCGGCACGTACGACTTCGTGCTGCACTCCGACGCCCAGCAGCCGGGTTCCATCCACGTCACGCTCTGGGATGCCGATTTCGCCACCTACGCCGAGCAATTCGACATGCACGGATGCTCGCGCCTCTTCCCCTTCGACAACGGCGCCGCGCCGAACATCCCCATCCAGGCGGTTATGGGCATGAACGAAGAGCTGGCGGCCAAGGGCTACATCCAAAAAGCCGACACCTTGGAAGAGCTGGCCGGGAAGCTCGGGTTGCCCGCCGACGCGCTCATCGCCACGGTGGAGCGCAATAACGAGAACTACGATAATCAGGTCGACCCCGATTTCGGGAAAGAGCCGTTCCGTCTCTCACCCGTGCGAAACCCGCCGTTCTACGGCATCCGCAACACCGGCATGCTGTTGTGCACCATGGACGGGATCAACATCAACACCCAAGGCCAGGCGCTGCGCGCAGACGGCAGCGTGATCGAGGGTCTGTACGTGACCGGCAACGACTCGGGCGGATACTACTCCATGACGTATCCGAACCTCTCGACCGGCAACGCCTGCGGCCGCACCGTCACGTTCGGCCGCATGATCGCGAAGAACCTGGCGAAGTAGCCGACCCCCAAAATCCCCTCCCCTCCTGAAAGGCCCGATCGACGCGCATGATGGCGTCGATCGGGCCTTCGCATTCGCTTGGACGGGAACAGCTGAAGAAACCAGGGGGTCGGCTCAGCCTTACTTCACGCCGTACTGCTCGTAGTAGGCATCCAGCGCCGCCTTCACGTCGTCGTCAATGACCACGCGCCCCTGCACTTCGCGGTTGTACAGGCATTCGGTCACCTCGGCCATGCTCACGATGGACGCGACGGGGAAACCGTACTTCTCCTGCACTTCCTGCTGCGCAGTCACTACGCCGCCTTTGCCCACTTCCATGCGGTTGAGCGACACAATGAGGCCCTTGACGTCCACATCGGCCGCGCCCTTGAGCACGGGATACGTCTCATCTATGGACTTGCCGGACGTGGTGACGTCCTCCACCATGATCACGCGGTCGCCGTCGTGCAGCTCGCTTCCCAGCAGGTTGCCCGCATCGGCGCCGTGGTCTTTGACTTCCTTGCGGTTGGAGCAGTAGCGCGCTTCCTTGCCGTACAGCTCCTGCAAGCCGATGACCGTGATCACCGACAGCGGAATGCCCTTGTACGCCGGCCCGAACACCACGTCGAAGTCCAGCCCAAAAGTATCATGGATGGCGCGCGCGTAATACAAGCCCAAGCGGTGCAGCTGCTCGCCCGTCACGTAGGCGCCCGCATTCATGAAGAAGGGGGACTTCCTGCCGCTTTTCAGCGTGAACTCGCCGAACTTGAGCACTTCGCTTTCAACCATGAACTCGATGAACTCTTGCTTGTACTGCTCCATGAGGGGTCCCTTCCTTCTCTTTCACCGCGCAGCCGCGCGCCCGCTGCGAACCATGATACTAGAAAGCGCCGACCGCCGGGACGTGGGCGCAAAATGCAACCCATGACAATTTTGGGCGGCCTTTCAGCCCCCTTGCGCCGGATCGTCGAGAAGCGGATCGGCATATGCCCAGCTCGCAAGCTTCTCGAGGCGCCCTGACTCCGAGTTCTCCATGGGAAACATTGTCATGGGCGCCGTTTTGCGCCCAAGGCGGCGAGCATCTCGCCCGCCGCCGTCGACATGTCAGATCCCGCGCCCCCTACCCTTGCTTCCCCAGCAGCTCGCGCACATGGGCGCTCGATGTCCTCAAGCGCTCGGCGGCCGCCTTGATGTCGGACACGTTGTCAACCGACGCCGCCTCGGCCTCGCGCGCCTTCTTGCCGAAACCGGCGGGGCGCTTCGACAGCGCCTTGCGCAGCGTTTCGGCGTCGGCCTTGACCTGCTTCTTCTCGTCTTTCTCCAACTGCTTTCCAACCTGGCCGAGCGCCCGGTCCACCTCGTTCAGCAGACCCTGCGCCTCCTCGCGCGCCAGCATGGCCTCGCGTCGCTCGCTGTCCTGCGCGGCGTACTGCTCGGCATCGCGAATGGCGCGCTCGATGTCGTCGTCGGACATGCGGCCGGAGTCGTCGATGGTGATGGACTGCGCCTTGCCCGTGTCCAGATCCTTCGCCGACACGGTGAGGATGCCGTTCGCGTCGATGTCGAACGTCACCTCGATCTGCGGCACGCCGGCCGGCGCGCGCTTGATGCCCTTCAGCTTGAACGTGCCGATGGACTTGTTGTCCTTCGCCATGGGGCGCTCGCCCTGCAGCACGTGGATCTCCACGCTGGTCTGGAACGCGGCGGCGGTGCTGAACACCTGCGAGTAGTGCACCGGCAGCGTGGTGTTGCGCTCCACGAGGCGCGTCGCCACGCCGCCCACCGTCTCGATGGACAGGCTGAGCGGCGTCACGTCTAAAAGCAGGATGCTGTTATCGGCCTTCACCAGGCCCGTCGACGTGCCGGACAGCGTGGCACCCTGGATAGCGGCGCCCATGGCTACGCACTCGTCGGGGTTGATGGACGCGGACGGCTCCTTGCCCGTGAGCTTGCGCACATGGTCCTGAACGGCCGGAATGCGCGTGGAGCCGCCCACCAGCAGCACGCAGCCCAGCTCGGACGCGGCGATGCCGGCGTCGTTGAGCGCGGTCTGCACGGGACCCGACGTGCGCTCCACCAGATCGCGCGTCATGTCGTTGAACGCGGCGCGCGTGAGCGTGGCCTCGAGGTGCAGCGGGCCCGACGGGCCCTGCGCCAAGAACGGGA
This sequence comes from Eggerthella lenta DSM 2243, assembly GCF_000024265.1. Lineage (NCBI taxonomy): Bacteria > Bacillati > Actinomycetota > Coriobacteriia > Eggerthellales > Eggerthellaceae > Eggerthella > Eggerthella lenta. Next base: position 381,132 of record NC_013204.1, on the reverse strand, counting down.
GGTTGACATGCGCGGTATCGAGCGACGAAAGCTCCTTCTTCGCCTCGCGGGCCGCCTCGGTGACGCGCTGCATGGCCGCCTGGTTGCCCCGCAGGTCAACCCCATGCTCGCGCTTGAAGGCGTCCAGCAGGTGCGCAGCCACGCGCTCGTCGAAGTCGTCGCCGCCCAGATGGTTGTCGCCCGACGTGGCCAGCACCTCAATGACGTCGTCGCCGATCTCGATGACCGACACGTCGAACGTGCCGCCGCCCAGGTCGTACACCATCACCTTCTGCGGCGTGCCGTTGTCCAAGCCGTAGGCGAGAGCTGCAGCCGTGGGCTCGTTGATGATGCGCAGCACGTCGAGGCCTGCAATGCGCCCGGCGTCCTTCGTGGCCTGGCGCTGCGCATCGTCGAAGTACGCGGGCACCGTGATAACCGCCTGCGTGACATCCTGGCCAAGAAACGCCTCGGCATCGCGGCGCAGTTTGCGCAGGATCATGGCCGACAGCTCCTGCGGCGAGTAGGGCTTGCCGTCGATGTTGGCGCGCCAATCGCTGCCCATGCGGCGCTTGACCGACTCGATGGTGCGGTCGGGGTTCACCGCCGCCTGGCGGCACGCGATGGTTCCCACCAGGCGCTCGCCTTCCTTCGAAAACGCGATCACGCTGGGCGTGGTGCGCTCCCCTTCCGCGTTCGGCACGATAACGGGCCGGCCGCCCTCCACCGTAGCCGCGCAGCTGTTCGTCGTTCCTAAGTCGATGCCGATCGTTGCCATGAGTGCGTCCTTTCGGGTTGAGATTGCATAGGTGCAAGTGCGAAAACTCGAATCACCGGTAGTTCGTAGCGTCAGCGAGGGTTTCCGTGGTGCCCGAGATCGTGGGGAGGGCGAGGGCGTGGCGTACTTCGGTACGCAAGCCCTCGGACTCGCCGCGAGATCGGGCACCATGGGAAGCCGCAGCGTCGAGCGGTTCCGACGGCCGGCAGGCCGCCGGAACCTAAAACGGCATCCCGCACAGCCGGCACAACGAGGGGCCCAGGCACCAGATGCCGCAGCAGAGGATGCTGGGGTCGATGCCCATGCTGAAGCCTTGCGATTGGCTTTCCTGCTGGTAGGTTTGGCCAGTCTGCTGGAACTGCCGCTGCGCGCGCTGGTAGTCCGGGTTGTTCGGATCCATGCGCACCGCGCGCCTGATCTGCTCGAGCGCCATCAGCGTGTTGCCCGCCGCGTCGTTGGCCAGCGCGCTGAGGTAGTACCAGCGGGCCGAGCGGCCGTCGCTGGTCACCGTGTTCAGGATGTCCACCGCCTGCTGACCGCGCCCGGCGTTGATGGCGTCGATGGCGTTGCGCATCTGTACGTTGTCGCCCGCGGCCGCCTCGGGATGGATGGGCTCGCGGCTGCCGTAACCTGCGCCGCCAAAGCCGAACAGGTCGTCGAAGTCGAACCCGAAGCCGCCCGACCAGCCGTACGGCCCCTCGGTCCCGTAACCCGAACCGCCCGCGCCCTGCCCCTGGCCTGCTCCGCCGCCTGCTCCGCCGTATCCCGCGCCGCCTCCGTAGCCCGCGCTACCCTGCGGCCCGGATGCCGCCCCGGCGCGACGGTCGCGCGCCGCGTACTTCTCGGGGTTGACGATGCGGTCGTACGCCTCGTTGATCTTGTTCATGCGATCCGCCGCCGCAGGATCGTTCGGGTTCAGATCGGGATGGTTCTCGCGAGCCTTCTTGCGGTACGCCTTCTTCACCTCGTCGGCGGACGCATCACGGCTCACGCCCAGCACGTCGTAGGGATTCTCAACCACGGCGCTTCTCCTTATCGTTTTCCAACGCGTAGTACTTCTGCCACACGCCCGCGTACACCACGCTGCGCAGCAGGCGCAGGTCGCGCTCCAGCGGCAAGCGCTCGAACGCCTCGGCCACGCCCGCCGCCAGCAGGTGCAGATCCTCGCGCATATCCTCCGCGCTCATATCCATAGCAACCAGCGGGTTATAGCTGCCCGATGCCCGGTCGTCCTCGTAGTCCATCACGGCGTCCATCACGTACACGAACTTGCCCAGACGGGCGCCCACCGTCCGCAGGTCGTCCGCCCAGTAATCGTCGGGACGGTACACGAACAGCTCGCCCATCAGCACGCCGAAGCGGTTGGCCGCCGCATCGGGAGCGGGCACCTCGCCGCCCGGAGCGGCGCCCGCTTCGCGCGCAGCGGCCTCGATGGCTCCGATGTCGGCCATGCCCGTCTCGACGGCCTCGCAGATGCGAGGGTTCCTTTCGCGGATGGCACGGTAGGATCCGGCCAGCATGCCCGCAAACGCCCGAGCCCGCACGCTGCGATCGTCGTTCCAGTCGTCGAGGCCCTTGTAGTACGCAAGCGCCACCGTCACGTCGGCCGCATAGTCGATACATGCCGAACGCACGAACCCGTGCGCCTTCACCGGATGGGGCGCGCAGCGTCCCTCGCCCTCGCGCTCCTCCGGCTCGTACAGCGAGCCCAGCAACAGCGCCAAAAACACCAGGTCGTACGTCAGCGCCAAGCGACAGTGCTGCCCGCATCGCTCGCCGATCGCGCGACACAACCCGCAGTACGCTCGATGGTAGCGTTCGCGCTCGGCTTCGTCCAAGCCCTCCAAACGGGGCACCACGTATCCGAACATCCTCAGCGCACCAGCTTTCCCGAAAAGGCGCTGAGCGCCTGGAAACCTTCGAGGATCGCATCGAACGTCTCTTGCGGCTCGGCCGAGAACGCCCTGCCGTAACGACGCTGCACCTCGCCGTCGACGCTGGCCAACAGCGCGCGGCCTTCGTCGGTGACATGCAGCCGCAGCGACCGGCGGTCGGTCTGGCTGCGCTGGCGCTCGATGAGCCCTCGATTCTCCAGCTTGCGGCACACGGGCGAGAAGTTCGTGCGCAGGATGCCGGCGCGGTCGCTCAGCTGGCCCGCGGTCAAACCCGGCGTGCGCATCAGCTCCACCAGCACGTGCATCTGCTGCAACGTCAGGCCGTGCTCCTGGCAGATCGGCGTCATCGTATCGTGCAGTATCTTCTGCAAGTCGTAGGTGATGGCGAACAGCTCGCGCTTGAAAGCTGCGATATCCACGGCGGACCTTTACGACTTCTGCTTCGTCTCGGTCTTGCACTTCGGGCACACCACGCGCAGCGTGCCCTTGCCGCGCGGCACCGACAGCACCTGGCCGCAACCCTTGCACTTGAAGTAGCGCGTGGTCTTGCGGTTCGTCCACTTCTTGCGCATCAGCGACAGCTGCTTGCGCGGCTTCTCCACGATGCGCTCGAACGTCGCGTTCTCGCGGTCGCGGGCGGCGATGTTCTTCGAGTAGCTGCGGAACAGCGAATACGCCAGCACGATCAGCGCCACCCAAGACAGCAGGTCAAGCCCAGGAATCAGCGAGGCGAACAGTAGCACGATACCCGCAACCACCAAGAAGTTGGAGAATGTGTCGGCGCCGCGGCGCCCCTGCATCATGCCCGACAGCTTCCACTGCAACCGCTCCAGAAAACCCTTCACGCGAACCTCTTCTCCTTCATGCCTGCCTGGCCGCACGCAGCGCAAACGCGCTTCCGCGCACGACGCCGACCGTCGCACGGCCGCTTTCGATCTCTGAAGAAATATAGTATTAAAGTAAGATTATTTTTCGACCAAGACGAGCCGATGTCATCGAACTGACATGTTGCTGCCATAAAGCGCCCACAGGAAAAGGCGCTCCGCATTCGCGGCGCATCGCGTCCTTACGCCATGAACCGCCGCTCGAACTCGTCGATAGCGGACGGCCTCCCGATGAGATACCCCTGCGCCCTCGTGCATCCCGTCGTCTTCAGCGCCTCCAGTTGCTGCTCGGTCTCGATGCCTTCGGCCACCGACTCGATGCTCAGGTCGTCGCACAAAGACGCGAGGCCGCTCACCACGCGCATGGTGCGATCCGTGGCATCGATGCCCCAGATCAACGACCGGTCCATCTTCAGCACGTCGAATTCCAGCTGCACGAACAGCGACACGTTCGCGTTGTCCACCCCGAAGTCGTCGACGGCCACGCTGAAACCGCGGCCCCGCAGATCGTCCGCCACGCAGCGCAGCAGGTCGCCTCCGCGCCCGCGCGCCGACTCGGTCACTTCGATCTCGATGAGCGACGGGTCCACGCCGAAGCGCGCGACCGTTTCCGCCACCCGATCGACAAATCCCTCTTCCCCCACCGTCATGCGCGAGAAGTTCACCGCGATGGGCACTGCCGCACGGCCTTCGCGCTGCCAGCGCGCAACCGTCTCGCACGCGCGCGTCAGGGCGAAGAAGTCCACATCGGCGATCTCGCCCATGTCCTCCAACGCGGGAACGAAGGATGCCGGCTGCACCTCGATCCCCCGCTCGGGGTCGAGGTAGCGGATGAGCGCTTCGGCCCCTACCAGCGCACCGGTTTGCGTTGCCACCTGAGGCATGAGGAAGATGTCGAGCAGCCCGGCCTCCACCGCGTCCCGCGCGCCGCCGGGGCGGATGAGGTCGTTCACCGCTCCGTCCTGCGCCAAGTCGATGCCCAGATCGGTTGCCCGATGCCGCCCGATCTTGACGCGGCGCATGCGGTCGCCCGCCGTGTTCAGCAGCACGGTCGCGTCTTCGCAGCGCTCGCTCCAGGCAAGCCCCACCGAAGCGGGCAGCCCGGCCTCGGCGAAGCGGGCCGTCAGGCTGCGCGTCATGCGGTCGAACTCCTCGTATTCAAGCGGCAGGGCCACCGCGCAGAACTCGTCGTCGCCGATGCGGTACACGCCCTCGCCGAACACCTCGCGCATGGAAGAGCAGATGCGCCGCAGGACCTCGTCGCCCTCGTCGCGGCTGCGCTCCCGGTTCACCACCGCAAGACGGTCGGCATCCACCAGCACGAACCCGATGCTCTCGAACGTCCCGCAGTCGTAATCGCGATGGAACGCGCTGCGCGAGTACGCACCGGTCAATCCGTCTTTCCAGGTCAGCTCGTCAACCTGGCGCTCCGCCATCGCGCGCTTCATGCTGGCGGAGATGAACGACGCCAGGCTGACCAGCGGCTTCTCAATGATTTCCAGGCGGCCTTTCTTCGGATCGTCTGCTCCCATATAGCCTACGAGCCTGCCGTCCACTTCGAGCGGAACGACCACGAGCGACTGGATGCCCTGGACGGACAGCGCCTCGTACTCGTCGGCGCGCTCGCCGTCCTGCAGGTCGTCCACCGAGTTGATGATGACCGCTTCCCCGCGGGTGAACCGCTCGATCCAGTGATCGATCAGCGACAACGGCAAATCGGACAGGTTCTGGATCTCGGGAGACACGCCCTGCGCGCACCACTCGTAGGCGTTCCACATGCGATGGCTCACGATGTTGAAGATGTAGGTGCGATCGGCCTGCAAGAACTCGCCCACCATGCCCAACACCGCGTTGAGCGCCGCATCGAGATCGTCGTTCTCCAGAACCCGGATGCATTCGACGTTCAAACCGTTCGCGCTTGCGAGGAACTTGAACGATTCCTTCTCGCGGTCGTGATCGGTTATGTCGAACGCGATCTCGAGGCGCGCTTGCTTGCCGTTCCAGTCGATCAGCTTGTCGCGCAACAGGTAGTGATGCTTCGTGATGGGGCTCGTGTGCTCCCATTCGAGGAACGCGCCGCCGCTCGGGCGGTTGTTCGTGCAGAACGGGCAGGGGGACGTGCGGTTCTGCAGCGCGGCGTAGCACAGGTGCGTTCCGTCGGCGATGTCCTGGCCGTAAGCCTCTTTGCCGGCCTTGTTGACGAACAGCAGCTGATAGGTGTCGGGGTCGCTGATGTACACGAGCTCGGACAGTCCGTCGAGGAGCGAATCTACTGCGAATTGCACGAGCGCCCCTCTCTGTCCCCGATGTGCCAATATGCCCTCTGATAAGGCATGATTATAGAGGAAGCCCAGGTCGCTGCTAAGGGGGTAGTGTAAAACGAACGGCCCCGCACGAGGCGAGGCCGTTCGAGGGGCGTCGATGTGCGCGCAGGATCACTCCTCCACGCGGATGACGCTGGGCTCATCGCGCAGCACGTCGTCGAGCTCGGCGATCTCGGCCAGCACGTCGCGCACGCTCTTCTCGCGCGCGGTGTGGGTGACGTACACGAGATCCACCTGGCCGCTTTCCTTCTTGCCGCGCTGCACCACCGAGT